>JAESQH010000141.1 GCA_016765235.1 Paracoccaceae bacterium
AGAAGTTACCTGCTTGCGATTCAATCCGCTCGTCAGTGCTACGCGGACTGCCTCTTGTCTGAATTCTGCTGTATGTTGTGATGGCATATGGTAATCCCCCCATTTTACATGGAGTCCGCTAGTAGAATTACGCAGCCTTTCGTTCAAATGCGAAGGGGCTTTTACCGCCTAGCGTAGAATGCCTGCGTCGAGGATTACAAAACCCATTAATGTATCCGAACAAAGCCATTTCGGTTTGCCTGCGCGTTAACTCGAGACAACGAGAGATATTTTTAGAAATACTATACAAGTACAAAACTACATTCGACCGAACTCAGTGCAATTACGAGGGCGGTTACGGATCAGGATTTATGACGAAGAAAAACTCCAAAACAGTAGCGGTATTTTGCGGCACATTCTGGCCCCTTTTTACACCGCGATTGACACCCGATGCTGCCGAAAATTGGCACTTGGTCAAAATTACTTGTGTTTATTCAGATTGAGGATATTTCTTATTGCCGAAAGCGTGGAATCAACGGCGCCCGTATGTGCTGCATAAAACCGTTCAACCTCAATCTTCTTGAGAGATTTTGCTTCTTCATTGTCCAGTTTAACAATCGAAGCGACTAAAGCTTCAATGGTCTCAACAGACTCGAGTGCCCCCGCTTCAATTGCTTCAAGTGCTGGGTATTCGATGGTCCAGATATGGGGGCCAACCAATACGGTTTTTTTAAGGGCCAGCGGTTCGATAACATTATGCGCGCCGGTAGGCACAAACCCACCCCCAACAATGACAATATCAGCCAGTGCCAAATAGAAGAACATTTCTCCAAGGGAGTCACCGATCAGGATGTCCACATTCTTGAAATTCACGTTCCCTACCGAGCCAAAACCCACGTCCAAAATTTCGGTCCGTCGTGCCGTTCGGAACCCTTCGGCGTTAAGTAAACGCGCAACATCCACAAACCGCTCGGGCGCTCGTGGGACGTACACAAACAGTGGCGCCGGGCGGCCCAGTATTGCAAATTCGCGACAAATTCGCTTTATTGCGTCAATATATTGAGGGTCTTCGCCTTCAACAACGCTAGCAAGCGTGATGATTGTTCGGCCAAGTAACGCGCGATGCGGATCCTTTAGTAATATATCCGCAGCATTTATTTGATTGGGCGGGATAAATTGATCAAACCGCAACTCCCCGGTGACGAAAACATTGGTGGCCCCAAACCCCCGAAACCGTTCCGCATCAGGTTCCGACTTAATGAACAAAGCTGTGAACCCCGTGACAAGCCGCCCACGTAACCCGAATTTCCGCTTGTCACGTTGATAGCTCTTTTCGGGATAATGGCCATTACACATAAAAAGCGGCACTTCATGACGGCGCGCGCTGGCAATCATGCGTGGCCACATCTCGACTTCCATGACCAGCCCATATTTTGGGGAAAATGCTTTGAAAAATCGACGAAAAACCCAGTCAAATTCAAATGGTACATAGACCGGGATAAGGTTGCCACTTTCGCAAGCCTCTGGAAATAAAGTTTTCGCGGCGGTTCGGCCAGCAGGTGTAAAATGAGTGGTAACTATCCGTTCCCCGTTTTTGAGCAGAGTCTTAATCAGCGGAGCAGCGGCACGCATCTCACCCAGCGAAACCGCATGAATCCAAACGCAATCTCCGGTCACATCTTTATAGCGCCCAAAGCGTTCACCCATATGTTTTGAATATCGGGAGTCTCGTTTTGCCCTCTTGAAAATATACAAGATAACGACCGGCAGCAGCGTCGCCCACAGCACAGCATATCCCAGCAATGCCAGCCGCAGACTAAGTGATGGAAACCCTTTTCCCATGTTGTTATTTGCCGGACTTTAGGTTCGCAAGAATAACCGGTGTGTTAGCTTTCGTGTCAATCGTCACGCGGCTTCCTATAACTTGATCCAGATGTTTAGGTGCAGCACCAAAACCGGGCCTCACACTACGTACAGCATCCGCGTTAATAATATCGCCCGATTGGAGGTCCTTCACGAAGTAGAGCGAGCGACGGAACCGGATGTTAGCTTCCTCAGAGGATTTCCGACCATAATCAATTTTCCCAAGGGCCGACCATGCGGTTTTTGCTCCTTCGCAAAGTTCCGCCATTTCTTTTGGTTCCAGACTAAAGCTGTCGTCGGGTCCACCACCGGTTCGATCCAGAGTGAAATGTTTTTCGATTATCGAAGCCCCGACAGCAACGCTTGCGATCGCCGTTGTATTATCTAACGTGTGGTCCGATAGCCCGGTAACCAGTCCAAACCGCTCGATCATATCGGGAATGGTCCGCAAGTTAAAATCCTCTGGTGGCGCAGGATAGCCGCTAACGCAATGCAGTATTGCCAACTCGCTGCAACCGCCTTCTCGCGCTGCGGACACTGCTTCGGCTATTTCTTCGGCATCGGCCATACCTGTCGAAATTATCATAGGTTTGCCAGTGCTGGCGGCATACCGGATAAGAGGTAAATCTACCGCTTCGAACGACGCTATTTTATAAGCCGGTGCATTTAGATCTTCGAGCAAATCGATGGCCGTCGTATCGAATGGAGAGCTGAAAATCGTAATTCCGACATTGCGCGCATGGGCAAAGAGCGGTGCGTGCCACTCCCATGGCATATGAGCTTCTTCGTACAGCTCGAAAAGTGTGCGGCCATCCCATAGGCCGCCGGATATCCGGAAATCTTCACTGTCACAATCAAGCGTAATTGTGTCGGGACGGTAGGTTTGAAGTTTGACAGCATCAGCGCCTGCAACTTTAGCTTTTTCGATAAGCGAAAGGGCATTTTCAATTTTGCCATTATGATTGGCAGATATTTCGGCAATCAAATAAGGCGGGTGGTCTATGCCTATTGTTGTTCCATCAATTGTTATAGATTTATTCATTTCATCTTTTCCAGTCGAATTATATAACGCTCACCGTGTAGGTCAAAATAAGCGGGAAATCTATTTGGATCACAAACTCTTATCAAATCGAACTGGTCCTGAATTGATAGTTCTGGATATATTTTGCTGTCATCTGGTGTTCTACGGCGAAAATAAGTAGGTGTAATATCAGTAATTTGGGGTTGAGGGATAACATCAATGAATTGCTGAACTGCAAAATCCATTAATTCTAATTCGGCTTTAAATATTACGTGATTTATCTCATCCCATAGAAAACCAGTTGGGATTTCAACAATTAGTTTTTTCCAAATGTCGCCACTATCGACATTATCTTTGGCTTCACGCAACGAAACCGTGATTTGTGTGGCTCCTTCAAGAAGTTGCCAAATATGCGGGCTCCACCCTCTGCCCAAAGGTAAATCGCTGGCGTGAATAACCAGAGTTTTTGAATAACGATCGCGATCCTTGGCCCCAATTAATTCATTAGTTGAAATTAAAAATAGCAAATGTCCATTAGTTAGGTCATTTTTGGATCTAATCAGATCTATAGAATGCTCAGGCTCATTTTTGAGCATCCACTTTTCTAAATAGTTGTTCACTGGATGAGTTAGGGAGCTACATAAAATTGTTATCTTCATTTGTTCGCGTCCAATATATTCACCACAACTAACCCGGAACCACTGCCATTTGTGACACTTGCTGCCAACCTAGAACCATTCTCTAAAATATTAAGGTTATTACTAATGTCAGATATTATACGATTCAGTTCAATCCCAAAGTGTGCGCCGACTGTGTCTTCCAGCTTGATAGTGGCACCCACATCACTGAGAGCACTGGCTATTTCTGATTGATTATCAGCCAGCACCAAAGTCACGCAAGGAAGCCCCAAACAACATCGCTCCCATGCGGTGCTGCCTGCTGCACCAATGGCTAAATCGCTGTCAGCCATCAGCTTTGCCATATTGTTAACACTTACCTTAACATCCACTTCCCATGGCATGGCGGCCGCAATCTTTGCTACTTCGTTTAGCCAAGGTGCATGAGGACCCATAACAACAGTAATCCGGCAGTTTTCTGGAAGCGTACTCGACTTAAGTGCCTCCAGTACTTGTCCGGTCGCGTTGTTCTGATCAACTCCCCCCATGGTTATCAGAATATGATCCAGCGACGGGTTAGCACGCCTCTTTAAACTAAACTCTCTAAGCTGGGCGAATTCAGGCCTTAGCATGGCATACTTGCTGCCTACCAGCAGGCGGCAAGCCTTGGGCACCAGCCCTGCATACTCCTCCACTGTGTGGCCAAGATTTTGGTCAAGCAGCAAATCGCAATCGTGGGGTCTATCGGCAAGGTCGTCTATGACCATCAACCGTTTACACGATGGGCGCATTGCCCGCTCCCAGTTGGCATCAATCGCGTAATGGTCAACCACTATCCAATCGACCACAAGCCCTTGGAGCGCATCACGCGTTTGCTCGGCATCAGTCTGCCAATCGGCACCCAACCAGTCTTTGTGGGAATTGCCTGCGGCGTTCGGGCCTGCTGGTAATGTAAAGACTTCAAATCCCGCATCGTTAATGATCTCGATTAGATTGCCCGGATGCTCACGGCATATAAATATACAGCGCTGTTCATTCCCGCTCAATGCTTTGGCCAACGTTAAGCAGCGCATAATATGACCGGTGCCAATATCCAGCGATGCGTCAGCTCGAAATACGAGTATCCCCATCAGCGCGCGCCCATTGCCTTAAACATCAATTCCGCGGTTTCCCAGTCTTCTAGAGTGTCAATGTCTTGCACGCGATAACGTGGCAACACAACCGGGACAGACCCAGCGCCAAATATGGGTTTTGCCTCCATCCAAGCGCTCGCTGTGCCCCAATAAAACTGACCCGCATCATGAAAAGCTTCCGCCAAATCTTGAGAACGAGTGTGGAATGCGTGCGGTGTAAACATCTCCACACGGTTGTCCTTCGTGATGCGAACCGCACGTTGAATCGGAAAAGCAAAACTTGTGACGCTGAAAGCAAAGTCACAGTCCGCTTCTTCAATCATTCGCAGGCCTGTTTCGATATCTTTCGGGCGTACAAATGGTGCTGTCGCATAGATACAGCACACATGGTCAGGCGGCGTACCAGCGTGAATAAGCCATTCGGTTGCATGAGCGATTACCGGCGTTGTTCCCGTATGATCATCCGATAGATTTTCGGGGCGCATAAACGGAACCGTCGCCCCATGGGCTACTGATATCTGCGCAATTTCTTCGCTGTCAGTCGAAACCATGACTTGGTCAAAACAACCGCTCGCAAGGGCTGCTTCAATAGAATATGCAATCATTGGCTTACCGCAAAACGGCTTTATATTTTTACGCGGGATACGCTTGCTGCCACCGCGTGCAGGTATTACGGCAATTTTCATAATGAAAGTGCTTGTGTTAAAGCGTGCACAACTTTGTCTTGCTGAAGTTCGCTAAGGTTTGGATACATCGGCAGGCTTATTGCTTCGCGGTAATATTGCTCCGCTTCGGGGAAATCTCCAGATTTAAACCCCATATCGCGGTAATAGGGTTGGGTGTGGACCGGTATATAATGTAAATTCACTCCGATACCCGATGCACGAAGATGTTCAAAAACCTCGGCATGGGTAGGGCCAATTTCCTCAAGCTGCAACCGGATTACATACAAATGTAGGCCAGAGTACGTGTCAGGGTTGCGATACGGCGTGATGACTGGCAGGCTCGAAAGGAGTTTATCGTATCTATCCGCCAACTCGTGGCGTCGCGAGACAAATTGATCGATACGTCTGAACTGGTTAACGCCAAGCGCCGCCTGCAATTCGGTCATTCTATAATTATAACCAAGTTCGATCTGCTCGTAATACCAGCCGCCATCTGAGGGACCTGTTATCAATTCCGGATCGCGGGTTATGCCGTGACTGCGAAACAAATCCATTCGGCGGGCAATTTCTGGATCATTGGTTAGCGCCAGCCCGCCCTCNGCNGTGGTGACAATCTTAACCGGATGAAAACTAAAAACTGTAATATCGCTATACTGACAGGCCCCAATCTTTTGCGTGTGGTAACTGCCACCGANCGCATGCGANGCGTCTTCAATGATTTTGAAGCCAAAGCGTTTGGAAAGGGCGTGGATCGCCNCCATATCGCATGGCTCACCGCACAAATGCACGGGAACTACAATTTTGGGTAGNCGACCATCTGCCTCAGCTATAAGCAGCTTTTCTTCGAGCTTCACTGCCGAGAGATTATAGCTCTGAGGATCAATATCGACGAAATCTACCTTCGCGCCGCAATACAAAGCACAATTGGAGGAAGCCACAAAGGTAATGGGTGTGGTCCAAAGCCAGTCGCCTTTCGCTAAGCCCAAAGTCAAGCAGGCGATATGTAATGCAGAAGTCGCACTATTTACAGCAACTGCATGGTGTGCGCCGCAATAACTAGCCACGGTTTCTTCAAAAAGTGGCACTTTAGGGCCTTGCGTCAAGAAATCCGATCGAAGAACTTCGACAACGGAATCTATGTCCTCCTGCGAAATATCCTGACGACCATAAGGTATCATGATTAGGNNTTTCCAACACTGTCGGCGTTGGCGTTAATCCAANTNGTNAANTCTTCTTTACTCATCCAATCAACATTNTTGTCNCTGGTATAATANAAACCGTCTGCGACACGCTTACCGTCCTTNATCCGCNCNTTNGANGTGCCCCAGTTATTNATCGCNGGNAANATTTTGTAGTGCTCCGGGTATTCATACGTGAATGCGGCATCCTCTTCGCCGATCATCTGCTCATGCAGTTTTTCACCGGGACGAATCCCGACGATTTCCTGCTCTGATTCTGGCGNTATAGCGCTGGCGAGTTCTGTCACTTTCATGGAGGGAATTTTTTTAACATAAACTTCACCGCCCTCCATATCNTCAAATGCGTGCCATACCANATCTACACCTTGCTCCAGNGTGATCATAAACCGGGTCATCCGCGGGTCTGTGATCGGCAAAACACCTTTGCCTTTTATTGACATGAAAAACGGAATGACCGACCCACGCGAGCCCATAACATTGCCATAACGTACGACAGCAAACCGAGTGCCGTGCCCACCCGAATATGAATTTCCCGCTACAAATAACTTGTCGGATGCTAGCTTAGTTGCACCGTAAAGGTTTATCGGGCTACTCGCTTTATCCGTTGAGAGCGCGACAACTCGTTTAATTCCTTTGTCAATACAGGCATCGATAACGTTCATTGCGCCAATGATATTGGTTTTCACACATTCAAAGGGATTATATTCTGCCGTGGGCACAATTTTCGTCGCGGCCGCATGCACTACATAGTCCACACCATCAAGTGCTCGATACAAACGATCTCTATCTCGAACGTCCCCGATGAAAAACCGCACCCGTTCGTCANCTTGAAATTTCTTNGCCATCTCCCACTGCTTCATTTCATCACGCGAGAAAATGATAATCTTTTTAGGATTATACTTTTCCAGTGTCATCGGCACAAACGTGTTGCCGAATGACCCCGTGCCGCCCGTAACAAGGATCGTCGAGTTTTTAATCATTTAATCATGTCTCTTACGTTATGGTTACGCGATACTTCACGCGCGAGTTGGATTGCGGAATGGCTGATGTTTAGCTGAATTATCTAGTCTAATAAACAGGANTTTTTTGATTGGGATTACATATTCTNTGTAAGAAGCGTGCTTTCCAATTGGTTGTTGAGCAGCAAGCNCATTCANCTCTACGCACACAGGCATCGTAACCGCCGTGCACTGCTGACTCGACAAAGGATCGCCCTGCGGCCAAAACAATCCTGACAGCCACAAATAAACCTCCGGAAATACCTTTCGCATTTTCCGNTTAGAGGCCAGCATANTTCAGCAATGNCACCNTTGGTGATANCTGACNGAATTCAGTTNGNNAGNCTNACCACGNAANTANCCAGCCTAGACGACTACGAATTGCCCCATCATTCCCGCATCCTCATGTTCGAGTATATGGCAGTGATACATGAACGGCGCGTCTGCGTCTGCNTAATCCTCGAACCGCATGATGATCCGTACAGTTTCACCGGCATTCACCAAAACCAGATCCTTGCGGCCTTGCTCGTTTGCGGCGGGCGGTTTGCCGTTACGGTCCAGAATTTGGAACTGCACATCGTGCATATGGAACGGGTGCGGCATTCCCGATACATTTCGCAACTCCCAAATCTCGGTGTCGCCAAGGTTCACAACCTCGTCGATGTAGTCCAAGTCCATGACCTTGCCGTTTATTCTAGGAGCATTCCCGCCGCCCATCATCGCCGCCATGCCCATCTTCATTTCCAGTGTAAACACTCGGGTTTTCACTGCGTCAGCTTCGTTCAGCCATTCCATTGTGGTTAGGCGAGTTGGTAAATCAAGTGATTGTGTCAAACTTGTCGCGGGGCGTATTTCAAGGAACGGGTTTCCCGGCGCGTTGTTGTTCTCGCCAGCCATCATGCCGCCGGAGCCTCCACCAATAGCAACATTTACCAGCGTAACATTTTCGCCGGCAACCAGATCAACGATGATTTCTGCACGTTCGGCAGGTGCCAATTGCAACAGTTTCAATTCGACCGGAGCCTCCAGAAAACCGCCATCGGTTGCGATCTGCATGAAACTCGCACCGTTATCCAGCGCGAGGTTATAGGTGCTGGCGTTAGAGCCATTCAATATTCGCAGGCGCAACTTCGTTGTCGTAGCCTCGAAATATGGTGCATAGGTTCCGTTGGCAAACGGGATGTTTCCAACCATTCCCATCATGCGCGAATGCATCGAAAGTTTGTAATCCATCCGCCCGTCGCGGGTAAATGTACGATCCTGAAGCACCAACGGAACATCGTCGATACCATAATCGTTAGGCAGGGGCAGGGCGTCTGACTCCGTATCTTCAACAATGACCATACCCGCCATGCCGGCCCAGACTTGTTCTGCCGTTTTGTGCATCAAATGCGGGTGATACCAAAGGCTGGCCGCCTTTTGCTTGATCGTGAATTCCGAGGCCCAGGTTTCCCCTACGGCCACCACTTGATGCGGGCCACCATCCATGCGGGCGGGCAAATGCATGCCGTGCCAATGTAGGGTTGATGGCTCCTCAAGGTCATTTGTAATATTAAACCGGATAGCCGAACCATCGCGCACTTTCAAGGTTGGCCCTAAGTAACTGCCGTTAATCCCGCTTGTCGGGGTTTGATAACCTTCAAAAAACTCGGTGACGCTGTTTTGCATGGTCAGGTCATAAACCTGCACGCCGTCCTGATCGCGGCCAGTTTCCAGTGGCGGGATTTTCAGAACAT
>JAESQH010000142.1 GCA_016765235.1 Paracoccaceae bacterium
GAAAAGGTGAAAATCCCGTGGAAAACCATCTACGAAACGCGCTGGACCATGTTCCGCGCATCAATAGTCGGTTTTATCGCCGGAATTCTACCTGGTGCCGGAGCGTCGCTAGGCAGCTTTATGGCCTATATGACCGAAAAATCTATCGCAGGTGAAAAGGGAGGATTTGGTACTGGTGTCCCGAAAGGCGTCGTCGCGCCCGAAGCAGGGAATAACGCAGCCGCTGGTGGCGCGCTAATCCCGATGCTGACGCTTGGTGTACCTGGATCAGGAACAACAGCCGTTTTACTTGCATTGCTGATGACCCTGAATATCACCCCTGGCCCGACACTTTTCGCTGAGCGGCCAGAGCTGGTCTGGGGCCTAATCGCGTCACTGTTTATCGCCAATGTTGTGCTGTTGTTGATGAATGTTCCAATGGTGAAAATCTTCGTGAGAATATTGATGGTACCGCCGTGGATATTGCTACCCGGTGTCACGATGATCTCGTTTGTAGGTATCTACTCGCTTTCCGGCAGCTATTTCGACCTACTACTAATGATTGGTTTTGGTGTTCTGGGCTATGTGCTTCGCAAGCTCGATATCCCAACTGTTCCGGTTATTTTGGGCATTCTTCTGGGTGGCCAAATGGAGGACAGGTTGCGCCAAGCGATGGTGATTTCGGATGGTGATATTATGTATTTGGTTTCGTCGCCTATCACGATTGGTCTTTGGATTGCCGCAATTGCCGGCTTCGTTGCACCGATGTTCCTGCGTAAATTCTTGAAGAAACCGCAACGGATCACCGACTAAATGGTTCGCGTTCTGATCCCCTCCGGTGCGCCTGGTCTGAATTATGACAAAGCCGCATTGGAGCGGGGGTTGGCCTGCAAGCCAGACATCATTGCCATCGACGGCGGCTCCACCGACTCTGGTCCAGCTTACCTCGGTCGCGGTGTCTCGAAATATTCGCGCGCTTCGACCAAAGTTGAATGGCGCGGATTGATGGAGGCGCGGGCCAAAGCGGGCGTGCCGCTAGTAATCGGGACCGCTGGCACATGTGGCACAGACAGCGCGGTTGACTGGTTGCTGGACATAACCCGCGAAATTGCGGTCGAAATTGGCCAGAGCGTCAAAATAGCAGTGCTTCGTTCATCCCAATCGAATGACTACATAACGCAGGCCTACCGCAATAATCACCTGCATCCTCTGCCCAATGCGCCGGACATATCGGAAACGCGCTTGCAGAAATGCACCAACATCGTGGCACTGGCGGGCGCGGAACAAATTTCCACCGCGCTGGAAACCGGCGCCGATATCATCATCGCCGGACGCACAACCGACACCGCAATAATCGCCGCCCTGCCCCTGATGCGCGGTCTGAACGCTGGCGCTGCTTGGCACGGCGCAAAAATCGGGGAATGCGGGGCGCTTTGCGCAACAAATCCACAATCCGGTGTGGTGTTGATCGAATTCGATGACTCGGGCTTTACAGTTACACCGATGGCTGAAACCTCACGCGCAACGCCGCACACCGTTTCCGCGCACATGCTTTACGAAAACAGTGACCCGTTCATTTTGTATGAACCGGGCGGGCATCTGGATGTAACACACGCTGAATACACCGCGCTGGATAACAGGCGCGTGCGCGTGACCGGATCGAAGTGGATCCCGTCGGATCGCTACACAGTCAAGCTGGAGGGGGCGGTATTGGCGGGGTATCAAAGCGTGCTGATCGCGTTGCTGCGCGACGAACGCTATGTGGCCAACGCCAAGAAGTGGGTCGATGATATCAAGGTGAAATGCACCGCGAAGGTTGTAGATCGGCTGGGCTTGTCTGTTGATGATTTTGGGATTGAACTGCGATTGATCGGTGAAGACGCTAGTTTCGGGGAACTTGAGAGCTGTAAAGACGCACCAAAAGAGATTGGTGCTATGGGAATTGTCACCGCAGAGTCCCAAGAGTTGGCGACAGAAATCGCCCAAATGCTTAACCCATACTTATTGCACCATCCCCTGACTTCTGAGGAAGAACAACCAACCTTCGCCTTCCCCTTTTCCCCTGCCGAACTAAACCGCGGTGCAATTTATGCGTTCTGTTTGAATCATGTTCTGGAACTATCAGACCCGATGGACGCGTTTTCGCTAGAGGTAATGAACTTTGGCTAATCTCGGCGCGATCGTTGAAAAAGTCCGAAGCAAAAACGCTGGCCCGTTTTGGCTAACCATAGACATATTCTGCGGAACGCCACGGGCTTTCACGCAAATCCGCGATGGCCTTTCGACTGAGCGCGTGGCGAAGGTGTTTGCGGTGCCCCCTGAAACACTGAAACGGTTTGAAATCCCCTCGTTAAACGTTCTTAAGTTCAGTTTGCCACGGCCGGAAACGCAAGGCGCTGTTGCGGATCGCGATATGCACGGCGCATCATGGGCCGCGTTGCTAAGTGAAGTCAAAATAAACTAACAGGGGTTCCAAATTATGAACAAATTGGGCCAGTTCCGACCAGTTGCAATTGCATTGATAATTGGAATTATCGGCGCAATCGTCGCGTGGTGGTTCAAAGTCCCAGCACCGTTTCTGACAGGGCCGGCTGCCTTCGTTTCGGTGGCCGGAGTGTTTGGGGCCGATTGCCGGATCCCCGATAGATTGCGCGACGCCTGTTTTATCGTCATCGGTTTGTCTTTGGGATCAAGCGTTACGCCCGAAATATTATCTGCGGCTGCGGCTTGGCCCGTTAGCCTCATCGGGATGAGCATCAGCGTCGCACTTGTTATGCTGGCTGGCGGGTTCATGTTTCAACATGTGTTTGGAATGGACCGAAAAACCGCGTTGTTGGCATCCAGTCCCGGGCATCTGAGTTATGTCATCAGCCTCAGCGCTGATATCGGCGCAGGCACAGCGATCATTTCGGTCATCCAGTCAATGCGCGTGCTGCTATTAACCCTCGCGGTTCCGGTCGCGGTAGCGGTGTTGACCGACGCAGATATGACGATGCGCGCGCCCATTGGACAAGTTTTACCATATGTATATCTGGCGACCCTCGTTGTTCTGGCTGCGATATTCGGNGCGGTNTTNGTAAGACTCAAAACNCCTGCGGCATACTTGATTTCNGGCATGATAATTTCNTCAATTGGNCATGGTACAGANTTAACACCNGGAACGGTCACACCNGAGATATCNACCGCAGCATTTATAGTTATGGGTACATTGATCGGGACACGTTTTAGCGGTGTCAGCCTCAGTGAACTGCGCAAGGCCGCATTTGGCGGGATTCTATTGACGCTGGTCGGTTTAGCAATTTCGATCTCTGCCGCCGCGATCATATCCTATACGCTGGGGTTCCCCCTGATTGATGTAATAATCGCCTTCGCCCCGGGTGGGTTAGAGACCATGATCGCGATGGGGGCAATCGTTGGCGCAGATCCGGCATATGTCGCAATTCATCACGTCACACGCCTGTTTTTCCTCAGTGTTTTCGTGCCCTTGGTGTTGTCACGAAGTGGTGCTCGCAAATGAACTGACATCTGCGAGCAATACCATTCCGGCAGCAAAATACCGCCGCGATGATCGGGGAAATCGCACGCCACATCCCGGCCAATCTGTCCGTTCGCTAAATTATTCGCTGGTGCCAAGTAGACGTCCGGCCAGCCCTTCGGAGGATTGAATGACAGGCGTAATTGTAGATGCGCCTTTCTGAATGCCGGGCGCAACAATCAATAGCACTCCCATACCGAATCCAACGATTACGGCGGTGATTGTGACGAAATCTACGGTGACTGCGCCAGATTCGGAGCGACAAAAACGCTTAAGCATTTCTAAAAACATACCGATTTACCATTTACAGTGCCCTAAAATTGGGCGGTGAACTAAAAAAGTAGCCTATACGATACAACACAGCATACAGACGAATATGTCTGTATTGTGGCGTTTCCAGATTTATTTTGTGTCTATTGGCCGAAAATCAGGCTGGCACCCAACCCCGGTGCTGCGTCAAGTGCTGGCTGCACACCAGAGGCAACTGGCAGCAAATTTGGCAACACCAGTATCGGTACAGCAATCGCTATTCCGACGATTGCAGCCGTCAACACGACCCAATCTACAGTTACTGCACCGGATTCAGAATCAATAAAATTTAAGATTACATTCCGCATAATAGCATATTTCCCAAATAAATAAGGGATTAAACTGCCTGACCAAATACTGAACCTGTCCAATTTATTGGGCAATCGTGTTCAAAATGAGGCAGGCATTGTCACACCCGTGTTTCTGCTATTGAACATAACAAATATGTTATTACCTTCCGGTTAACAAAAAACTTCAGGAGCCAGAAAAATGACAGAAACATTCAGTTTAGACGTTACCCTTCAGGGAAACTTTGACGATGTGATCGAAACGGTCACCGAAGCACTAAAAGTCGAAGGGTTCGGCGTTTTGACCCGAATCGATGTGGACACCGTCTTGAAAACCAAAATCGACGTGGATTTCCGCCCCTACACCATTCTGGGTGCTTGTAATCCGGTACTGGCCCACAAAGCCCTTACCGTCCGCGCAGATGTTGGCCTGATGTTGCCTTGCAACGTAACGGTGGAAAAATCCGGCGAAGGCGAATGCATTGTCCGATTCATTGACCCCGCTAAAATGATGAGCTTCTCGACGCTGGGCGACAACGCCGAACTAACCGCAATTGGCGCGGATGCTGCCGAGCGTATCGGTCGTGCAGCGGCAAGTTTGGGCTAAAGTACACCAAGGGCAGAAAGCTCGGCGCGCAATGCACCGGGGATTTCTTCCTGATCTTCATGATACAAACCGATGTCCCCCGGGGCATCGGTTTTGGTCAAATATCGCCAGCCTTGAAACGGGCGGCGACGATGTGCCTCGGTCAGCATCAAATCGGGGTCAAAGATAAGCGCGCAGCGGCGAATACCATCTGCACCAATCACCTCGTCCAGTCGCAAGATGCGTTGACGGGCTAATATCAAACCTTTGAATACCCAGTAGAGAGACCCGCCATCCAGCAGTTCATCCTCGCGGCGTGGCCACATTCGGGTGACATGATTAGGGGTGTATTCAATGCCGTTTGCGCGTGCTTTGGCAGCGCGCTCATTTCGCCAGTGAACGAGCTCACTGACCTTGTCGGCCCCGACACATAGTTTTACCATATTTAGCTCGCCACTCATGGCCCCTTCATATCAGAGCGCCGCGAAACGTCCACAACGTATTGCAAAGCGCAGTGGCACGACGTAGTTTGGCATCCCTACCCACCCTCAGGAGAATATGCGCATGTCTGCATTCGCCGCCCCGATTTCACAATCCATTTGGGATATGAAATACCGTTTCAAATCCCCTGAAGGCGAGGCGATTGACAAAACGGTCGAGGATAGCTGGCGGCGTGTGGCACGCGCTTTGGCCGCAAGCGAAGATGATCCCGCGACGTGGGAAGCAGTATTCTATGACGCGCTTGAAGATTTCAAATTCCTGCCAGCGGGCCGCATTTTGGCGGGGGCGGGCACCAAACGCTCCGTTACACTTTTCAACTGTTTCGTCATGGGCACCATTGCCGATACGATGAGCGGGATTTTTGATGGCCTGAAGGAAGCCGCACTAACGATGCAACAAGGCGGTGGCATTGGTTACGATTTTTCGACCCTTCGACCCAAAGGGGCCAGCGTGGTTGGCGTGGGCGCGGATGCTTCCGGCCCGTTGTCGTTCATGGACGTCTGGGATTCCATGTGCCGGACCATCATGTCGGCAGGGTCACGTCGCGGCGCGATGATGGCGACAATGCGGTGCGACCACCCAGATATCGAGGATTTCATTACCGCCAAACAAGACGCTGCGCGCCTGCGAATGTTCAACCTGTCGGTCCTGATCACCGACCCGTTTATGGAAGCCGTAAAAGCTGACGGCCCCTGGGATTTGATGTTCGGTGGCAAGATTTACCGCACGGTGCAGGCACAGGATTTGTGGAACAGGATCATGCGCTCCACGTATGATTTTGCTGAACCAGGGGTGATTTTCATTGACCGGATCAATCAGAAAAACAACCTGAACTATGTCGAGAGCATCGCGGCGACCAACCCTTGCGGCGAACAACCTCTGCCCCCTTATGGGGCGTGCCTGTTAGGCTCGATCAATCTGGCACGTCTGGTTACTGATCCTTTCGAGAAGGTCGCGACGCTGGATGTTGATGCCTTGGGTGATTTGGTAACTGTCGCTGTTCGAATGATGGACAACGTAGTCGACACAAGCCGTTTCCCACTTCCACAACAACAAACCGAAGCCATGGCGAAACGCCGGATTGGCCTA
>JAESQH010000143.1 GCA_016765235.1 Paracoccaceae bacterium
TATTCTGCTGAAAAACTCGAAGATTTGAGTGTGCTGGTTGGCGGGTGAATTTGTTTACTCCCCGCTTTCACACGGTTCTTCTGATAAGGTTATGGTTTGGTGCCAGCTTAGCGAGCTTTTTGAGGTTTTGGGCGGTTGCTGCGAGGAGAAATTCGTCGTGTGCGCCACAGGGGCCACGTAGTCTGAGCCTGCCGAGGCCATGAATTCGTTTGAGATGGGCAAATGACATCTCGACCTTTTTACGCAGTTTGCGCGAGATTGCATATTGCTGGGTTTGCGACAAGACACGGGCGACATCACGGGAAGTTTCGTAAATCGATCTGGTAACTTTACGTTGCGGTTCTTTTGGTGTGCAGCATTCCTTTAAAATGCAGGCATCACAGTCTGATTTGCGAGCACGATACCGTATTGTTTCGTCTTTGTTTGCACCTGGCCTTGGCGTTTTGAACGCACGACGATATTGTTTGAGCTCTTTGCCGCCAGGGCAGATATACAAGTCATTCTCGGTATCAAAAGTGAAGTCGGCGCGCTCAAAAGTTCCGTCTTTACGCCCGGACTTATCCCCTCTCGTGCATGTAAACATGCACTGCCGGGCAGCGAATTACCGGAATATGCGGCGCGATCCCGCGCTTCTCTACCAACCAATCCAGCATGGGGCCTGATCCATAAGCAGTGTCCACTGCCCGACAGGTGAATGCGAAGCAATCACCGACAGGGGGCGATTAGGCGTTCGGGCATAAGATCGTGCACCTTTTTAACCCGATCGATCATGATTTTGACCGCTCCAACCTCGGCTTGCCGAATGGAACGCGTGGCTTCGACATCCATAATCACAGCATTGTCGGTATCGATCAGATAGTTCGTAGAATAAGCAAAGTACGCAGGCCCGCCACGCGCACCGGTCCATTGGGATGCCGGATCCGAGTGTGAGATAAACTTGGGTACAACGGGGCTGGCTGCACCAAAAGCCGCGTCATCAAGTGTTTCCAGATATTCCCGAACCGCACGGGGAGCGTCGACGGGATCAATCACTTCAGGGTTCCAGTCTGCCTTCGGCGTGGAGTTCTGGCGATTGGCATCGGCGGCAATAATGCTCGCGTCAGCCGCATAACGCTGGCCGCTCGCCAATCCAGCGTCGATGCATTGTGCAACCACCGTTT
Source organism: Paracoccaceae bacterium (assembly GCA_016765235.1). Taxonomy (GTDB): domain Bacteria; phylum Pseudomonadota; class Alphaproteobacteria; order Rhodobacterales; family Rhodobacteraceae; genus NORP23. Next base: position 1,161 of record JAESQH010000143.1, read on the forward strand.
CAAATACGTGCCGGAGCATATCGCTGTCGCGAAACCTTCCGTGGCGGTTCTTTGAAAAGGTTGAATGATCGGGGATAGGGTCCGTCAGGTCCAGCTTGCAAAACCAGCGATATGCAAGATTGAGATGAACCTCATCACACAGCCGCCGTTCGGACCGGATGCCCATGATATATCCGACCAGTAGCATGCGCATCATCAGTTCTGGATCAATCGACGGTCGTCCGGTTGAGCTGTAAAACTCGGTCAGATGCTTGCGAACACCAGATAAGTCGACTGCGCCGTCTATTGCCCGCAAAACATGATCGGGCGGGACATGATCCTCAATCGAAAATTCATAAAACAATGCGCCTTGTGCTTCCTGTTTTGGGCCCATCATCGTTAGCAATCTCCTATATCAATAAGGAGATTGAATCAGCCAAACGCACCAAAATCAAGTGGAGTTTTTCAACAGAATAGGCCCTAACCAACCATGTCTATTTCCACCCTTTTCATTGCTATGTCAGTTTATGAATAAATAATCTCCGGCTTTTCTAGAAATGTAAATCCCCAGCTAAAGGTAAGCGTCCGGTGAACCGGCAGTTGCCAGTTCAGTTTTTTGACCGAGTTAACCGCAAAAGTTGGTGACGGAGTTTGTCAGGCGGCGTTTTTGTTTTGGGTTTCGATTATCTCTATCCCGTCTTTGAATATGATGCCTTGGATGACTTTTGGCAATTGATTTTTGCCCCTCAATCTCAACCACCGCTTCTCAGCCTCTTTTATGAGCTTGAATACCATCACCTTGGCGGTGTTTCGCTTCAGGCACCCCTTGGTTCTTCTGGTCCTGTGGCGGACGGTGGCAAAGGTGCTTTCAATGGGGTTTGTGGTGCGTATGTGTTTCCAATGCTCTGCTGGAAAATCATAAAATGCCAGAAGAGCATCCCGATCCTTTGTTAGACAGGCAACGGCTTTATCATATTTGAGCTCGTATTTTGCACAGAAGAGGTTGAAGGCTTTCCCGGCATCGGCCTTACTATCCGCCATCCATATTTGGTGTAAATCCGCCTTTGCCTTTGCTTGCAGAGCCTTGGGCATTTTATTGAGGATATTGGCTGTTTTATGAACCCAGCAGCGCTGTTCCTTTGTCTGGGGAAAAATCTTGCGCAATGCCGCCCAAAACCCCAAAGCACCGTCACCTACCGCGAGTTTAGGCGGGGCCTTCAAGCCACGGGCCTTTAGATCAAGGAGTAGTTCACTCCAGCTCTGCATGCTTTCACGATAGCCATCGGTAAAGCCGACAAGTTCCTTCTTTCCCTCGGGCGTTGCCCCGATAATAACCAACATACACTGGCTTTCCTGCTCCATTGGGGCCTGAAAATAGACCCCGTCCGCCCAGATATAAACGTAATTCCGGGCCGATAAATCCCGCTTTTCAAAAGCGCTGAGTTCTCCTTGCCAGACTTTTCGCAACCGCAGAACCGTATCGCCGGACAGATTGGGCGCATCGGCCCCCAGCAAGGCACTGAGCGCCGCCTGAAAATCGCCTGAGGAAACGCCCTTCAAATAAAGCCAGGGAATAAGCGCATCCAGGCTTTTGCTGCGGCGCATGTATTTGGGCGCGACTGTGGGCAGAAACAAAAGCCGATCCCGCGTCTTGCCAGCGCGATCCCGAACACGAGGCTGCCTGATTTTAACCGCCCCAATCCCGGTCTGAATTTCCCGCTCGGGTAAATGCCCATGACGTACAAGCCGGGCTCGCCCACCCTCAAGCTGTTCTTGAGCATGGCAGGCCATAAAGCTGGCAACCTCCGCCTCAATGGCCTGGGTCAACAGCGCCTGAGCGCCGCTGCGCAGAACAGATGTGAGCTGATCGCAAAATTCCCCTGGCTGTATGAGGGGTGTAACTGTAGTCTCTGTCATGGCGTATCTTTCCTTTCCTGGAAATATTGGATGCATGAATCACATCCATGATACGCCACCTGAAAATTATGCCATCACCAAGATTCGCGGTTAACTCGTTAAACGTTTGTCAATATATTGCCGGATTAAATCTGGGTCCGCCGCAACAAAGTTTACATATCGAATGCCGTCAGGTAGTTGCGGCGCATCAATTTCTTGCTTTCCAGTGACATAAACCAACCGCTGACCAAACCTACGCCACGGGATGATCTCTGCGGCTAACAATTTGTTAAAGTCTGCCCCAATCAACAACGCTTCGTCAGGAGGATTTGCAAGCAAATCTATCTTAAAGTCGCTCGCTTCCTCAACGAGACCAACGGCCCGCAGAGGTGGCGGGCGGAATTGCTCCGCCACGACAGGGAACTGCTCTAGATTGGAAATGGACACAATGAATACCCGGCTGATTTACGCCAAGGTACGTTCATTATGCTTAACAGGCAGTTAACCTAGGATTCCATAGCCTCCACGAAACGCTCGAACAGGTAATAGCTGTCTTGCGGGCCAGGGGATGCCTCTGGGTGGTATTGCACTGAGAAAACGGGGCGGTCTTTCAGGCGGATGCCGCAGTTTGACCCGTCAAACAGCGAGACATGCGTTTCTTCCACGCCGTCTGGCAGGCTTTGGCTGTCCACCGCAAACCCGTGGTTCATGGATGTAATCTCAACTTTTCCAGTGGCATGTTCCTTGACCGGATGGTTGGCGCCGTGATGCCCGTGGTTCATTTTCAACGTCTTTGCGCCAAGGGCGATCGCTAACATCTGGTGGCCTAAGCAAATCCCGAAAACAGGGATGTCGGCGGCCAAAACACCTTGGATCGCAGGTACTGCGTATTCCCCCGTTGCGACCGGATCACCCGGACCGTTGGACAGGAAAACACCTTCGGGGTTATGCGCCAATATCTCTTCAGCCGTCGCGGTTGCGGGCAATACAGTCACATCGCAGCCAGCGGAGGCAAGACACCGTAAAATGTTACGTTTTGCGCCGTAATCAATCGCCACAACTTTGTGGCCTTTGTCCGACCGCGTAGGGAAACCGTCTGGCCATGCCCAGCGCATTTCATCCCACTGGTAGGATTGCGCGCAGGTCACCTTTTTGGCCAAATCCATGCCTTCCAATCCGGCGAACCCTTTGGCTTTAGCCAGCAGGTCATCCAGATCAAAATCGCCGTCTTTACGATATTCCATCGCGACGTGCGGCGCACCTTGCATTCGGATTGCACGCGTCAGACGCCGTGTATCAATGCCACCGACACCAATGCGCGAACGCTTTTCCATCCAATTGGCCAGGTTTTCCGTTGCGCGGTAGCTTGACGGTTCCGTCGGATCCCATTTAACGACGATTCCTTCGGCGACAGGGTCACCGGTTTCATCGTCCTCGGGGTTCACACCTGTGTTGCCGATATGGGGGAAAGTGAACGTCACAACTTGCCCCGCATAAGACGGGTCCGTCATGATTTCCTGATAACCGGTCATGGCTGTATTAAAGCAAAGTTCGGCCACGGCCACGCCTTCGGCCCCGAAACCACGCCCGTAAAATATCTGGCCATCGGCCAACACGATAACGGCAGTCGGGTGAGCATTGCTGTCAGGCGCGAGGGCCTGGGCCTGCTCGGACGGTGCGGAGTTTGGCATATTAATAATCCTTTAGGAATTTGCCGGAAAATAGATTGACAACGCGCCAAGGTCAAGGAAAACGAAAAAGATAAAAGTGGTGCAACTACAACGTGTTAGCCAATTTGCCAACTGTTGCGGTTTAGGAATTTTGTCGGTATATTCCGCCCCTTGTTATAATTATGCCGCCTATGGAGGGCGAATACACATGCGAAAGCGACTTTCCGAAGCACAGAAAGACGCAATGCGGGCTAAAGACAAGCCGCGTTTGTCCACTTTACGATTAGTTAACGCCGCGATCAAAGATCGGGATATTGCAGCTAGATCCGAGGCAAACCCTGACGGGGTATCTGATGCCGAAATCTTGTCGATTCTGGCCAAGATGATCAAGCAACGCCAAGATAGCGCTACAGCTTACGAGGAGGCCGGTCGGATTGAACTTGGCGAAGGTGAGCGCAATGAGATCAAAGTGATCGAGGAGTTCCTTCCCAAGCAGCTTTCAGCATCCGAAGTCGAAGCCGCTATCAAATCTGCTATCGCCGAAGTTGGCGCCACGTCTATTCGCGACATGGGTAAAATCATGGGTGTTCTTAAATCGCAATACACTGGTCAGATGGATTTTGGCAAAACAGGCGCCGCGATCAAGGCGATGCTGGCTTAGGTTTTTGTTCTGCCCTGATGTTAACAAAATTCCCAACCAAGATAAACAAAGCACCTATTGCGACGGCCCAAACGAAGGGTTCGTCGTAAAGGATCATGCCTATAAAGGTAATCACTGGCAGGCGAATGAACTCCATCGGCGCAACCGTGGAGGCGGGTGCGAGTGACAATGCTGTCGTCAGGCAATAATGCGCGGTCAGGCCAGCGAATGCGACTATTAGAACCCATTTAAGACCTTCGGGTGAGGGGATGGGAATGCCGCCCGGCAAGCTTAAGATCAGGCCGAAAGTGAATTGCATTAAAGTCATCCAGAACAACACGCTAAGGACGCTCTCAAATCGTGAAATTTGTCTGGTGTAGATGACGTTCAGCGCAAAGAAAACCGCCGCCGCTGCACCTGCTGCATGCCCTGCGCCCAGTGTTATAACACCGGGTTGGGCCACGATCAGTACACCTATGAAGCCACTTATTGCTGCTATCACGCGGGGCTTGGTCATCTTTTCGCCCAAAAAGAAGGGGGCAAGGATGATAACCCAGATTGGGCTGGTGAATTCCAATGCGACGAGCTGGCTGAACGGGATCACGACAATTCCGTAAAACCACAAGTTTTGCCCGATAAAATGAACGGTGTTGCGTTTCAGGTGCATGTCCAGCCGGTTGGTCTTTATTTGTGCAAACCCACCGAATTTCCAAACAAGAATGTTAACGATTACGAACCCGATTGCGGAACGATACATCATCAACTCGAACGTGTTGAGTTCAACAGAGATTTCGCGACCCGCGACAGCCATAGCCGAGAAGGAGGCAACAGCGCCCAGCATCCAGATTCCAGCGCGAAGGGGGTGGGTTTGTTCGGTCATGTGGCGGAACGTGGCAGCGGAATTTGTCTTTGGCAAGCTGATACTTGCGGCTTAGGTAATTTTATATTGCCGCTTAAGATGCATAGTGGCTTGCCCCCAAGCGGAGGCTTTCACGCGCGCTTGATGGGCATCAAATGCCGCTTGTGTTGCGAACTCTTCATCCACTAAATATCTGTTCGGATTTTTAGGGTCGACGCGCACGTCAAATGAAACGCACCCGTCCTCGGCATGGCTTAGAGCAATGTGTGTTGGCAAATGTCTTTCAACAAGCGCGATGTCTGCGTCTGGAACATCAACATATCCCGACAGGATTACTCCCATTCAATCGTTCCGGGAGGTTTGGATGTGATGTCATAGGTAACCCGATTAATCCCTTCAACTTCGTTAATGATCCGCGTCGCGGTTTCACCAAGGAATTCATGGGTAAAAGGATAGTAGTCCGCAGTCATACCATCGACGGAAGTAACGGCGCGCAACGCACAAGCAAAATCATAGGTTCGCCCGTCGCCCATAACTCCAACAGTTCTGACCGGAAGGATGGCCACGAACGCTTGCCAAATCTCATCATAAAGCCCGTGCTTGCGAATCTGGTCCAGATAAACGGCATCAGCTTCGCGCAAGATGTCCAGTTTCTGGCGTGTAATTTCACCGGGGCAACGAATTGCAAGGCCGGGGCCGGGGAAAGGGTGACGTCCAACGAAACTTTCGGGCAGGCCGAGTTCACGACCCAACTCGCGCACCTCGTCTTTGAACAATTCACGCAGCGGTTCGACCAGTTTCATGTCCATACGTTCCGGCAGACCACCAACGTTGTGGTGAGACTTAATTGTAACCGAAGGGCCGCCCGAGAAACTAACGCTTTCGATCACGTCAGGGTAAAGCGTACCCTGCGCAAGAAACTTTGCACCACCAACAGATTTTGCATGTTTTTCGAACACATCTATAAACAACTTGCCAATGATTTTGCGCTTGGTTTCAGGGTCGGAAACCCCTTCAAGCGCACTGACAAACAATTCGCCTTCGGCCGCATGTATTAACGGAATGTTATAGTTTTCGCGGAACATGGACAGGACCTCTTCCGTCTCGCCTTTACGCATTAACCCGTTGTCAACATATACGCAGGTAAGTTGATCGCCGATGGCCTCGTGAATAAGAATCGCGGTAACGGAGGAATCAACGCCGCCTGACAGACCACAAATGACCTTTTGGTCGCCGACTTGTGCGCGGATTTTTTCAATCGCTTGGTCTTTATAAGAATCCATCGTCCAGTCGCCGGTGAAGCCGGCAAGGTCAGTGAAATTCTTGTAAAACAGCGCCCCGTTGGGGGTGTGGTGCACTTCAGGATGGAACTGCACGGCGAAGAAATTGCGTTTCAGGTCCGCCGTTATCGCAAATGGCGCGTTAGGCGAGGTTCCGTAAACTTCGAAACCTTCGGCCAGTTCAGAAACATGATCACCATGGCTCATCCAGACTTGTTCGTCACCATCGGCTAACCAGCCTTCAAGCAGTGGCATATCAGCGGCAGGGGCCACATAAGCCCGGCCGAATTCCGCCGTGCCATGGCCGCTTTCTACCTTGCCGCCAAGTTGCTGCATCATCACCTGTTGGCCATAACAAACGCCCAAGATAGGAAGGCCCATATCAAACAGACCTTGTGGTGCACGCGGTGAATCTTCGTCTAGCACGCTGGCAGGGCCACCGGATAGAATAACGGCCTTTGAGGCGAATTCACGTATGAATTCCTCGTCCACATTCTGGAACGGATGGATTTCACAATAGATATTGCTCTCGCGCAGGCGACGCGCGATCAGCTGCGTTACTTGCGATCCGAAATCAATAATAAGAAGGCGGTCATGTGTTTGATTTGTCATACAGCGGTGTTTATGGCGCGAAGCGGATTCGCGCAAGCGGATCGTCGAAATGTCGCGGATGGATGTTTTCGAGGCGGAAATGTTGAACGGTAGCGACCCCATTTCATTCTATTTTGGCATAACAACTCCAATATTCAGGATATTCGAATGGCAAATACAGCTGCTTTGCAAGAAACCCCTCGTCGTCGCGCCCGTGGTGGAGGTGCCGCACGCCGCGCCGAGCGTACTGCCCCGAAACTGGAATTTACAAAGTTCATTGAGCGAAACATCCCCAACTTCGAAATTCTGAACGCCGAGGCATTAGAGATTATCGAATATAACGCCGAGACGGTTCTTGAAGAAATTGGCGTAAACTTCGTGGACAACCCACAAGCCCTACAGCGTTGGCGCGACGTAGGTGCCGATGTCGATGGAGAGCGTGTTCGTATCCCGCGTGGCCTTGCCCGAAAACTATGTGCAACCGCGCCGAGCCGTATTGTCCAACATGCCCGCAATCCCGAACGTAATGTCGAAATTGGCGGCAAAACATTGGTTTTGGCCCCCGTTTATGGCCCGCCGTTTGTGCGTGATCTAGATGGCGGTCGGCGGTATGCCACTATGGCGGATTTTCAGAAGTTTGTGAAGTTGGGCCATATGTCAAAATGGCTGCACCACTCCGGCGGTACGGTATGCGAGCCTACGGATATTGCCGTAAACAAACGCCATTTCGACATGCTTTACGCGCACATGACGCTGACGGACAAACCGTTCATGGGTTCCGTGACCGAGCCTGTTCGGGCGCAAGATTCGGTAGATATGTGCAAAATCCTGTTCGGTGACAAATTCGTTGACGATAATACCGTGATGACCAGCCTGATTAACATTAACTCGCCGTTAGTGTTTGACCCGATTATGATGGGTGCATTGGAAATCTATGCGGCCAACAATCAAGCCTGCATCGTTTCGCCGTTTATCGTCGGCGGGGCCATGGCACCCGTTTCTGTTACCGGAACGTTAACGCAGGTTTTGGCCGAGGCGTTGGCCGGTATCGCCTATTCCCAAATGATCCGACCCGGTGCGCCGGTGATTTTCGGAGCGTTTGTGACGTCTATCGATATGAACTCCGGTGCGCCGACGTTCGGGACGCCAGAGTCATCCAAGATCCTTTATGGGGCAGGGCAGTTGGCACGCCGTATGAACTTACCGTTCCGGTCAGGTGGCGAGCTTTGCGGCTCCAAACTTCCCGATGCTCAGGCGGGTTACGAGACAGCAAATACGTTGAACGCAGCGCTGCTTGGCGGCGTGAACTTCATGTTGCATTCGTGCGGCTGGCTGGAGGGTGGTCTGGTTTCCAGTTTTGAGAAATTTGTTATGGATGCGGATCAATTGGGTGTTCTGCACTCGATCGCTGCGGGTGTCGATATCTCCGAAAACGGGCAAGCTATGGGCGCGATAGAAGAGGTCCAACCGGGTGGGCATTTCCTTGGATGCGAGCACACACAGGCGAATTTCAAAACCGCGTTTTGGCGCACCGAAGTGCTTGATTACAAACCTTTCGAGCAATGGAACGAAGAAGGTTCCCTAGACACGGTTCAACTGGCAAATAAGCGGGTGAAGAAGATGCTGGATGAGTATCAAAAACCCGCGATTGATCCGGCAGTTGACGAAGCATTGCTAGCCTACATCGCCAAGAAAAAAGAAAGCATGCCAGACGCTTTTGGCTGATATCAGGCGGCTTGTTGTCGTGGCATTGGGCGTGCGGCAACAACCATTAACGCGGTCAGCGTTCGGATGTGTTTACGTACGTTGTACGCAGCGTCGCCTTCGATACGCTCGTCGTTCAGGCGGAGTTCTTCTTCCATCAGCGAGTTGAAAAGCTGTTGCTGACTTTTGCTTTCTGATCCTTCTTTTGCCATTCTTAAATCTCGTCCCCATCGGAATTCACCGACGGCGGATCGTGCGGCGCGGATCAGTAGTTTAGGGCGTTGTATTGTGTTTAGCTGGGCTTGGGATTGGTTCATTTTAACCTCCGATTGATTGATATGACTTGCATCATCACACAACCTAACCGAGTGTTGCGTGATTTGATTTTCGCGCGAACGCAACAGGGGCAACCCGCAGTTATCGCACGCAATTAACCAAAAATTTACAATAACAACCTTAGGTAGATTAACTCGATTTATCTAAAAGGTAGCTAAAAATTGTGACAAATTGTTCGGATAAATGCCCCAACGACACGCACCCAGATTGGGTTCCCGCACATGCAAAAACGTATCTTACGCACGTAAATTTGGGAGTAAGCATTCGGGAATTAGCACGTCTGCAAGGATGTCATGCGTCAACAATTCTTAGGCAAGTTCGCAAGTATGAATCGCGACGCGATGATCCTTTGGTTGACGAAGCGCTGAATGATTTGTCCCCAGAAACCAACCCTGAACCCAAACTGGAGAACACCCATATGGTCAAAGCAGAACCTCTTGATGATGCTGGCATCGCGCGGCATGCCCGTCGCATTTTGCGTCGCCTTTGCGTCGCCTTTGTGAAACCGGCGCATATCTTCTGATTGCTCCACAAATGGAGGTCGCCGCTGTGTTCAAAGAAACCGTGCCGGGTCGCCCTACGCGTATTGCTGTGGTCGACCGCAGTTTTGCGCGGGCATTTGCGTTGAAGGAATGGATAGCAGGCGAACAATTGGGGAAGGTGAGCCGATATAGTATTACGGCAATGGGTCGCACGGCTTTGAAGCGAATGATTGCGGAAGATCGGCAATGTCGAGAGGAGGCCGCGGCCACTCCGTTTCAGGAACAGCATATGGAGTTCGGCGAGCGGGTTGTGAAAATGTACGATGGTTCTGGCCGAAAGAACGTACGGTTTAATTTTGCGGAAAGCCCGCTAACGCTGCTGGCGCGCAAAAAGGATAGGTCAGGTGCAATGTATCTGTCGCCGGAGCTTCTGGAAGCAGGGGAACGTTTGCGCGAGGATTTTGAACAAGCGCAGCTTGGGCCACGGGTTGCACAAAACTGGGATCGGTTTTTGACCAATGTCAGCGGTGGGTCTAACGGCGGCGCAGATTGTTCTGGATCGTCGAACGCACGGGATCGTGTCTCGGGTGCGCTAAAAGCGCTGGGACCGGGGTTGGCGGATGTGGCGTTGAGGGTTTGTTGTTTTCTTGAGGGTATGGAAAAGGCCGAAAAACGCCTTGGTTGGTCCGCCCGATCTGGCAAAGTTGTCCTGAAGATTGCCTTGCAAAGACTGGCGGACCATTATGGTATAACGACAGTGGAACAGCGGCGCGCTAGTTAGCCGCCGCTACGATGCCCGCGAAGTCGGAGGCTTTTAGCGAAGCGCCGCCGACCAATCCGCCGTCAACATTGGAAACGGCAAAAATTTCGGCCGCGTTGGTTGGTTTCACCGAACCGCCGTATAGCAACCGAATGCCGTTTCCGATTTCATCCCCGAAACGGGCGACAAGTTTGGCGCGAAGGTAATCATGAACCTCGGCGACTTCCTCAAGCGTTGGG
>JAESQH010000144.1 GCA_016765235.1 Paracoccaceae bacterium
CTACAGTGCTCATGAGATTGCCCATTCATTACCATATATACCGAAAGGAGGATTCGGTGAACTGCGGGCTTATTAGCAAATTCGTTGGCGAGATTGAAGATGAGCACGACGTCGAAGAAGCGCAGCTTTGGACTGAAGAATCGCCCTCGGTTTTTATCGCACAGGCGCGTGCACCACTTGATGAATTTGAAGCGGCGGCTGGCGTGGACCTGCTGCCCGATGATCTAGATGAGGAAGTTGATACGTTGGGTGGTTTAGTCTTTATGTTGATCGGGCGTGTGCCTTCGCGCGGTGAATGTATCCGCGACGGCCTGGGCATGAATTCGAAGTGATTGATGCCGATGCGCGCCGGGTTAAAACCTTGCGGGTGCGGCTGAATGCAAAGCGGCCAATCGGCCAAGCGGCGGAATAATTCACGTGGGGTTGGCCGCACGGGTGGGGGCGCTGAAAGGCTGGCGTCAATTGTTGCTGGCGCTGAGTGCCGGGGCCGCATTGGGCTTGGTGCAAGCGCCATGGTCTTTCCCGTTGGCGTTCTTTGCAGCCCTTCCGGTCATATTTTGGCTGCATTCTGGCGCGATTAGTCAACGCCGCGCAGCCCTTGTGGGCTGGTTCATCGGCCTTGGGTATTTCGGTCTGATCTTAACATGGATAGTCGAGCCGTTTTTGATAGACATCGCGAGCACCGGCTGGATGGCCCCGTTTGCCCTGTTCTTTATGGCCGCAGGGCTGGCGTTATTCTGGGCACTGGCCTTCTGGCTGGCCTCGCGTGGTCGAACATTACTGCTGATCGTGTTATGGTCACTGACCGAGTTGGCCAGAGCATACGTTTTCACAGGCTTCCCTTGGGGGTTGACCGGTTATGGTTGGGCCGACACGCCGATCATGCAGATGGCTTCGGTTGTCGGTGTGCACGGCATCGGATTTCTGACGATGAGCGCGGTGGCGTTGATTTTGCGCCGACAAGTGGTGTCCGTGGTTTCTGGGGCTTTGATTTTCACGTTGATGTGGAGTTTTGGCACCTATCAGTTGTCCAAACCCGTCGCGTTGCGCGCGGACGATTACGTCGTGCGGATCGTTCAACCGAATGTTGATCAAAAGCTGAAATGGCTACCGGAATTCCAGCAGGCCTTTTTCCAGCGTTTTCTCGATTTAAGTGCCAACGACGGCACGCCAGACATCGTTATTTGGCCGGAGGCCGCAGTGCCGTTCTTGCCCGAAGAACGCGCTGATTTGTTGCAAGATATATCTTTCGCCACAAACGGCGCGGAGGTTATCTTCGGGGCCAGACGGCGGGACGAAAACGGTGACTGGTTTAATAGACTGGTATTGTTGAATAGTGACGGTGTGATGGTCGACAGCTACGACAAACATCATCTGGTACCGTTCGGGGAATATATTCCGTTTCAAAGTATCCTGTCGAAAACCGGCCTGACGGCGCTCACGGGTACTGGTTGGACACCGGGGCCGGGGCCTCGTGTTATCGCGACCGGGAACACGCCGCCGTTCTTACCGCTGATCTGTTACGAGGCGATTTTCCCGCAGTATGCGTCGGTTGATGGTGAACGTGCGGAATGGATCGTGCAAATTACTAACGATGCGTGGTTCGGGAAATTCAGCGGGCCGTATCAACATCTGGTTCAGGCTAGAGTTCGCGCGATCGAGCAAGGCTTGCCATTGGCACGCTCCGCCAACACCGGTGTTTCGGTGATGGTGGACCCGTACGGGCGCGTGATCGACAGTTTGCCGCTGGGCGATATGGGGGTGATTGACGTATCACTGCCCGCGCCGTTAGCGGAAACATTGTATTCGCGCAGCGGGGATTGGCCGATTGCGGTATTTTTACTTTTGTTAACAATTTTGCAACTAATACCGTTTAAAAGGCGCCAACGTTGAGGAATCCCGCAATTCCTGCCGGCTGTGCGTCCATTAATCCGTATCAGGGCATTGACGTCACGAGTTAGCTTCATTTAGAGAAACATACCGCCAGCTTTTTGCTATGGAGGCCACATTGGCTCGACAAAATTATATGTTTACCTCGGAATCCGTTTCCGAAGGTCACCCGGACAAACTTTGCGACCGTATTTCGGACGCCGTTCTTGATGCCTTTCTAGCAGAAGACCCGGAGGCCCGTGTTGCCTGCGAAACCTTTGCTACAACCGACCGTGTGATCGTTGGTGGGGAGGTTCGTGGACCGCAATCGGTGATCGACAGTGTCGAAGATATTGCGCGTAAATGTGTGCGGGATATTGGCTATGAGCAGAAGGGGTTTCACTGGAACACCTTCAAGATGAACAATTACCTGCACGGCCAGTCGTCGGACATTGCACAAGGTGTTGACGCGAGCGGCAACAAAGACGAAGGCGCGGGTGATCAGGGGATCATGTTCGGCTACGCCGTCGACGAAACCAAGGAGTTGATGCCGGCCCCGATACATTATGCCCACGCGATTTTGTCCCGTCTGGCGGAAGTTCGTAAAAGCGGTGCCGAGCCGACACTTGGGCCGGATGCCAAAACGCAGCTTTCGTTGCAATATGTTGACGGGAAGCCAGTTTCGGTTGCCTCGATCGTTCTGTCCACGCAGCATCTGGACGAAAACATGACATCCGAGGATGTGCGCGACGTTGTTGAACCCTATATTCGCGATATTCTGCCCGAAAGCTGGATCACGCCCAACACTGCTTGGCACGTGAACCCAACGGGTAAGTTCGTGATCGGCGGGCCGGATGGCGATGCGGGCCTGACCGGACGCAAGATTATTGTCGATACCTACGGCGGCGCTGCCCCCCATGGTGGCGGTGCGTTTTCGGGTAAAGATCCGACCAAGGTTGACCGTTCGGCCGCCTATGCGGCGCGGTATCTGGCCAAGAACGTGGTTGCAGCCGGTTTGGCGAAACGTTGCGTTATCCAGCTATCGTATGCGATTGGTGTGGCGGAACCTTTGTCGATTTATGCGGATACTTACGGAACCGGCACAGTGCATGAAACGGAGATTGAACGCGCGATTGCCGAGGTTATGGACCTGACACCGCGCGGCATCCGCAAGCATCTGGGCCTGAACAAACCGATCTATCAGCGCACAGCAGCCTATGGCCACTTCGGGCGCGCACCCGAGGCTGACGGCGGGTTTAGCTGGGAAAAAACCGATCTTGTGGACGTGCTGAAGCGCACCGTTTAAATTCAAATGTCCAGCGAACCAAACATCAAACCGGCGGATGCGCCGCGGCGGAATTTTTATGGCCGTCGTCGGGGTAAAGCTCTGCGTAAAAACCAGATAAAACATCTGGATACGACGCTGGAGGCGGTCTCGCCCAAGGGTGTTTCGCTTGAAGAAAACCCTGACCGTAACCCGATTAATCTGGCTGCGCTGTTTGATAACGACAAACCAGTATGGCTCGAAATCGGGTTTGGTGGCGGCGAACACCTATTGCACATGGCGCAGATATATCCTGAAGTGAACCTGCTGGGTGTCGAGGCGTTTTTGAACGGCGTTGCCAAGATCGTTCCACTGATTGACGAACATAAGCTTGCCAATGCGCGGGTGCATTGGGGGGACGCGCGGGATTTGCTTGAAGTGCTGCCTGAGGCGTCGCTCGACAAAGTTTTCCTGCTGTACCCTGACCCATGGCACAAAACGCGGCACCATGCGCGCCGGTTTGTGAATACGGAAAATCTGGATATGATTTCACGGGTTCTCAAACCTGGCGCGATACTTCGGGTGGCGACGGACATTGAAAATTATGTTCACCACACGCTGGAACGTATCATGCCGCGTAATGATTTCGAATGGCTGGCGGATGCGCCGCAAGACTGGCGCGCGCCTTGGGCTGATTGGACCCGCACGCGGTACGAAGCCAAGGCGATCCGCGAGGGGCGCACGTCGCATTATTTGACCTTTCGCAAGATTTAAGCAAAACTTGCACGGTTGATGCAGGTCAAAGCGCAACCGTTCTTATAAGCGTTCAATGTTCTAAATTGAATGTGAAGGATAAATCAATGAAATCGACTGCCGTACGCGAAACCCAATTACGTGCCCGTTTAGCGGAGCTATCCAAGCACCTGCACGTTATCGAAGACGCCCTCGACGAGACCCCGAACAAAGACGTTGAAGAACGTGCGGTTGAGCGCGAGAGCGATGAGGTGTTGGAAGGATTGGGTAATGCCGAATTGCTGGAAACCCATATGATCGAAGCGGCGTTAGTACGTGTTGCGGATGGCGAATACGGCTATTGCGTGGATTGCGGTGATCAAATCAACGAGGAACGTCTGGATGTTTTACCGGCGACCCCCAAGTGCCGAAAATGTGCATCGTAATTAAATTGGAAAGGAGATATCATGCCTTTTGAAAGTCTAAAAGCCCGTATGGCAATGTTGTTGGAGCAGATGATCCATCAACCCGAAGATATGCATGAATTGCAAGAAACATTGCGCAGTGAGTTGGCGGAATTACGTGCTTCGGGCTTGCCTGTGCCGCTTGATCTTGTCGAGTTGGAGCAACGTCTGGAAGACCAGTTGAATTTGCCCAAGACGGGCAGTTGAGCGATAGATTGACGAAGTCGATTGTCTAAACGTACCACCTACGGGCGGTATCGCGCTGAGTGTGCTGGTGTAACCAGAAGTTAATTCACATTCAGTTATTGTAATATGAAGCATCGCCACCATATTTGACGCAACACAGTTATATAGGAGAGGGCCGATGACCCCCGAAGTAAAAGCATTTTTCGACAACGCAACCAACACTGTTTCGTTTGTGATTAAAGATCCGGACAGTGCAAGTGTGGCGATTGTGGATTCAGTTCTCGATTTCGACTTCTCGAACGGGCGCACCGATACCGCTTCGGCTGACGAAGTTATCGCCTATGTTCGGTCCAACGGCTTGAAGGTCGAATGGATTTTGGAATCACATGTCCATGCGGATCACCTTTCGGCGGCCCCCTATATACAGGAACAAGTTGGTGGTAAAATCGGGATCGGCGCGAACATTACGATTATACAGGACGTATTTGGCAAAGTTTTCAACGAGGGTAGCGAATTCCAACGTGACGGCTCGCAGTTCGACAAGCTGTTCGTTGATGGGGACACTTTCGAAATCGGCGCGATGAACGTTAATGTTATGCACACACCGGGCCACACACCTGCTTGTATGACTTATGTTGTGGGCGATGCAGCCTTCGTGGGCGACACGATGTTTATGCCGGATTTTGGTACAGCGCGTTGCGATTTCCCGGGCGGCTCAGCCGAAGATCTTTACGCCTCCATCCAGAAAATTCTGGCGTTGCCGGATGAAACCCGCATATTTGTGGGCCACGATTATAAAGCGCCGGGCCGCGATGAATTCGCATGGGAAACTACGGTTGCAGAACAAAAAGCATTGAACGTCCATGTTGGCGCTGGCAAGCCGGAAGACGAGTTCATCAAAATGCGGACAGAACGGGATGCGAAGTTATCGATGCCAAAATTGATCGTTCCATCGATCCAGGTCAACATGCGGGCAGGGCAAATGCCTGAGCCGGAAGAAAACGGGCAGGTGTATCTTAAGGTTCCGATTAATACTCTTTAACGTTTAGAGTGTTGCAATAATTATACCGCTCTGGTTTTCTAGCCTCAGCGGATTTTCCTGTTGAGGCGATATCAATGCAAGTGCATAAAGTTACCGAAGAATTTACGGTTAGCGGGCAGATTACTGCAAGCGATGTGGCCTTGATCAAGGCGTCCGGTTTTAAAACCATCATGTGCAATCGCCCCGATGGTGAAGAATTTGGGCAACCGAGCGCTGAAACCATCCAGAAAGCGGCAGATGAGCACGATCTAAAATTCATTCATCTGCCCTTGGGAAGAGACCCGATCACAACTGAATTGCTCGATGAATTTCGCGATGTCGTGAACGGCGAGAACGATCCAGTATTTGCTTACTGCCGGTCTGGAACACGATGCGGAATTCTTTGGAATGCTTCGCAAAGCTGATACGAAAATTTCATTGTATCACTGAATGTACGATCAACCCGCAGGTGGTCGATCGTGCGATTGTAATGACGTTTACCGAATGATTAGGCCGTAAGCCCTTCGGGTTCCGGCAGGCCGTTTGCGCGGCAACATGCCGTCACAGTATTGGCTAGAAGGCACGCGATGGTCATTGGACCAACGCCACCGGGCACGGGGGTGATTGCGCCTGCAACTTCGCTGGCGGATGCGAAATCTACGTCCCCGACCAACCGCATTTTTCCTTCGCCGCGTTCAGGTGCAGGAATGCGGTTGATGCCCACGTCAATTACGGTCGCGCCGGGTTTTACCCAGTCTGCGTTAATCATTTCGGCACGGCCAACGGCGGCGACCAGAATGTCGGCGTTACGGCATAACGCCTCGATATCTTTGGTGCGGGAGTGGGCGATTGTGACGGTGCAACTGTCTTTTAACAACAACTGCGCCATTGGTTTTCCGACGATGTTTGAACGCCCGACCACAACCGCATTCATTCCAGAAAGCGAGCCGTGTTTGTCGCGCAGCATCATCAGGCACCCAAGCGGCGTGCAAGGCACCATGCTTTGCTGCCCCGTTGCCAAACGCCCGACGTTCAAGATGTTAAACCCGTCTACGTCTTTTTCTGGACTGATGGCGTTGATCACCAGATTTTCGTCGATATGGTCCGGCACCGGCAACTGGCAGAGGATACCATGTACCGCAGGATCGTTGTTCAACTGGTCTATAAGGGCCAGCAGATCAGCTTCGGGCGTGTCAGCGGGTAGCTTATGCTCAAACGAGTTCATCCCGCACTCAGCCGTCTGCTTGCCTTTGTTGCGAACGTAAACTTCCGAGGCGGGGTCTTCGCCAACCAAAACCACAGCCAGACCGGGTGTGATGCCTTGCGTCTTAAGGGTGGCAACATGCGCTGCCACCTTTTCGCGAACGGTTGCGGCGAACGCTTTGCCGTCGATTATATCTGCTGTCATGATGAAATCCTCCTACCGTTTCCTTTAGAACAAACCTTCGATTTGCCCTAAATCATTCAACCTGATGGATTCGGCAGATGGTTTACGCGGCAGGCCCGGCATGGTCATAACCTCGCCGCAGATAACGACGATGAAACCGGCACCGGCGGAAAGGCGAACCTCCCGTACGGGAACCGAATGGCCGGTCGGCGCACCCCTGAGATCAGGATCGGTGGAGAAGCTATATTGCGTTTTCGCCATGCAGACGGGCAGATGGCCAAAACCGGCTTCTTCCCATGTGCGCAACTGTGCGCGAATTTTCTTGTCGGCGATAACGTCGTCAGCACGGTAAATGCGCTTGGCGATGGTTTCGATTTTCTCGAACAGAGGCATATCATCGTCGTAAAGTGGTGCGAATTGCGAAACGCCGCTCTCGGCTATTTCTGCAACACGCGTTGCCAATTCTATTGCACCCGCAGAACCATGTTCCCAATGTTTGCTGAGGATGGCTTCTGAACCGTGATTGTTCACGTAACCTTCAATTACGGCAATCTCGGCATCAGTGTCGGTTACGAAGTGGTTAATGGCGACAACGACGGGAACACCAAAGGATTTCAAATTCTCGATGTGGCGGCCAAGGTTCGGCGCGCCGGCGAGAACTGCATCGACGTTTTCAGCGCCAAGGTCTTTCCGTGCAACGCCACCGTTCATTTTCATAGCGCGGACAGTCGCAACCAGAACAACCACGTCTGGTGCGATCCCGGCTTTGCGGCATTTGATGTTCATAAACTTCTCGGCACCAAGATCGGCACCGAACCCTGCTTCGGTCACTACAAAGTCAGCGAGTTTAAGGGCGGTTTTTGTAGCTACAACAGAGTTACAACCGTGTGCGATGTTGGCAAACGGGCCGCCGTGTACGAACGCCGGATTGTTTTCCAGTGTCTGCACCAGATTTGGCTGCATGGCTTGTTGCAACAGAACCGTCATCGCGCCGTCNGCTTTGATGTCGCGNCAATAGATAGGCGAGCGGTCGCGGCGGTAGGCTACAATAATATCACCAAGACGCTGTTCCAGATCTGCGAGGTCATTGGCAAGACAAAGAATCGCCATAACTTCTGAAGCAACGGTAATGTCGAAACCGGTTTGACGCGGGAAGCCGTTTGCGACGCCACCAAGTGATGTAACGGTGTCACGGAGTGCGCGGTCGTTCATGTCCAATACACGACGCCAAACTACGCGGCGTGGATCGATTTCCAACTCGTTACCCCAATAAATGTGATTGTCGATCATGGCGGACAACAGGTTATGCGCAGACGTGATCGCGTGGAAATCCCCGGTAAAGTGTAGATTCATTTCTTCCATTGGAACGATTTGCGCGTAGCCGCCACCTGCGGCACCACCCTTCATACCAAAACATGGGCCAAGCGAAGCTTCGCGGATACAAACGACCGCCTTTTTGCCAATCGCATTCAGGGCATCGCCCAAGCCAACAGTCGTGGTCGTTTTACCTTCACCGGCAGGCGTCGGGTTGATCGCAGTAACCAAAACCAGTTTACCGTCCTCTTTGCCCGTCTGTGCAGCAATGAATTCAGCCGAGATTTTGGCCTTGTCGTGGCCAAATGGATACAAGTCAGCAGACGGGATGCCCAGAATGGCTCCGATTTCCTGAATTGGTTTTTTGTTGGCTTCACGTGCGATTTCGATGTCGGTTTTGTAACCCATGTCTGGTCCCTTTACGAACGGCTGATGATTCCCACAATTGTTAGGAGGCAATCCGTCTGTTGGCGAGGTCTTTTTCGACACCCGAACGTATTAGTGCGACAAATCGCGATAAAGTGTGTGCAAATGCATACTTTGGACGCTGCCAAAAAATAAGGGCGACAGATGCCGCCCTTATAACCTCGAATATTTTCGTTCGATTTAGCTTGGTTGAGGTTCCATGCCGCCGTCGTCTTTCGGCTTCCCGACCTTCGGAATTGCCGTAACGCTGGCCGAACCGCCGTCAGTAGAACCCGCATCATCATCGTCGTTTGTGTGCGGCGGCTCGCCTTTAACCACACGCGCGATTTCTTCGCCGGTCAGGGTTTCGTATTCCAGCAACCCTTGCGCAAGACGCTCGAATTCTTCGGTTTTGTCTTCAAGGATTTTATAGGCCGTCACGTAAGCTTCGTCGATAAAGCGCTTCACTTCCTGCTCGACCAGTTCTTTTGATTTAGCCGACAGCGAGAACCCACCAGCGCTGCCGCTGGAATAGCCTTCGTGTGCTTCGGAATAATCAATGTTCCCGACCAGATCAGACATTCCCCAGCGCATAACCATAGCGCGCGCCAAGGCAGACGCTTGTTGAATGTCACCAGCAGGGCCGTTGCTGACACGGTCCGGGCCATACTTAATGATTTCGGCAGCTTTACCACCCATTGTCATCGCCAATTTCTGCACGCATTCGATCTTGTGCCAGTTGAGGCGATCCACTTCGGGCAGTGATACAACCATGCCCAACGCACCACCGCGCGGAATGATTGTGGCTTTATAAACCGGATCACATTCCGGCAACTCCATGCCGACAATCGCGTGGCCTGCCTCATGATACGCTGTTTTTTCTTTCTGATCCGTCGTGATAACCATCGATCGACGCTCTGTGCCCATCATAATCTTGTCTTTAGCGGCCTCGAAATCTTCCATAGTTACGACGCGCTTGCCTGTGCGTGCAGCCATCAAGGCAGCCTCATTAACAAGGNTCGCGAGGTCAGCACCAGACATGCCCGGCGCACCCCGTGCGATGATCCGCAGATCAACATCAGGGCCAAGCGGGACCTTCCGAGAGTGGACGTTAAGGATTTTCTGACGGCCCCTGATATCCGGATTCGAAACGTGAACCTGACGGTCAAAGCGGCCCGGACGTGTCAATGCAGGGTCAAGAACATCTGCACGGTTGGTCGCGGCCAAAATGATCACGCCCTCGTTCGCCTCAAACCCATCCATTTCAACCAGCAATTGGTTCAATGTTTGTTCACGTTCGTCATTGCCACCGCCGTAGCCTGCGCCACGATGACGGCCAACGGCGTCGATCTCATCGATGAANACGATACATGGTGCGTTTTTCTTGGCTTGTTCGAACATGTCGCGCACGCGGCTTGCGCCAACGCCTACGAACATTTCAACGAAATCGGAACCCGAGATTGCAAAGAACGGCACGCCAGCCTCGCCAGCAATTGCGCGGGCGAGTAGCGTTTTACCAGTACCCGGAGGGCCAACTAGCAACGCGCCCTTGGGGATTTTGCCGCCAAGACGGGTGAATTTTTGAGGGTCTTTCAGGAATTCGACGATTTCTTCAAGTTCTTCTTTAGCCTCATCAATGCCAGCGACATCATCAAACGTCACTTTGCCTTGCTTTTCGGTCAGCATCTTGGCTTTGGACTTGCCAAAGCTCATCGCGCCACCTTTGCCGCCGCCTTGCATGCGGTTCATGAAGAAAATCCAGACACCGATTAGCAGGATGAACGGTAGCCACACACCAAGCATCGACATAATACCGGATTGCTCTTGTGCGGACGCTTCGATCGCAACACCCGCGTCGCGCAGGATTGGCAGGATTTCGGCGTCACGCGGCTGAATAGTCGTGAAACTGTTGGAACCGCTGCGGATATAAATGTTTTCACCGTCCAGCGTTACAGCGTCAACTTGGCCTGCATCTACACTGTCGAGAAACTCCGAATACGAGACCTGTGTCGCGTTTGTGGAGGATTGACCACCGTTGAAGATGTTGAACAACGCGATCATTAACAGGAATAGAATTACCCAAAACGCAATGTTTTTATTATTACCCACAGTGTGCTCTCCTAAAAGTATGCAATTACTTAACGCGGGCGACTCGGCCAACGCGGTTGTTTGTAACATAGGGTCTCAGTTCCGACTTTCAACGTGTCATTAAGGACTCGTGAAGACCTTTTTTACCATATTTTAACCCAATTGCCCATCCATTAGCCATTCCGGCCATTGGAGCAGCCACTAATAGCCCGTCAGCCCACATTGCCGGACTAGCGAGCAGTACTTCGCGTGCGTGTCCCGTATCGCGCCAGTTTGTACATTCGCGCAGGCCCTCTTCCCCTAAAGCCGCGATAGTTTTGGCGGGATCGCGGCCATGTTCCGTTACCACCCAACGATGGTCCCAAATAGCATCAATGTGGCAGGCATGGGTTACCCGCTCAACCTCTCTTCGCACGATAATATTGCCAGAGTGTGAACGAATTATGCATCCGTGTAATGTTTGGCCGTTTTCGGTGTCAATTCGATTTAAGACGCCGCGAAGGCTGTCAAAACGTGGACGGTAGGGTGCGCCGCTGAACCATTGCAGCGTGGCGGACAACAGGCGGAAACGCAACTCATCCGGGGCGGCGTTGAAGATTGCCATGTCCAGCCGCACTTCGCCTGCGTCTGTGATTTCTAAACAGGTGTTGGCGAGGTCCAGCGTTGCCGCCTCCAACGCTATACGGGCGTCTTGCATCCGGTCTGCCGTGGCAATCAACCCGTCGGCGGTAATACCAAGATCACTAAGGATCACCAACGCTTGGCGGGCCTTAACACGATCATATTTAGGGTCGTCATTTGAGGGGTCCTCGATCCACTCAACACCGTTCTCAACTAGATAGGTCCGCAATTCAGCGCGTCGAGCGTGCAACAACGGGCGCGCCCATGTTAATGGGCCATCAATGCGTTGTGCGGCCATCCCTGACAAGCCATCCACACCAGACCCGCGGGCAAGGCGTAACAAAACCGTTTCCGCCTGATCATCCAAAGTGTGCCCCAAGGCGATATGTGTGATGCTTTCCTTAACAGCCCACGCACCGATCAGCCGCAATCGTGCCTGCCGCGCGGCATCTTGAAGGTTGCCGGACTTATCCCAATTTTGCCATGTCAGCACATGATGCGGAATACCGAGGCGTTGGCAAAGGGTCGCTACATGCGCGGCCTCCTCCGCGCTTTCGCGGCGCAAACCATGGTCTACGGTGACAGCCCGCAGCCCGTCGCCGCGCGCTGCCAACATTAGCAACAACGCGACGGAATCGCCGCCACCAGATACGGCAACGCCAAGTTTAGAATTAGGGATACCGGAAAGGGCGCGATCCAGCCCTTTGGTCAAATCGCTCAAGGGCAGGTCAGCGTTTGTTTCTGGGTAAGGATTTGTGCGCCAAGATCAACATTCACATTCTGGTACCGAACGCCAATTTCATCGAGCGTTAGACACGCCTGTTCGGTTTGCCCCAGTTCCCCAAGGCTGCCCGCCAGCTCATAGAGCGAGACGGGCGCAAACGGTCCGTCTGGCGCACCGCTGAAGCTGTCCAGATAACTACGCGCTGCGCTGCCCCAATCCTGCAAGCCTGCGAGCGCCAATCCACG
The DNA here is from genome assembly GCA_016765235.1 of Paracoccaceae bacterium. Lineage (GTDB taxonomy): Bacteria > Pseudomonadota > Alphaproteobacteria > Rhodobacterales > Rhodobacteraceae > NORP23. The sequence continues at coordinate 12,321 of JAESQH010000144.1, forward strand.
GCGATACTGCGCTTCGCTGGTTAAAGGGCCGCCCGGGTAGGTTGTGGTGAAGGTTGCGAATTGTTCGGCTGCCACCTGAAATTCGCCCGCATCATAACTGGCTACGCCAACGTCAAAACTGCGTTGCTCGTCCGAGGCAAGTTCCTGACCATCGTCGCCGATCTTCGTTTCCCCGCCAAGCGGCGGAGGTGTGGTCAGGGAGGCGGTGTCGCCGCCTTCCAGTTCCGTCAGACGAAATTCCAGATCACCGATGCGCCGTGTGGCATCTTCTGTGATTTGTACAACGCGGAATTCCAGTGTTTCAACCATGCCCAAAGCGGCGCTAAGGTCGGCCTCTAGCGTGTTCAGACGTTGCAATATAGTTCCAACGGAATCCTGCGAGACCCCCGAGTTGCCTGTTGTCAGCAACTCGCCGCGCAATTCCTGCATCAATTCGCTGAGGTTAGTTATGTCCAAGCGGACATCTTCCAGCGTCTGGCTGGACGCTGGAAGTACAGCCAAGCAGGCGATCACAGCGGCTGCATAAATGCTGCGCATTTTGGTCATCATTACATTCAACCTTTCAGCTGGGCTTAAACGCCCATGCCACCGCTAACGATTGTTACCGCACGGCGGTTTTGCGACCAGCATGATGCGTTGGAACAGACCGCAATCGGGCGTTCCTTGCCATAGCTGACGATGCTGATACGGCTATCCGCAACTCCTTGGCTTACCAGATAGTCACGAACCGAACTGGCGCGTCTGGAACCCAAAGCGATGTTGTATTCGCGTGTACCTTGTTCGTCTGCGTGACCTTCGATCAAAACAGATACGGTCTGGTTCGCGTTTAACCATCCGGCTTGCGCATCAAGGATCGCGATGTTGTTGCCAGATAACGACGATTCATTGACCGCAAATAATACGGTGCTGCCAATAGCGGCGTCGAAATATTCCAGTGAAGTTTCGTCAATGGAACCGATGCCGGCGCCGTTTATGTCTGAACCGCTGCCACCAAACAGTCCGCCGCTGGTGCTGGTACAGGCCGCTGTTACAAAAAGAAACAGAACGGCTGCTGTTTTTGTTAGGTATGTCATGCTCTTAACCTCGTTTAATTTTCGCTATGCGCGTAATTTACCACACTTGGTGTCCCGTTGGAACGGGGTTCTATTTTAATAGGCCAGACCACGCCGGATCAGACGCGAAACTGGGTGTCGGCACCTGATGCATGTTGCGCCCGGTTATATCGACCGAGTAAACCTGCGGCGCACCATTCGCGCCGGAAGTTACGCGAAAGAACATCAATACGCGTCCGTTCGGCGACCATGTAGGTGCCTCGTCTATGAAGCTGGCGGTGAGCAGGCGCTCTTGTGTGCCATCAAGGCGCATCACGCCGATATGGAAACGGCCGCCGACGATCTTGGTGAAAGCCACCAAATCCCCGCGAGGCGACCAAACGGGTGTTGCATACCGACCGTTTCCAAAGCTGATTCGTTTGGCATCCCCACCGTTGACGGACATTATGTACAACTGCTGCGAGCCGCCGCGATCCGATTCAAACACGATCTGTTTTCCATCCGGCGAAAAGCTGGGCGCTGTATTGATCGAGGGGCCAGAAGTCAGGCGGGTGCGCTGCCCCGACGCGAGATCAACGGTGTAGATGTCAGTATTCCCACGCTCCGAAATGGAGAGTACGATCTTGTTACCATCAGGCGCGAACCTTGGCGCAAATCCCATACCCGGCAAGTTGGCAAACACACGCCGTTGCAATGTGTCGACATTCATCAAGTATACGCGCGGGATACCGGTTTCATAGCTGGTATAAAGTATATCGCGGTTGTTGGGCGAAAATCGCGGGGCCAGAACGATGTTTTCATCGTTTGTCAAATAGGCCAAGCCGGCACCATCATAATCCATAATAGCCAAGCGTTTACGGCGGTCATTCTTGGGGCCGCTTTCCGAAACAAACACGATTTTGCTGTCGAAATAGCCAGTTTCCCCCGTCAGGCGCGAATAAACCGCGTCTGCAACTTTGTGGGAAATCCGGCGCCAGTTTTCTGGGCTGCCTGAAAGTTGTACTCCATCGCCCATCGGGGCTTGTGCAAACACGTCCCAAAGGCGGAATTTGACTGTCAGACGGCCACCAGAGCTGTTCACAGCCCCGACAATAAGCGCTTGCGAGTTGATCGCCCGCCAATCGGCAAACTGAACAGGTGCGTTGAAATTGGAGACGCCGGAAATATGCGCAGCCTTTGGAATTTCGCGGAACAATCCGGTGCTTAACAAATCCTCAGCAATTACGCGCGTGATGTTGTTCGCAATCGCCGTGGAGGCCGAGTTTTCGGCAATGAACGTCGGAATCGCGAAGGGCACAGGTTCGATCACCCCGCCCGTCACGTCGATTTTCAACGTGGGTTGCTGTGCGCTTATGGGCGCTGCAAATGAAACTAACGCCAGCATCAGCCCCAACGCCGCGCCAGTTATCCGATATAATGCTGCCATGTTTTGCCCCTTTTTGTCTTTTATATACATCATTTTCAAGCCTTCGCCAATTAGTTGATTCCCGCTTCGTTCAGCGCTGGATCAAATGTCAGTTCCAACCGAACACCGGCCGGGTATTGACCCGCTGGAAGCGGTATCACTTCGGCCCGCAAAATCGAACGCCGCGCGGCATCGTAAGCTACTTTGAAATCCCCTTGCGGGTCAGAAGGCACAAGCGGTTTAACGCTGCCCTGTATGATCGCCCCATTGAAGGCCACGCTGACTTCCAGAACGATCACAAGTTGTTCGTAATTCTCTTTGCCAATCACGATACTTTTATTCCAGTTGCGTGAAACCGCCTCGATTATTCCCTCACGCTGACCGCCTGTGAGCGCTACGGCGGGTTCTTCAATGGCTTGCTCGGCTGCCTCGGCAACGGCCTCATCCAATAATTCGCGAATCGCGGCTTCCTCTTCAGCGGCTCGATCTGCCGCCTCCTTGGCCGCGCTCGCGGCGTGGTCGGCTTCTTCCGCGGCTTCGGCGGCTTTTGCGACATTTGCTGAACGACGCGGCGGAGTTGATGCGCGCGGCGGCGCGGCTGATGGGGGCACATCGGGTTGAGCTTCGGGCACGATCTCGGTTACAGACTCAGGCAGCGCCTCGGCCGTGGTATCCTCAGCCGTTTCGGTGGCCGTTTCGTCAGGAGTAGTAGATTCTACTGTGCGGTCGCTTACCCGCGCGTCATCAGGTAAAGCCGGGGCAGAAAAACTGTCGATACGCGGCGCGGCGCGGGGTTTTGGCGCTGACAAAAACAAGGGCGAGGGGGAGTCCCCTGCCTGACCCGTGCTGATTGCGGTCGAGACTTGCGGCAGAATGTTTGGCGCGGTTGGCTGCGTGGTTTCCACTGCGACCTCGGGCTGTGTAACACGTTCAACGGCGGTTAGATCAGGATCGCTATCGCGTTCGCTGGGTGCTTCGGTGACGTCGATTGCGGTCACTTCAGGTGCTTGCGCGTTTTCGGGCCGCAGGGCGTCATCCACTTCTGCCACGGGCGGTTTCATCGCGGCGATATTCGCATCGGGTATAACTGGTTGGTCAGACAGGTTCGCGTCAAACTCCGCCGCAGAAATCAATGTGACCTCGTTAATGACGATTTCGTTCGTACTCCGTGCGGATTTCCACATGGGTTCGACGATTATCAGCAGCAGAAAAATGCCGTGTATCAGTGCCGATATGATTACGCCGGTTTTCATGCCAGCTTACCCATCCGTTTCGAGAACAGGCCCGCTGGAATCTGTCACTAACCCGATATTGTTGAACCCGCCCTGATTAAGCGCGCCCATGACTTGCATCACAGCCTCGTAAGAAATGGAGCCGTCAGCCCGCAAGAAAACCTTGTTATTTCCCCGCTCCGCAGCAATCGCGCGAAGTTTCGGGATAAGGGTCGAAATATCCTCGACCTCGGTTTCCTGAATCATCACGCGGCCATCCGCCGTTAGTGAAATAGTTAGGGGCTGTTCATCTTCGGCAGGCAAAGCGCTTGCCGTGGTTTTTGGCAACTCAATCGGAACGCCTGTTGTCAGAAGTGGCGCTGCAACCATGAAAATAATCAACAGTACCAGCATCACGTCAACGAAAGGCGTGACATTGATTTCAGACATCGGGCGATGCCCGCCACGGCGGCTGCGCCGCCTAC
>JAESQH010000145.1 GCA_016765235.1 Paracoccaceae bacterium
AATATATGCCCTGCCGCAGGTGCGTTGGGCGATAGTTCAGCAATTTGGGCCGCGCTGTTCCACGCGATTTTGTATCCGGCTATGCCGCCGTAGGTTTCCTGTAATATCAACGCAACCGCGTCTTGTATTGCATAGGCGGCATCGAAATCAGGTATTTGATCGGCGACGTCTTCGCCCGAAAACTTGGCGGTGATGTTTCGCGCAATATTTTTTGCTAATGTATTATCCGGCATTGGCGTCAGTCTTCAATCGCGTTTGGTACGCCATGGAAATATGTGTTTTAAGCGCGGATGCCGCCGCATCACCATCACGGTCCGCGATTGCTTGCACAATTGTTGCATGTTCGTCCAGCGCGGTTGCATCGCGCCCTTCAACAGCGAAAGTCGTCGTCGCCATTAATGCCATCGTACGATGGACCATTTCCAGTTGCTGGATCAAATACCGATTGTGACTCGCAAGGTGCAATTGTTTGTGAAAACGCCTGTTTGCCCGTGAAAGTGCCTGCGGTTGCCCTAACAACTCCATGTCTTGCACCACCATCTCGTACAACACCCGAACTTCCTCGGGCGCGGCGTGCTGTGCCGCAAGGCGCGCCGCCAAGGATTCCAACTCGGCGCGAACCACATAAAGCTCCCCGAGTTGATCATGATCGAGCGATGANACCACCATGGATCGCCCGTCCCGNACCAACACAGACTGGGTTTCGAGACGTTGCAANGCTTCGCGAACCGGNGTGCGGGAANCCCCNAANCGTTCAGCCAGTTCGGATTCCACCAAGCGATCACCAGGCAGATAGGACCCATCGTCAATTGCGGCGAGAACCAGCGAATAGGCATCTTTATTTTGTGTTGGCATTACACCCATCAGGCAGGTCCTTTGTAATTTCCTAAAGGTTACAATCGGGTAAAGAATTCCGCAAGGTCCCTATGGCGTCGCCGTAATCACCCAACCTGCCGTTGAAAGACGGACGACGCCATCCTGCAATTTAGCCCGCATTTCGTCTGCCAGCGCGTCGCAAACGTCTTTTCGGAGATCCGGCTCCAAGGCTTTTAGACGCGAACCTAGCGGCCCCACNTNCATCGCAAATTCNACNGCATCATCAACNGGGTTGATNNCAGNGACCGNATTCATTGCCAAGCTGCCATCGAANNGGTNCGCCTCGAATGACCAACCGGATTGGTGTAATATCTCGTTAAAAACATGCTCTTCAGCCCATGCAAATGGGCCGGGTACGCCAGAGGGGCTTGGCTTGGTTCGTGCCTCGCCCAATACAGACGCGACCGCCTGCAAAGGTAGAACCGCCCACTCGTTTTGTGCCGCTTCACGCCAGCAAACCACTACGGCTTTACCACCAGTTACCAATTGCTCGCGTAAATTAACCCACCCAGCCACAGGATCATCAAAGAACATTATTCCGAAGCGCGAGAAAATCAGGTCAAATGGTTGGTCAAAATTCGCTGTTGCTGCATCGCGCAGTAGAAAAGTACAAAGCCCGTCTTGGTCCCGCGCCCGCGCCTCGGACAATAAATCTTCGGAAATATCAACACCAACCACCGTTGCGCCAGCCTTTGCCATCGCAATACTTGTTGTGCCGGCACCGCACCCGATGTCGAGTATTCGCTTGCCGGAAATATCCCCAAGCGCAGCAATTCCTACATCGCNAATTGGTCCCAACAACCGGTCATGAGCCTCGACTTTGCTGGCCCACATTTGGCCAAGCGACCCCGCCCAGTCCAGTTTTAATGACATTATTCCCTCGAATCTCGTTGCTGTTGGGCCCTGCTCGCGATATTAATCACGCATGCCTTACGACGCTTTCACTCACGTAGATTATTGGGTCTTTGACCTCGACAACACCCTATATCCGCCCCAAGCCCGCCTTTTTGACCAAATCGAGCGGCTGATGGCGAACTATGTCATGCGAGAATTAAAAGTTGACTCCCAAACAGCCCATGCGTTGCGGAAAAAGTACTGGAAAGAATACGGCACCACGCTTGCAGGTTTGATGCATGTTCACAATATCGATCCTGATCCATATCTGCATGAGGTTCACCAGTTGGACCTAAGCAATATTCAAGCTGCTCCTGATCTGCGCGATGCTATTTCAGCCCTGCCCGGACGCAAAATTATTTACACCAATGGCTCGCGAGCGCATGGGAAAGGCGTTTCTGGTGCCCTTGGTTTAGACGGTGTTTTCGATGCTATTTATGGCGTCGAAGATGCTGGATACACGCCAAAACCTGACCGTGCGGCCTTTCAGAAAATTTTTTCAACGGACGGAATAAACACTGAACGCGCCGCTATGTTTGAGGATGATGTCCGAAATCTGGCCATCCCACACCAGATGGGCATGAAGACCGTTTTGGTTGGACCAAACGAAATTGCACCGCACATCCAACACCAAACCGAAGATTTGGCGGCGTTCTTGATGCAATTGGTTGAGGGGCCGCATGGAACGCATTGAAACGGACATTTTAGTTGCCGGAGGCGGTGTTGCGGGACTATGCGCCACGGCAGCCTTCGCCGCTGCGGGCTTCGATACCATTTGTGTTGATCCGGTGCCGCCTGTCACAGATATTAACGCGGCGGGGGCTGATTTACGTAGTACGGCATTTTTGCTACCTTCCGTCGCGCTGTTAAAACAATCTGGCCTGTGGCAACGGTTGGAAGAATTCGCAGCCCCCCTGCGGATCATGCGGATTGTTGATTCCGGCGGTGAAGAACATGGCATCCGCGAGCAAGCCAATTTTGATGCCCACGACATCGACCGCGAGGCCTTTGGCTATAACCTGCCCAACTGGTTGTTGCGTCGTGAGATGGTTGCCCATGTCGGTGAATTGCCAACTGCGTGCCTAGAATCCCCGGTCAAAGTGGACCGTATCACCCCGCGCACGAACGAGGCGTTGGTGAACCTTTCCGATGGTCGCCAAGTTCGTGCCAAAATGGTTGTGGCGGCAGACGGGCGAAATTCGCTGATCCGCGAACAGTTGGGGATTAATATCAAAAGCTGGCGGTACGGCCAAAAAGCTTTGGTTTTCAACGTGCGTTGTGAATATCCGCATGAAAACGTCTCAACTGAAATTCACCGCTCCGGCGGGCCATTCACGCTNGTGCCNNTGCCTGACCAAGANGGCGTACATCACTGNGCGGTNGTCTGGATGGACACAGGGCCGAANGCGGACGANNTGCAAAANATGGGCNAANCNNCGTTNAACNANGCGNTNAACCTNCGCGCNTGCGGNGTNCTNGGNANNCTGGANCTGGCCAGCAANCGNATTCTTTGGCCNATCATCGCNCAGCGNGCNGCGTATCTNTANGGCCCNNGAACCGCNCTGNTNGCAGAGGCCGCNCANGTCATTCCNCCCATNGGGGCGCAAGGGTTGAATATGAGCCTNGCGGATTTGGCAGCGCTCGTTCGATTAANGACNGAGGCGCGNGATGCNGGCAANGANTTCGGNNCGCCCGAAGTCTTGAAGGAATATCACCGCACGCGCTGGCCTGACATGGCCGCCCGTATCAAAGGGGTTGATGTCTTGAACCGCGCCGCCATGGCTGAATCGCAAAACTTACGCGATTTAAGACGTGCCGGATTAAAGATGCTCTATGGTATGGAGCCATTACGAAAAGCGGCGATGAAAGCGGGATTGGGGGTTTAAACCGTCGTTGGTAAGACTTTTTCATCGGATAACAACACGTTAGATTCAACATTACCTACACCGGGTAGTGTCATGATTCTGCGCCGTAATATGCGTTCAAAATCCGATAAATCCCGTGCAACCACCTTCAGGCGGTAATCGTAAACGCCCAAAACGTACTGCACCAGTTGCACTTCTGGAATGGCACAAACCGCGCGCTCGAAATCCTCGATACTGACACGCCCTTTCGTCACGAGTTTCACGCCGAGATAAACAACCACATCAAACCCAAGCTTTTCACGGTCCAAAATGATGGAGCGACCACGGATGACCCCCGCCGCCTCCAATCGTTTTATTCGCCGCCAAGCAGCGGGTTGCGAGAGGTTAACCACTCCACCAACATCCTTCGCGCTAAGTCCACCGTCTTGCTGTAAAGCCCGTAAAATCGCGCGATCTATATCGTCAATATCAACGATCATATGGGCAACCTTTCGGTGTTCTTTACTTCGGACACCAGCATCAGGGCTTCGATGTCGGTTATATGGGGCAATGCCAACACGCTGGATTTGTATATTTCCTGATAATGCTTCAAGTCACGCGCCCTCACATCCATGCGGATATCTACACGCCCCAACAAAGTTTGAATGGCTTCGACTTCAGGGATTTTTCGCGCTTCGCTAATAAACTCATCGAACGCGTTCCCTTGCGTTTTATCCAGTGTAATTCGCAAAAACACCAAAACGGTGTATCCAAGTTTGGCATAGTCAATCTCGACTTTACGCCCAAGGATCACACCTGCGGCCTCCAATTTTTCCAACCGCCGCCATACAGGGCCAGACGACATATTGGCGAGTGCAGCTATTTCGGCCACCGAACGGGTGGCATCATCCNGCAAAAGGCGGAGAAGTCTGCGATCTATATCATCAACAAGCATATAACTCTCGTTATTTTAAATATCTGTGCATTCATTTTCTGCATTTACTACAAATGACCTCAATATTAAAGAGCACAATCACATCATTCTGCTATTCTAACCACAGAATTAATCCAGAAAGGGAAAACCCATGCGCGTATATTATGACCGCGATTGCGATATCAACCTCATCAAAGACATGAAAGTAGCCATCCTTGGTTACGGATCACAGGGCCACGCCCACGCATTGAACCTGCGGGATTCCGGCGCGAAGAACGTTGTTGTGGCGCTGCGCGATGGCTCCCCAAGCCAAGCTAAAGCCGAAGGCGAAGGCCTTAAGGTTATGGGTATAGCCGAAGCTGCCGCATGGTGTGACTTGATTATGTTCACAATGCCGGATGAGCTTCAGGCCGAAACGTATAACAAATACGTCAAAGACAATATCCGTGAAGGCGCGGCCATGGCGTTCGCCCACGGCCTGAACATCCACTTCGACCTCATCACACCCAAAGCCGGCGTAGACATCATTATGATGGCTCCAAAAGGCCCGGGTCACACGGTTCGTGGCGAGTTTGTTAAAGGCGGCGGCGTTCCTTGCCTCGTTGCTGTGGACACAGACGCATCTGGCAAAGCGATGGAAATCGGCCTTTCGTACTGTTCCGCAATCGGCGGTGGTCGTTCCGGCATCATCGAAACCAACTTCCGTCAGGAATGCGAGACTGACCTGTTTGGCGAGCAAGCTGTGCTTTGTGGTGGCCTTGTAGAGCTTATCCGCATGGGGTTTGAAACTCTGGTTGAAGCTGGCTACGAGC
>JAESQH010000146.1 GCA_016765235.1 Paracoccaceae bacterium
AAACACAAGCTTCTCGGGCACCCGAAGGATGCCCTGCCAGCCAGTCGGTGACGACCGACAGCAACCACAAGTTCAACATCGCGCCAAACCTTCTGAACCGGAACTTTATGGCGGATAGACCTAACCAGAAATGGCCTCTCGGCGATGCAAGCATCGCCTGTCAGCTGACAGGTCGTCGATATCAGCTATATCTGGACCCAAGAAGGCTGGCTGTATTTGGCCGTGGTTCTGGACCTTTATTCGCGCAGAGTTATTGGATGGGCGGTCAGCAAGCGCATGAAACGCGACCTTGCGATCCGCGCGTTGGACATGGCTGTGCATTACGAAAGCCACCCAGAGACTGCATTCACCATTCGGATCGCGGCTCCCAATATTGCTCACACGATTATCAGAAACGCCTGCGTCAACACGGGTTCAAAGCATCCATGAGCGGCAAGGGAAATTGCAACCCCTCTCATGGTTTGAAGGCAAACCACTGCCGGGCAGCGGATAATGCAGTCGTCGAGGCGTTCTTCAAAACCATCACTTACGATGATTGCTACGCATTCATCTATTGTGCCGCGCAAGGCCGAACTGATCTGGCGGCATCCGTGGCATACACGTCGTGCGGCTGAACTGGCGATCTTCCCTTATCGGTGATTGCTAAGCATTCACCTGTCAGGCAGCGGAATACATTAACGGCTTCTACAATCCTCGCCGTAAACACTCGGCATTAGGTTGGAAAAGTCCATTGGCTTTTGAACAAAAGGCCGCTTAAATGAGTTCATCGAGCGCACTAAATCGCGACAGGTCCAGTTCCATTTTTTTCAATGACGAAATAACGTCAGATGGATTGCAGAAGGTCTGCGAATTGCACGGCGTCGAAGTCAGCCGCGCCGAGCCTACATCAGGCTCGGCATAAACGTTACGATTTGCGGGAACGCGATGATTAGCCCGACGGCCCCCAAAAGCAGNAAGAAAAATGGTAGCGCCGAGCGGGCGATGGACAGGATGTTGATGCCTGTTAACCCTTGGATCACGAACAGGTTGAAGCCGACGGGTGGGGTGATCTGCGACATCTCCACCACGATCACGAGGTAGATACCGAACCACAACGGGTCAATACCCGCACCATTTATCATGGGCATANTGATTGATGTGGTCAGGACCACGACGGAGATACCGTCGAGGAAACAGCCTAACAGAATGAAGAAGATCGTCAGTACGCCGAGCAATGCCAGTGGTGATAGATCGAACGATCCGATCCACGTTGCAAGGTTGCGCGGGATGCCTGTGAAGCCCATTGAGACGGTTAGGAAGGCCGCTCCGCCAAGGATGAATGCGATCATGGCGGAGGTGATCGTTGCCCCCATCAGGCTTTCTTTCAGCATTTTCCGGCTGAGAGTTCCCGAATAATATGACAATATCACCGCGAAGATCACACCTAATGCGGCTGCGTCTGTGGGTGAGGCAATGCCCGCGTAGATGGAACCGATGACGCCGATAATAAGGACTAGTACCGGGATAAGGCGACGAGAGGATTTGACCTTTTCCATGAAGGTATATTTGGCGTCCTCAGACGGGATGCTGGACGGGTTCATCAAAGCGCGAACGATGACGTAGCCGCCGAACATTGCCACGAGCATGATGCCCGGAATGATGCCGGCCACGAACAAGCGCGCGATGGATTGGTCGGTGGCGACGCCGTAAACGATCAAGATGATAGATGGTGGAATTAGTAGGCCAAGGGTGGCGGAACCAGCCAGCGTGCCGATGACGAGGCGTTCTGGATAGCCGCGATCCATCAATTCCGGCACTGACATTTTGCCGATGGTGGCGGCGGTCGCGGCCGATGATCCGGAAACTGCGGCGAATATCGCGCAGCCGATGATGTTGACGTGTAGCAAGCGCCCCGGAAGACCGCCGAGCCATGGCGATAGGCCTTTGAACATGTCCTCGGATAAGCGGGATCGCAGCAGGATTTCCCCCATCAGGATGAATAACGGGAGGGCTGCGAGTGCCCACGAATGGCTTGCGCCCCACATTGTGGTGGCAAGGACTTGGCCGACTGGGGCGTTGGAAAAGAACACCAACGCAACGCTACCAACGGACAAAAGCGCGATGGCAACCCAGACGCCAAGGCTGAGAAGGCCGAGCAATACGACTAGCAAGACAAGCATGATGATTGGATCGGACATCTATTCTTGCTCCATATTTTCAAGGACGGGTTCGCGGGCCTTCACGGTCGCGACAAACAGGTCGATGAAGGCGATTGTTAGCATCAGTAACCCTGCCGAGGTCGCCAATTGTGGTATCCATATTGGAATGGCGACGATGCCGTTGGAGAGGTCGCCGTAATCGTAAGACTCGTAATTCAGGCGGATCATATAGTAGGTCGCGTACCCTGACAGCATCGTGCCCAATCCAAGGCTGAACAGTTCGGCACCGAGGCGCGGGATGTGCCCGAAGGTTTGCAACAGCAACGTCACACGGATGTGGCCACCTTGTTTTAACGTATATGCCAACGCCAGAAACGACGCGGCGGCCAGCGAGAAACCGGCGAAATCGGCGTAGGACGGGATGGTCATGCTGTAGGCTGACCCGAATATCTTGGTGATCAGGTTCAGCACCACTTGGGCTGACACGACAAGACAAATCAAAACGATGAACCCTGCCGCCGCGAAACCGCTGGCGTTGTATAGGGTGTCGAGGAATTTACGCATATTGGCCTCCCGCATAAAATTCGGGCCGGACATTTGCCCGGCCCGTGTTTCGTATCGCTTAGTTGCCTTGGTACTCGGCAATTACAGCAAGGGCTTCGTCGCTGGCTGTCGCCTGCAAATCGGCCAACATTGTATCACCGATGGCTTTCAGCCCGCTCATCAATTCAGCGCTTGGTTCAACAATAATCATGCCGTTGTCAGCCATAACTTGCGTTTTGGCGGCAGCTTCAGCCGCGCTCATTTCCCAACCACGGGTTTCCGCAATTGCAGCAGAAGCAAGGATTGCTGCCTGAACATCAGCGTCCAGCTTGTCAAACATCTGTTTGTTCACAACCACGATGTTTTTAGGAACCCACGCGTTGATTGGCGTGTAATGCGTAACAAAATCCCATGCTTTGGAACTTGCACCAGTGGAAGGTGATGTGATCATCGCCTCGACTTGACCCGTTGCAAAAGCTTGCGGGATGTCTGGCGATGCAACTTGTGTCGGTGCCGCGCCTGCAAGGGCTGCGAAGGCTTCCAATGCTGCGTTATAAGCACGGAACTTCAGGCCAGACAAATCTTCAACCGTGGCGATTTCGCCGTTGGTATAAAGACCTTGCGCAGGCCAAGGAACCGCGAACAATGGCATCAGATTTTGTTCGGCCAGCAATGCTGTAACGGCTGGTTTTTGGGCCGCCCAAAGGCGTGCTGCATCTTCGTAAGACGTGGCCAAGAACGGTTGGCTGTCCAGACCGTAGGCTGCATCCTCGTTCGAGAGGCGCGACAAGAAGAACTCGCCAATCGGGACTTGGCGGCTGCGAACAGCGCCTTTGATGTCAGCATGCTTGAACAACGAACCGGCGGAATGCACGGTGATGTTCATCGCGCCGCCGGTGGCTTCTTTTACGTCAGCGGCGAATTCGATGATGTTTGCTGTGTGGAAAATCGCGTCGGAATAGGGCGTTGGCATATCCCAGCTTTGTGCCTGCGCCGAGACGGCAAACGTGAATGCAACTGCTGCACCCCCGATAATTCCTGTTAGTTTATTCATGATAGATTTCCTCCCGAAATCATAATTGTGTCTGCATCAGGTTATTGATTTCTGCGCAGCATTTTTTGTCGTGACAATACACTGACACTTTGTCGATAAATTGTCAACGTGGATTAATTGGTCGAATATTATTTACCCACAAGAACCTGCCCACCAAGCTGTCGGGTGACCTCGCGCGCAAAGTCAGCGACGATTTCGCCGATTTCACCAGTCGCGTTTCGCGGGATCCGAAAGGTTGGTCCGGAAATGGAAAGTCCGGCGATGGGATCACCGTAAGCATCGAAAATCGGAGCGGCTATGCAGCGCATACCTTCTGTGCGTTCCTCGTCATCTACTGCGTAGCCTCTGTTTTTAATAGTTTCGAGTTCCTTAAACAGCTGGTCGGGGTCAGTGACAGTGCTGTCTGTAAAGCGCTCCAACCCCTGCTCCGCAATAATTTTTTGCACGCGCTCTTTGGGAAAGTTCGCCAACAATGTCTTGCCAATGCCCGAGGCATGCATCGGGTTGCGTGTGCCGGGCGGAAAGAATGCACGAATTGTCTGGCTGCTTTCGACTTGGGAAACAAACAGAACCCAGTCATCCCGCTCGATCCCTAGATTGGCGGTTTCTCCGATTTGGCGCATCATTTTTTGCATAACCGGGCGGCTGCGTTGCAAGATGTTGGTGCGGTTTAGAAATACGCTCCCGATGCGAAACGCCCCTGCCCCGATGTACCAAAGCTGCGTGTGTTCCTCAAATTCGACAATCTCGCGGGATTGTAACGTGATTAACGCGCGGTATGTTGTGGCGGAGGATTGGTCAGATCGTTCCGATAATTCCGACAGAGAAATCCCGTCGCCCTCCGCCAAAGCGCCCAATATCAGCATTCCACGGTCAAGCGAGCGCACAATTGTGCTGTCCGTTTGGTCGTTGAACGACTTGGGGCGACCACGGGATCTTTTGGTTGGGGATTGCATGGATAACCACCTTTCTTGAAAAACATATATTTTTTCGAAAAATCATTTCGAAGAATGAAAAAACGTAACTTGCGGAAATAGTGCACAAATTTGTCGGATTATCAATAATGAAAAACTATTTCGAAAAAATTGTGAAATTCAAGGACACCAGATATATTGATGGAAACCCACCAACACGAGAGCGAACCATGTTCAATCAAAACCCAGTATTCATCCCCGGCCCGACCAACATCCCCGAGGTAATCCGTAACGCTTATAACATCCCGACACTCGACCACCGTTCCGGTGCGTTCGAGGGGATCATCCAGCCAGCATTGGCTGGAGTGAAGAAAGTGCTAAAAACCGAAACGGGCGAAGTTGTTATTTTCCCCGGATCCGGCACCCTTGGTTGGGAAGCCGCAATCAGCAATTGCCTTTCCGCTGGCGATAAGGTTCTGGCTGCGGCGCAGGGTATGTTCTCGGAAAAATGGATCGAGATGTGCAATCGTCACGGCCTTGATATGCAGGTTCACACGGTTGAATGGGGCGAGGCTTGTCCGGTTGATCAATATGCTGAAACGCTTAAGGCAGACACAAACCACGAGATCAAAGCCGTATTGGTTACGCATAACGAGACCGCGACGGGCGTTCTTAGTGACGTTGCCGCCGTTCGCCGCGCGATGGATGCCGCTGGGCACCCGGCACTTCTGTTTGTGGACGGGGTTAGTTCTATTGGTTCGATGGAATTCCGGATGGACGAATGAGGCGTTGATGTTGCCATCACGGGTTCGCAAAAGGGGTTCATGCTCCCGACAGGTCTGGCAATTGTTGGCGTCAGTCAAAAAGCGATTTCGGCGATGAATGATGCTGATCTGCCGCGCTTTTATTATGACATTCGCGAAATGATCGCTGCGCTGAAAGTTAGCGGTTACCCCTACACTCCAGTTGTTGGTCTGCTTAGTGGTCTGGCCAAATCGACCGAAGTGCTGCTGGAGGAAGGCCTCGATAACGTATTCGCGCGGCACCACCGCATTGCGGAAGGGGTTCGCACAGCCGTTCGCGCTTGGGGTCTGGATATTTGTGCCGTGAGCGAGGGGGCATATTCCAACTCCGTCACTGCCATTCTAGTGCCCGAAGGCTTCAACGCCACTGATGTGGTGAACCACGCTGCCAAGAAATACAACGTCTCGTTTGGTGGCGGTCTGGGCAAAGTTGCAGGCAAAGTGTTCCGCATCGGACACCTCGGTAGCATCACTGATGTGATGGCGCTTTCGGGTATCGCTACGGCAGAGATGGCAATGGTTGATCTTGGTCTACCAGTTACGCTAGGGTCTGGCGTTGCGGCGGCACAAGAATACTATCGTAACACCGCCTGAATAAAGGATATTACATGTACATACCCACATTTGACGATGTGAAAGTCGCACGCGAACGGATCACGCCTTACATTCATAAAACGCCGGTCCTGACCAGCACGTTTATGAATGACCTGACAGGGGCCGAGCTGTTTTTCAAATGCGAGAACTTCCAGGAGGCAGGGGCTTTCAAAGTTCGTGGTGCCTCCAACGCGGTATTCGGATTAAGCGATGAATTGGCCGTGAAGGGTGTGGCAACGCATTCGTCGGGCAACCACGCTTTGTCATTGTCTTATGCAGCTGGTCGGCGCGGAATTCCGTGCCATGTGGTAATGCCTCGTACAGCCCCGCAAGCCAAGAAGGATGCGGTGATCGGATATGGCGG
>JAESQH010000008.1 GCA_016765235.1 Paracoccaceae bacterium
ACCCCACGCCTACATCACAGGCGTCCTTACCGCCATCGTCAATGGCCACAAACAAAGTGACATTGAAACCCTGCTGCCGTGGAATTTTAGGGGTTAGGTGCCAGCGGGCCACCGCTTACAGTTTTTCAACAGAATAGGCGGAAAGCTGCCGTTCGCTACGATGTGCACAGACGGCAGCTAGGCGCAGTTGGTAACCTTTGCAAAGTCGAACGTAAGACCCATAGCCGACATTGCTCGCCTAGTAGTTATGCTGCGCTCAAGTCCGCGAAAGTCGACACTGAGAGTACACATCGAAATTGGCGAATCTATCAAGGAAATGGGAGCAACCTGATGGCAAATCTAAATGAATGTTCCGCTATCTAGTGGCCTGCGGTTTGATTGTTTGTTAGGATCTGAATTCAGTCAGTACCATTCTCAAACGTGGTTTCAATTGTGTCTGCGTCTGCGCCGAGTGCGGTGCGTAAGCGGAAACCATTATCGCCAAGGATCAACATGATACCTGGCATAACGAACAGTCCTCTGCGCTCAGCAATCCAAGCCAGTAGCTTGTCATCGTCAGCGCTTGGTTGATTCCCATGCCCCTTTGGGTGTGTATGCCATTCCCCGATATACGTCAGATGTTTCATAGAACGTTGCTCAGCATTCATGATCATCTGCTCCACACCACGCCCGCCACGTACAAAATAACTTGCACCAGCATTGCTGTCGTCGGGTTGTTTCATCGCTCCCGAAATGAAAATGCGGCTGTTCTTCCGATCACATCCACCCAAAAGAATACCGCCAGTTTCAATATGGTCGACCTCTTTTCTCGCAGCCTCAATTGTCGCGAGAACTTCAGGCGCGATAGACACCTGCCAATCACCTTGATCACATTTGAATGATGCTGGCACTGACTTTTCAAACAATCCAACTGTACCATTCTCCGACAACGTCCAAATCTTAAAGTGTGCGTCCTTCTCTACAATTTTCGCTGTCAAACGACCCGATGCAATTGCAGCGAACATCGCCATTTTATACTGTGGAATGGTCACGCTCGCTTCGCGGCAGCTACCAATATGTACCATGTCGCCAACCATTAAATGATCATTAAGCACAGGNGTCTCAAAAAGCGCCCAATAGTAGGCCATCTCCACATCCGTCAGATTTGAGTTCCTGTCAGCTGCCTCACGTAGCTCAACCAGAGCGGTCCCTGCAGAATTTGCAAAATAGCTTACAATTGGTTTGGTGATGTCATCCCGTGCAGCCAAACTTCGACTAACATCAAGGGCGGCGCTGAGATCAACAATATGGCGCTCACTGGAGATTGCTTGTGTCACGCCTTGGGCTTCCGTCCCAATTCCAAAGCACTCGTGTAATGCCCGCGTATTCGTATCTCCAAACAACATATTTATACTGCTCGCCATAACCTCTGCCTTGGAATGCCCAACATGCCAGTCGGCCGCATCGTGTCGCGCTAAATTATGAGGCAGGATAAAATCGTTATCAATGATCACCCAATCGTTGAGCCCCATGCGGGCGCAATTATTGATTACCTGAGAGCCTAATGCACCTGCTCCTATTGCGACGTATCCTGTCTCAATCAACGCAGTCAGGCCAGACGACTTTTGCGCATCTTCTTTTGAAAATTGTGAGACCACATTGAGCGGTAGTACAGGTATCTGCGACAACCCATCTGTATCGCTGTCTTCTTGCTTCAATAACTTGGCAACGCTATCGCCTTCGATTGCTATCAATCCCAATAGTTGGCCAATTTCCAGCAATGAGGTGCTTCGGCTCAGAAAGGCTCTGGTAGTGACTGCCCCAGCACCACGGCCGTGGCGCAACAATGGCGTCGTAATGATCAACAGCAAGTTTGATCTCACTCGAGCGGCCACTTGATCCTCATTCAAATCTCCGTCAAGCAGCCCATTCACATGCGCTTTCAGATCCACACCGAGTGCGCGGTATGTTTCAATCAATTCTGCCATGTTCGACGGCAAGTCCAACATCGTGCCATGATTGACCGGTTTAGTCGTGATTGCTGAACAAACATACTTATGGGTCGCCCCATCACTTATCCGGTCTGATCTGACAATTTCAATCGGGGAGAGCGCATGATCGGATACCCGCACCGCAGTATAATTCACGCCATCAGATTGATCGAAATCGTTAGGCAATATGAGATTGAAAAAACTAGGTGCCAGCGATGGATCCAAAGGCTGATCATCCCCGTGCAAGTCACCGTGCGCTGACTCCTCCATCCACCAACGCACTCGTTCAATAAGCATATCCGGGCTATAAATGTGGGCGACATCAGACGCTTTAGCATCAAACAAACACAAGGATCGCCGGTTGGCCATATNGTTGAGATTCATATGCGGCAGCGATTGTGGGAAATCACTCCGAAGGGGATAGACCGACGGAACCTCATCTTCTAATCTAAGCTCGACCGCAACCGGTTCGATCTCTCGCACATCATTGATCGCCGTTTTCTGACCAAGCGACGTACACACAATTATCACCACGATTTCACAGCTATCGTCCTTGCTACGGCGTGCCTCAACAAAGCGTGCTGCGCTGTAATCATCTCTTAATCCCAAGGCGCATAAGGCGCGCAATCCAGGATCGTTCAGATCATCAGGATGAACAGAGACCTCGGCACGCGCATCCAGCCAGGCGCTATCAAGCTCCATCTCCAGCTCGCGGGGCAACGCCTCCGACTAGCATTGCCGCCGCAGGTGCACCAAAGTGTTTAAGCTTTGCACCCCGACCACCGATTTCGAGAACAATCGGTTTCGGAGCTGACTTCTTGGGTTGTTCCATGGTCACCAACATGTGGCCCGCATTCACAACTTCTTGCCGGTAATAGTTAGCCGCCTGCCTATGCGGTGGCTGAACATCATCGTCTTCCTTTGAGCCTTTCACCGGCACAGGCAGGCTTGAAGAAAGAATGTAGCCATTGGACTCGCCTTGTGTCTCACACAACCATTTCACCTGATCGACGGGTGTTGTTTTGTTTGCCCCCTTGTCATCAGACAATGAGAGATAGGAGCAATGATGCGGCAATTTGTAGATGTTCCAATGCAACCGGTCCTCATTTTTTTTCTTCTTGGTGATATCGACAATCTCAGAGATCACCTCATGCGGTACATCTGCTGCAAAAAGCACGTCCGTATATGTGCCGCCCTCTTCGAAGCGCATTTGGAATACCATCGAGTCTCCATTGCGGTCTTCTATTTCATTTTCATCGGATCGATAGGCGTGTGGCGAGTGTGCAAACACCTCAACCTTGTCGTCCTTGAGTGACAAACCATCCACGATCTGCCCAGCATCTACAAAACAATGTTTGCGATCTTCGATTGTCAGATCATGCTCAGCCAACCAATCCTTCAACCGTTCAGGGCGCGAAAAGACCTTTATGTCTTTACCTTTAAGCAACCGATGCCGCGCCTCTTGCCTGATGATGCGCCCATCATCTTTAAGCCCTTCCTCAGTGATCGCCGTGGCGGGCACCCAGAGAGTGTCAATTTTCTTGCGCCTGTCCGATTGATATTTGGTCGCATGCTGCAACCAAAAATATTCCGACGATTTGTGACAATGGTCATCATCAAGGTGGGTGAAAGCAACGATGTGATAGCTCTCATAATCTGAATTATGTAAATCCTCGCGGACAAGTTTTGTAAGATCACACCGTTTGTCTGCATCGTCATTTGGATTGCGAGTGTCAGCAAAATCAATGAGCATGCGCCGGCCATCATTCAGTTCGACCAAACTCGTGTCAGCATTCCCAATTGGGAAAAATGTTATCTGCGTCATGGCTCATTTCCTTAATCGTTAACCAAACTTTAACATGGTAACGGTTTTGTGATTTACAATGCGGTGTTCCTATTTAGTCCCCCC
>JAESQH010000147.1 GCA_016765235.1 Paracoccaceae bacterium
CCCATCGCGAGCGATATGGTGTGGGCCAATGTGAAGGCCGAAACCTGCCACAAAAGTGGGCGCATTTGGGTGGATAACAGGAACAACCCGACGACGAATAGTATATGGTCGAGGCCCTTGGGAATGATGTGAACGAAACCGATTGTGGTGTAGTTGGCAAAGACCGACAGGCCGGATTGTGGTGTAACACCGACAACAGATATCGGGTCGGTCAGCTGGCCGCTTTGCAAATAGTCGGAATACCCGTCTTTGCCCGCAGGCGTTGTGACCCGCACGATCAGCGGGCCGAGGTTTTCGGACCACCCAAAGACCAATTCCTGTGCCCCTGCCGGAATTTGCCCTGTGATTATCAGGGTTGAGTCACGGAGGAGGGAGATGTCGCCGACATCGGGGATGGTTAGCGCTGTTGTCCATGCTGGCAGCGGTTGGCCGTCGATTGTGGCGGTGATGGCGGATAGGAACTGCGCCTCGTAACCTGTGAACTCTTTGGCCAGAAGCGCTGGAGATAGCGCGCGTAACGCATCGTACCGCGCCGCATTACCGGATTCCGACGTGTCGGTGAGGTTAGGATCAACCCCGGCGATCAGGGCCTCTAGCGTCACGCGGAACTCAACTTCGACACTACCTTGCGCGAATCGGATATCGGCCACGGTCACGCGTAGTTCGTGCGCGTTCACCGATAAGGGCAACATCAGGATAATAAAAAGGGCTGATAGGATTGCGCGCACAGTGATGTTCCTTGACTTACCCATTGCAAAAACGGAACCATACACACTGATTTTTGCAATGGAAGATGTAATGCGACGCACGAATGTATTTGTGGTAATTCTGATGAGTTTTATGGCTTTGGCACACCCTGTTGCGGCGCATGAATTCTGGTTGGACGCGCAAGACTATACGTTGGATGTCGGGCAGGAACTGCTGGTTGATATTCGGGTCGGGCAGGATTTTAAGGGCAACAAATACATTTTCAACCCCAAGCAGTTCTACGATTTCAGTGTGACGGACCTGAATGGCAAAGTGCCAATTGAGGGGCGGATCGGGGATATGCCCGCTGTTAGGATGACGCCGGTTAACCAAGGTTTACAGGTGCTGAACCATATCTCGACGGCGCAGTTATTAACCTATGAAGACGACGGGAAGTTCGAGAGTTTTATTCTGGACAAAGGTATGGACTGGGTGCTGGAAGAACATGTCGCGCGCGGCTTGCCCGCCTTTGGATTTGGAGAAGGGTATTCCCGGTTTGCAAAGTCTTTGATTGCGGTTGGTAGCGGGGCTGGTCGGGATGTGCGCACAGGCATGCCATTCGAATTGGTTGCCCAGCAAAACCCATATACCGAAGATATTTCCGATGGGTTACCTGTACGTCTTTTCTGGGGTGCTAACACGATTTCCGGCATTCAGATTGATATATTCCGGCGGCCAGCGGGTGGTGGTGAGATCGTTAAAACTATTGTAGTAACAGACGATACAGGGTTGGCAATTATTCCGATTATTCGCGGCGATGTTTACATGTTAAACGCAACACATATGATAAAACCATCGGATGACGATATTGAAAGAACGACCGCAGTTTGGCACAGCCTTTGGGCCTCGCTGACATTCAAAGCGGGTTTAACGGGAGAGTGAAATGAGCATTTGGAACAAGTACTTCGACTGGCCACCAGTATGGTTAGTGGTCTTTATGGTGGTGGCATGGGTGCAAACAAAGGTCTGGAACCCGTTGGCTTATGGGACGTCGTTTACGATGCTAATCGGGGGCGCCGCAATCTTGTTCGGAATCATCTTGATGGGCGTCAGTGTCGCAATGTTTAAGCGGCACAAAACATCGGTTGTTCCAAAACGTACACCCGAAAGTATCATCACATCCGGGCCGTATAAATATTCGCGCAACCCTATTTATGTGGCGGATGCTGTCATTTTGTTGGGGTTCGTTTTGACGTTGGGGTCGGTGATTTCGATTGCTCTGGTGCCCGCTTTCGCGTGGGTAATCCGCAAGCGATTTATCAACGGTGAAGAAGCGGGCATTCGCACCGAATTTGGGCAAGCTTTCGATGACTACTGTAAGCAAGCACGGCGCTGGNTTTAGCTGCCAACGANTACCCTTACTGCTGCGTAAATTGCGCTTAATTTAACAACCGGTGCGGTTGTCACAACGCNGCTTACACAAGTTTTTTCGCAGATNTCCCAGNGGCCAGTCCTTGCAGGATTGGGCAATTCGGTCTGNCNTCTCCATGACATTTNTCAACCAACACGGACAAAGTCGCTTGCATAGCTTTTAGCTCTTCAACTTTATGTGCCATTTTGTCGAGGTGCTCGCGCGCCATCTCTTTTACGTCAGCACTGGCGCGGTCGGTGTCCTCATAAAGGGACAATAGAGTGCGGCAATCCTCGATAGTGAAACCGAGTCCGCGCGCCCGGCTTAGGAACGCCAGTTTGTGCATGTGCGTATCACTGAAATCCCGATAACCGTTGTCTGTGCGGTCCGGTAAAATTAACCCGATATCTTCGTAATACCGGATGGTTTTCGCGGGCAACCCGCAATTGGTTGATGCTTGTCCGATGTTCATTTCTAACACTCCGGTTTCCGATATTTGAACGGNTAGNACGGTGCTTTCCGAATGCCTGACTTCGTCAANGNCGNTGGTTACTTATGGGTTCCAGTAACTGTAACGTCAAGACCTTAATGCAGCTTTTTGAAAATCGTTATGGAATCGAGGGCACTGCCGCCGTATAAGGCCTGGAAACCAAAGCGGAGGCGAACGCCATGCGGACTGCAAAGATTGAACGTAAAACTGCCGAAACCGACATTTCCGTTGAGATTAATCTCGACGGTACGGGAATCTATGATAACCAGACGGGTGTCGGTTTTTTCGACCATATGCTGGACCAGCTTTCACGCCACGCGCTGATTGATATGACAGTTCGCGCTACCGGGGACTTGCACATTGATGACCACCACACGGTGGAGGATGTGGGCATCGCGCTGGGCAAAGCTGTCGCGCAAGCCATTGGNGATAAACGGGGAATCGTTCGNTANGGNTCTTGCATGCTNGTCATGGATGATACGCTTGTAAGGGCNGCGCTCGATATGTCCGGGNGNGCGTATTTGATCTGGAAAGTGGATTTNACGGCNTCAAAAATCGGGTCGTTTGATACCGAACTGGTGCGCGAATTCTTCACGGCATTCGCGATGAACGCAGGCANGAATTTGCACGTTGAGCGCCTTGACGGGTTGAACAGCCACCACATTGCGGAGGCCAGTTTCAAGGCGGTTGCGCGGGCATTGCGGGATGCGTTGGAAACGGACCCGCGCAAGGCCGATGCGATCCCGTCAACCAAAGGCACGCTTAGCGAATGACGACGGTTATTGTTGACTATAATTCCGGCAATATCCACTCGGCGGAAAAGAGCTTTCAGCGCATGGCGAAGGAAGTCGATGCGGGGGCCGTTATCGTGTCCTCGGACCCTGAAGTTGTGCGTAAAGCTGACCGTATAGTTCTACCCGGTGTCGGCGCTTTTGCTGATTGNCGTCAAGGACTTGCGAGTTATGACGGGTTGTTTGAAGCCGTTGAAGACCGGGTGCTGAAAGATGGCGTTCCGTTCCTTGGAATTTGCGTTGGAATGCAGATGATGGCAACGGTTGGGCGCGAGCATGGTCTTGACACAAAGGGCTTTGACTGGATCGGCGGCGAGGTGGTCGAAATGCGGCCAAGTGACCCCGATTTGAAGGTTCCNCACATGGGNTGGAACGAGNTGNNAATCCNNGTNNAACACCCNNTNTTTGACGGAATTTCAACGGGGGATCANGCNTATTTNGTNCATTCCTATCACCTNGATCCNAGCGATCNGGCGCATCTTATGGCNACGGTNGATTACGGNGGACCNGTGACGGCGATGGTGGCGCGCGACAACATGGTTGGTACGCAGTTTCACCCTGAAAAAAGCCAAAAAACCGGCCTGCGNTTGATNGCGAATTTCCTGCANTGGANACCGTAGANCNGCGTTAACCTTTGCCCGAATTCGCGTGTTTTTGCGGTACACAACCCGTACACAATGCGTACACAACGCGTATGCACGTTTTGCGTTAACTATTTGGTGCGCGGCAGGTTTCTAGCCCTCGCCGATCAAGTTGACGGCTTCGATTCCGGCCAGTGCCGCGATCAGGTCATTTTCCGAACTGTCGCCCGTGACCCCGATTGCGCCCAGAATTTCGCCCTTGGCGTTCTTCAGCAACACGCCACCTGGAACAGGGATTACTTTGCCGCCGTACGCACCGTTAGCGGCGGCAATGAAATACGCCTGCGACTCGGCGCGAGCCATTTGGGCGGTGCCGCCAATCCCTAACATTACGGTGCCGTAGGCTTTGCCTTCTGCGATCTGAAAACGACCGGGGGATGCACCGTCTTGGCGCTCGAACGCTTTGACGTTGCCGCCTGCATCAAGCACGATAACGGACAGGGGTTTTAGCCCCATCTCGGCGCCTGTACGGAAAATAGTTGCAATCATTTTGCGGGCTTTGGATAGGGAAATGGCGGCCATGGGGTGCTCCTGTATTTTGGGTTTACCATGTAGTTTGTAGCAGTGCCGGTTGGGAACCGGAAGAGGATATAAAACTTGCGCTTGCAGCCACCGTTCAAGAGCATAAGTTGTTGCAAACCCATTTGGAGAATTCTCATGCAAGACCAAACCATCCGCCTTTCTGAATATCAGCCCCTGCCCTATCTGGTGGAGGATGTGCATCTGACGTTTGAATTGCACGCCAATAAAACGCGGGTAACGGCACGGATTACGTTTGTGAATAATCCGGCAAATCCGGGTGGTGATTTGCGGCTTGATGGATCTGCGCTGGGGTTGATTTGGGCGAAAATTGACGGCGTTGCTGTTGAGGTTACGCCCGATGGCGAAGGGCTGACATTGCCGGCCTCAATGCTGCCGGACCAGTTCGTTTGGGAGTGTGAAACGGAAATTGATCCTGCCGCGAACACGTCTTTGGATGGCTTGTATATGTCGGGTGGCATGTACTGCACGCAGTGCGAAGCCGAGGGGTTTCGCAAAATTACGTTTTATCCAGACCGCCCTGATGTGATGAGCATTTTCACGGTACGGATTGAAAGTGACATGCCGGTTTTGCTGTCAAATGGAAACCCCGTGGCAAGTGGCGAGGGTTGGGTCGAATGGCATGATCCTTGGCCAAAACCTGCGTATTTGTTTGCCTTGGTAGCGGGGGATTTGGTGTCTTATGACGACAGTTTCACCACCGTTTCTGGCCGCGAAGTTGCGTTGAAGATTTATGTGCGGGATGGCGACCAAGACAAGTGCGCCTATGCTATGGATTCGCTGATCCGGTCGATGAAATGGGACGAGGAGGAGTATGGGCGGGAATACGACCTCGACATTTTCAACATCGTGGCGGTCGACGATTTCAACATGGGGGCGATGGAAAACAAGGGGTTGAATATCTTTAATTCGGCGTTGGTTCTGGCCAGCCCTGAAACCGCGACAGATGCCAATTATGAGCGTATCGAGAGCGTGATTGCACACGAATATTTCCACAACTGGACGGGCAACCGGATTACGTGCCGTGACTGGTTCCAGCTGTGCCTGAAAGAGGGTCTGACGGTGTACCGTGACCAGCAATTTACCAGCGATATGCGCGATGCAGGGGTGAAACGGATTGATGATGTTTTGGCGCTGCGCGCACGGCAATTTC
>JAESQH010000148.1 GCA_016765235.1 Paracoccaceae bacterium
TGGAGGCGGTGTTTATCGCGGGCCTTTTTGCTATGGCTTGGTATGGCGATTGGAACAGCACCAAAACCTACACAGCTTATCAGTCGAAAATGACTGAAGCGGAAAGCGTTTCAGGCAACGTGGTCGAGGGCGAAGACACGTTCTTTGACCGAACTTTAACTGTGGTAGCCTTCCAATGGGGTTTCGCATTTATCACTGACGAGAACAAAATTAGCCGTAACGCAGCCATCGTGCAGCCGGGCGAAAAAGTTCTTTTCAAAATCTTGAGCAACGATGTGATCCACGGATTTAACATCCCTGTTGCAAACATCACTGCTGAAATCGATCCGCAGGAAGTGCGTCAGGTTTGGATCAAAGCACCGGATAAACCGGGAAAATATCTTATTCAATGCGTTAACTATTGTGGCGTTGGGCATGCACAGATGAAGGCATGGCTGGTTGTCGAAGGTGAAGAAGAAGATGAAGACGCAGAAACAGTGGCACTAAATGTTGGGGAGAACGGCAATGGCGCATGAACACGATAATATAAGAACTGGAATTACACCGCATTGGATACCAGAGGATATCATCGGGAAGATGACTCTTTCGCAACTTTTGTTTTCAAATGATTACCGGCATATCGCAATTAAGGGCGTTTTGACTTCCATGGTGATGCTTGGGATCGGCGGAACATTCGCGATTATCTTCCGCACCGAATTGATGGTGCCGGACGTCCAGATTCTGGGTGCGCGCGTTTATATGACGCTGATGACGCTGCATGGCATGTTCATGGTTTTCGTGTTCCTTATCCCGCTGGCGATATCGCTTTGTTATTATATGATGCCCAAAGTTCTGGGCACGGAGAAACTGCTTTGGTCCGGCTATGCACAAGCTAGTTACTGGACGTTGATTGCGGCCGCGGTTCTGTTGATTATCGGGCGCCCCGATTTCACGTGGACAGCTTACGCACCGATGTCTTTGCGCGTTGGTGATGGCCTGATCTGGATGGGATATGTGGCTATCATGTTGGTCGCTATTTCGGAATTTCTGGCGGGTCTGGTGCTTTTACGCAACGCGCTTGCCGGTGCAAAAAAGGTTGGCTGGTCCAAGCTTCCGATGATGGGGTGGGGCACTTTTTCGGTCGGTGTTTTGCTGGTTGTCTCGACAATCCCGCTCTTGTTTATCGGGTTTGGCCTGCTGTCCGACTGGATGCAATGGTTCGATACAGCATTCTTTGATCCAGCACGCGGCGGCAGCATTCTGACGTTCCTTTACGTTTTCTGGACGTATGGTCACCCAGCTGTTTACCTGCCGTTCATTCCTGTAATCGCGGTACTTTACACATTGATGCCACGTTTCCTTGGCCGCCCAATGTGGAGCCACTGGTCAGGTGTTGTCGCGTTCTCGTTGCTAACGGTTTTTGCGTTGCCAATTGGCCCGCATCACTTTCAGCCTGCGTTTACGATTTCCGGTCCGTATCAGCGCATGATTCAAATCTTGACGATGTTGGTATTTATTCCCAGCGTTTTACACGTCTTTAATTGGATCGCGACACTTTGGGCCGCACCAATTCCTGCCTCGGCAAAGCGCGCTGTGCCGTTCAAATTCATGATAGCGGCAATTGCGTTTCTGATTTACGGTGGTGCGACGGCTTACCTAAACGGGCAAATCTCGGTTGATACCGATTTTATTCACAACAGCTATTGGATACCGGCACACTTCCACGCCATGTTCTTTGGCTTCGTGGGGCAAATGGCGATCGGCGGAATTTACTATCTTTACCCTTATCTGACAGGTCGCATGTATAACCAGCGGTTGGCGAACGCCCACTTCTGGATGTGGCAGATCGGTATCTTCACTAAAGTAACGATGATGTTCTATGCCGGGTATGCGTATTTCCCACGCTGGGTTTACGACTATCTGCCAATTCCAGAATGGGTGTTTTCACAGTTTCTGATCACGATGGGGGCTTATCTAATTGGCCTTGGATTCCTGGTATTCATCTTCAATTTCGCATGGAGCGCCAAGCGTGGCACACCATCCGCAAGTGATCCGTGGGCAGTTGAACATGATTCACCGGTTGCTTCCGCAACACCAGCAGAGTGAAAGGAGAATTAAAATGATTAAGCTTTTTGTTTGGATCGGTGTGATTGGGACTACTGCAATCGCGTATCTTGCGACTTACGGTGTAGCCCCCGAGGCACAGTTGCCGCCAGAAATTACACAATTGGCGATGTTTGAAGAAGAGGGTCTAATGCCCAATACAAACAACCTTGAAGAAAATCCTGAATTGGAGCATGGGATTTTCGAAGTTCCCGAAGAGGACGCAGTGTATCTTGCAGCCGCGCCGGAAGGTATGTCGGATATGAACATGTCAGGCATGGACATGTCCGGATCTGGCGATGGTGCCGCGATGAACATGGATATGGACGGCGACGGCACAATGGACATGAGCAGCACCGAAATGGCCGAGGAGAATACCGAAGCTATGGATATGTCCGGCTCGGGTGATACCGCGATGAACATGGACATGGACGGCGACGGCGTCATGGACATGAGCAGCAGCGATATGGCTATGGGAGCCACCAACGCTATGGATATGTCCAGCTCGGGTGATACCGCAATGAACATGGACATGGACATGGACGGCGATGGCGTCATGGACATGAGCAGCAGCGATATGACCAAAACCACCACGAACATGGGTGATACTGGTAGCGAAATGGAGGAGGCAATGGAGGCCGCCAATGGCGGTTTGTATATCTCCGAAGCTGATATCTATGACCGAGAGTTCACGCTTACTATGCAGGAGTGGGGCTATTCGGACATGGAAATCGACGTCAAGATGGGCGAGCGTATCAAGTTCACCGTCAAAAACGGTGGTCAAATTCCACATGAGTTCATGTTTATGAACATGGCTCTGATGTCGGCCGTTGATTACCGGCTTACGCGCGCGGACTGGAGCCTGTTAGAGCACGAAGCATTGTTCGAGCAAGCACTTGTATTGCCGGGTGGCGAGTTCACTTTCACAGTCCAAATCATGCAACCAGGATCATGGATGTTCATGTGCATGCTGCCCTATCACATGCAGATGGGCATGATGGGCCAAATGGCGACTGAAGGTATGGCCATGGACATGCAAATGTAGGCGCAGTTGGTTTTGCCTACATCAACGAATACCCGCACCGGAACCCTTTTCGGTGCGGGAACAACGAAAGAAAGCCCGATGACAGATATATCGACAGTATCAGATAGCCGAACATCGTGGGTCAGCGATTATTTCTCCCTTATGAAACCCAGAGTCATGTCTTTGGTGGTGTTCACAGCGGCAATTGGCCTATTCGTGGCCCCGGGTGATCTGAGCGTTGAACGCATTTGCGGCGATCCTGTTGATAGCGATAGGTGGCGGTGCGTCAGGCGCACTGAACATGTGGTGGGATGCGGATATAGACGCCAAAATGCGCCGTACAGTCGGACGGGCAGTTCCAATGGGCCGCGTTTCGGCTTCGGCTGCTCGAAACTTTGGCTTGGTGCTTTCAGTAGTGTCGGTCGTTTTGCTAGGTCTTGTGTCTAACATCGCAGCTGCCGCACTACTCGCCTTTACGATATTTTTCTATGTTGTGATTTATACGATCTGGCTCAAACGCTCGACCCCTTGGAACATCGTCATTGGTGGCGCTTCCGGTGCCTCCCGCCAATGATTGGATGGATCGCGGCGACTGGAAGCCTTGGGTTCGAGGCCGTGTTAATGTTCGGCCTTGTATTCATCTGGACTCCACCACATTTCTGGGCGCTCGCCTTGTTTATGAAAGATGACTACTCCCGTGCCAAAGTTCCCATGCTGACGGTGACTCACGGCAGGGTCGAAACCCGCAAACAAATCCTGATGTATGCGATCGCGTTGGTTCCGGTGTCTTTAACTTTGGCATTCAGTCCGGTCGGCGGAGTTATCTATCTGCTGACATCAATTTGGCTAAATTTTGCATTCGTGAATGGCGCTTTGCGCTTGTGGCGTCGCAAAGAAGAAGCCGCCATTGCTGACAGATTTGTTGCTGAAAGACGGTTCTTCCGCCTCTCATTACTGTACTTGTTCGGCCATTTTCTAGCGTTGCTAGTCGAAGTAACACTACGCCAGTTTGGCATAGATTCGATGGAGATGTTGGGAAACTTGACAACTTTCATTTAGGCACTTGCACCTGAGGTCTTGATGGGGGAGATTGCGAGTTCTGTGATTACAGGAGATTGCAACGTGATAATCTATGGACTGAGCACCTGTGCGAATACTCAAAAAACTCGCAAAGCGTTAGAAGCGGCAGGCAACGAAGTCAGTTTCCGTGATGTCCGAGCCGAGCCCCTGAGTGAGGCCGAATTGGCTGTTCTGATCGCGGAATTTGGGGATCGGCTAGTGGATCGAAAGTCGAATGACTGGCGAGCGCTGAGCGACTTGTTGAAGTATTCGGAGGCCGAAGATCTGCTCGCGATCAAGCCCAAACTGATGGCCCGCCCGGTGATCCAGCATGATGATGCGTATTACCTTGGCTGGGATGAGGCGGTACAGGAAGCTTTGCTTCCGAAGTGAAGTACATCATTGGCTTTCGCGCATCTGAGTTGAGAATAGGCTGAAGCATTGGGTGCTCCGCTCCGCTAAAACAATCCGCAACAAAATCCTTCCATAACCGTTTGACGACTCCGGCAACCTTCCATAAATACGCCCACGATACGGCGAGGTAGTTCAGGTGGTTAGAGCAGGGAAATCATAATTTACCTAATAAAACAAATAGTTACGTTATTGAAGTTTCAAATAATATTCATCGCAACGCGCATTTTATTATTGTATATCGTTTGCTTATTACGAATTAGTTGCTCGGCAGAAAATTGGTCTCAGTTCCATGTATATGAAGAATTTGTCTAGGCGGGCATCGCAGTCACGGAATCTGTTCGAGATATTTATGTTCAAATTCGCGCTATCAATTGGGAAAACAAAATGCACGCTCCGACAACAAGTTACAGGTTGAATTCTAAAAGGGCACCGACATGCCCATTCAACTGAAACTCCAGAGAATATTCCATTAGTTGGTTGGTCTTTGAACGCGAAAATGGAACACTTCACGAAAGCGATCCGGTGGCGTAGGGTGTACTGAATTGCCTTATCCCTGAACGCCAACTCTGTGGCAGAACAACTCTATGACAGTCTCAACAATCGACATTGATAAACTTCGCAAATGGATCGGGAAAACCGAAACGGTTGAAGAGCGTATCGCGCCATTTCCCTCCAATGCATTAGCCGCCACGCTTGATCGTGACGACACGCGCTATGAAGATGGCACTCCGCTGCCGCCGCTATGGCACTGGTTGCACTTTCTGCCTATTTTTAAGCTAACTGACGCAGGTTATGACGGTCATGCCACTCTTGGACAGTTCCTGCCACCTGTACCGCTGCCGCGCCGAATGTGGGCAGGTAGCCGGTTTCGTTTTCTGGCTCCGATGTGCATCGGGAAAACGCTGCGCAAAGAATCAAGCATTGCATCGATAAAGCATAAAGTTGGCCGTAGTGGCGATCTGGTTTTCGTGACTGTGCGCCACCGAGTATTTGACGGCGAATTGCAAGGGATCGAGGAAGAGCACGATATTGTTTATCGCGAAGCCCCCAACCCCGATGCGCAAGTTCAGATTCCGCCCCAATCGCTCGAGACAAGCGCGTTTTCCCGTGTCGTTCATCCTGATCCGGTTCTGCTTTTTCGCTATTCCGCACTGACTTTCAACGGGCACCGTATCCACTACGACAAACCGTTCTGCACTCAAACAGAAGGGTACGAGGGATTAGTGGTTCACGGCCCGTTACTTGCCACATTGCTGATGGATTTGCTGCGCCAAGAGATGCCGGATGCTACGGTAGAGGCGTTTGAGTTTCGTGCAGTCTCGACGGTATTCGACACCTATGATTTTTCCCTGCATGGCCAGCCTGAGCCAGACGGGAAAGCAATTAAACTATGGGTACGGCGTCACGATGGTGCATTGGCCATGACAGCAAAAGCTACTATTTCCGGAGAAACTAAATGACCGAATCCCATCAAGACTTGCGTGACGCGATCCGCGCGCTTTGTGCCACTTTCCCGCCGGAATACCATCGTAAAATTGATGAGGCCCGTGGGTACCCCGAAGCCTTCGTCGATGCGTTGACCGAAGCCGGCTGGATGGCTGCCATGATCCCCGAGGAATACGGTGGCTCGGGGCTTGGGTTGACCGAGGCGAGTATCATCATGGAAGAGATTAATCGTTCTGGCGGTAATTCAGGGGCCTGCCACGGCCAGATGTACAACATGAGCACACTTCTGCGGCACGGCTCGGATGCGCAAAAGGCGAAATACCTGCCCAGAATCGCCAGCGGCGAATTACGCCTTCAATCCATGGCTGTAACCGAACCCACCACGGGGACCGACACGACCAAGATCAAGACAATGGCCGTGAAAAAAGGCGATAGCTATGTCGTCAATGGACAGAAGGTCTGGATCAGCCGGGTGCAGCATTCCGACTTGATGTTTTTGCTGGCAAGAACCACACCGCTGGATCAGGTAAAGAAAAAATCCCTTGGTATGTCGATCTTTATTGTCGATCTGCGCGCGGCCATCGGCAACGGAATGGTGGTCAAACCGATCCCCAATATGGTTAACCACGAGACCAACGAGCTGTTCTTCGATAACCTTGAAATTCCCGCCGAAAATCTGATTGGTGAAGAAGGGATGGGGTTTAGATATATCCTCGACGGGCTGAATGCCGAGCGCACATTGATTGCGGCAGAATGTATTGGGGACGGGTACTGGTTCATCAACAAAGTCTCGGAATACGTGAAGGTCCGCACAGTCTTTGGTCGCCCGATCGGCCAGAATCAGGGCGTCCAATTCCCCATTGCCGAAGCGTATATCGAGATCGAGGCCGCAAATCTGATGCGCTACCGCGCTTGCGAATTGTTCGACGCAGGCCAGCCCTGCGGGACCGAGGCCAATATGGCGAAACACTTAGCCGCCAAGGCCAGTTGGGAGGCGGCCAACGCCTGTATCCAGTTCCATGGTGGCTTTGGTTTTGCCACAGAATATGATGTGGAGCGCAAGTTCCGCGAAACGCGTCTGTATCAAGTAGCGCCGATCTCGACTAACCTTATCCTGTCTTACGTCGCCGAGCATGTTCTTGGCTTGCCGAGGTCGTTCTGAGATGTTGCCGCTTGAGGGAATTACGGTTGTCAGCCTTGAACATGCTGTTGCCGCACCGTTTGCTACACGCCAACTTGCTGATCTGGGCGCGCGCGTCATTAAGATTGAGCGCCCCGGGGCTGGCGATTTTGCCCGCGGTTACGATGCGCGCGTCAAAGGTATGGCGTCGCATTTTGTCTGGATAAACCGGTCCAAAGAAAGCCTGACGTTGAACGTAAAACACCCTGATGGCGCCGATATACTACACCGTCTGGTGGCCAAGGCAGATGTGCTTGTTCAAAACTTGGCCCCCGGTGCGGCAAGCCGGTTGGGATTGTCATACAAAGATCTTAACGAGGCAAACCCAAGCCTAATTGTGTGTAACATATCTGGCTACGGGGCCGACGGTCCGGATCGCAATCGCAAGGCATATGACCTGCTCGTGCAAGCCGAGGCCGGTTTTCTGTCCGTTACGGGTGATCCAAATACACCAGCCAAGGCGGGGATTTCGGTCGCAGATATTGCTGCGGGTATGTATGCCTATACCAACGTCCTTGCCGCTCTGATACAGCGCGGCAGGACCGGTAAAGGCACCAACATCGACGTGTCCATGCTGGAAGCTCTCGCTGAATGGATGGGATATCCGATGTATTATTCTTTTGACGGCGCGTCACCACCGCCAAGAGCCGGTGCATCACATTCTACGATCTTCCCATACGGACCTTTTGCTGCGGGCGACGGGCGAGAGGTAATGCTTGGACTGCAAAACGAACGAGAGTGGCTCGTATTTTGTGACAAGGTGTTGGGCAAACAGGAACTTGCTAACGATCCGCGGTTTGAAAGTAATCTAGCCCGCGTCGCAAATAAAGCAGCGCTGACCGAGATCATCCTCGCAGCCTTTGTCAGCCAGACGGCCGAAGACGTTATCGCACGTCTAGACAAGGTCGGTATCGCAAATGCCCGAATGAACGACATGGCAGGTTTGTGGTCTCATGCACAGCTTGAAGCGCGTGATCGTTGGCGAGATGTCAGTACACCCGTCGGACCAGTGGCGGCTCTGCTACCTCCGGGGGGAATCGGCGACTTGGAACCAAGGATGGACGCTGTGCCGGATATAGGTGAACATAACCGGTCGATCCTGACGGAAATAGGGTTTAGCCCAAGCGAGATCGATGGTTTGTCAAAGGACGGTGTAATTTGACCGAACTTTTCCGGTCAGACCTTCCGGTTTTGCGCTTATTGTTGAAAGCCAATTTACGCAACTTTCGGCATCAAGAGAGAAGGGGGAGCGGCTCGCGGCGCCATTGATTTGGTCCAGTTGTATGAATTGAATTACCTTCAGCGTCGACCGCCACTGTTACCGGCATATCAACTACGATGAATTCATGTATCGCTTCCATTCCCAAATCCTCAAAAGCCACAACCCTAGACTCCCGAATGGCTTTTGAAACAAGGACGGCAGCGCCGCCGACCGCGATCAGGTATGTGGCCTTTTTAGCGGCGAGTTTGTCTATGGTTTCTTGACCTCGCTCAGCCTTCCCGACCATAGAGAGCAACCCCTCGCCGAGGACCATGTCAGTAAAACCGTCCATGCGAGTCGAGGTTGTGGGGCCAGCCGGACCTACGGCCTCTCCCGCGACGGGATCTACTGGGCCAACATAGTAAATAACTCTGCCCTCAAGACTTATCGGAAGTTGTNGATTGGCTGCCAGAAGATCAGCCATGCGTTTATGTGCGGCGTCCCTACCGGTTAACATTTTACCACTCAGGAGCAATGTCTCACCAGATTTCCAGTCAGCCATCGTCTCGCGTGTGAGCGTATCCAAGTTCACACGGCGTGCGGTAACAGGGGATTTTTCGGTATCAATTACAGGCCAATCAGACATGCTTGGAGGTGTCAAATAAGCTGGCCCAGAACCATCAAGAGTTACGAGGGCATGTCTGTTGGCAGCGCACTGCGGCATCAATGCGACAGGTTTGGAAGCGGCATGCGTGGGATAGGTTGCCAGCTTGACGTCCACAACTGTCGTCAGACCTCCTAGGCCTTGCGCGCCTATTCCCAAAGCGTTGATGCGGTTATACAGATTTATCCTAAACTCTTCGGATTTGCAGTTAGGGCCACGCCGAAGTAATTCGGACATGTCAATTCTGTCCATAACTGCGCGTTTTGCCAGCAACATAGCTTTTTCTGCGCTTCCGCCGACCCCTATCCCGATTACCCCCGGAGGACACCAACCCGCTCCCAGCGTTTCCACGGTTTCGACGACCCAGTCACTTACGGATTGAGAGGGGTTCAATACCGTAAAACGGGCTTTGTTCTCCGACCCTCCACCTTTTGCAGCAATCAAGAGCTCAAGCGTTCTGCCCTTAACCAATTCTAAATGCGTCACCGCGGGTGTGTTGTTCCGTGTGTTCTTCCGGTCAAAGAGGGGATCGGCAACCATAGAGGCTCGCAACGGATTCTTTGCGTCCAGATATGCGAGTCGAACGCCGTCGTTGATAAGTTCAGACAGTGTTTTGTCGGAATTTATATGTGCATCTTGGCCCAACCTAGCGAACACAGTTACCATTCCGGTGTCCTGACACATGGGGCGCTGCCCGATCGCCGCGAGCCGTGAGCTCTCAAGTATTTGCCCAATTGCGGCGCGTGCTGCTCTGCTTTCTTCGCGCTCATACGCATCGCTCAAATGCGAGAGGTAATCTTTTTGATGATAAAACGAAATGAATTGGAGCGCGGCGCGTACAGTTTCGACGATATCCGAGCCTGTGATTTTGGTGCAATTCATTGAATGTTCCTATTCCTATGACAGTTCCGCGCGGGTCCACGACTGTATTGAACTACTCACATTTTATCTGAACACGCCGGCACTATCAAATCGTTGTTTGCACAAGCCTGTAGTGCATTCCCAAAAAGCCCCTTTATCGGTGTTTGTTAGAACGCCAGAGGCTTTTTTCCTCTCAAACCCAATATTCAACTATTCCCTCCATAACCGCTTGACGATTCCACCCACCTCCCACAAATACGCCCTCGGTACGGCGGGGTAGCTCAGGTGGTTAGAGCAGCGTAATCATAATATACCAAGCAAATACAACGTGTTACAGCATATAGGCATAACTCCCACAGCCAATTCACTTAACATTGCTATGGCGAATTTGTTATCGCCGATTGGATGCCGATGGACGTCCAAAATTCGAATACATTCCCACATATATGATGGGTTTGTATTGGGATGCAACGCATGACACTCTAATGAACACTTTTGTTCTTCTGTTTGTTTTACCTTACTTCCACCAAGTTCCTTTCTATCCGACTTGTCTCAGCCCTAAGGTTCTTAATTCCTCGAGAATCGCTCGGTGTGGTTGATACAGTTACAAATGGACCGCCACAGAAATGGAAAAGTCTCCCGTGTTTTTTGCGCCTTTCAAATATCCAGCCTTGTTTTGTTAACCTTCGAATCTCGGCATTTAGGTCTTTGCTGCTTGAATACTTTTTCATGACATACCTCACTGATACCGACTAGCAAATAGAGCGGGTGAAAAGGCCATATGGTCAAAGGCTTCGCTTACTCCGGCAGTTAGAATTGGCGGGCTGTATGAGTAAGAACTTAGTTTGGATTTGTTTTCGTTCTGAAAGAAGCGACCCTTTGGGTCAATCATGATGTATGATGCAATCATATCGATATTGTCTTCTATACGAGCGATATTGGCAAACGCAGGATGCCGAGCCACAAAGCTTTCAAATTGCAACTCCGCTACCCTGCCGAGCGATGGACAATGCCATGCTTCGGGATGCGAACTCAATAAAGTGGTAACGTCCCGCTGCCCGACAGGTGATTGCTTGCAATCGCCGACAGGGGGATGCAAAGCGTGAAGCCGTGGCGCATTTATGCAGTGCCCATAGTGTCAGCCAGCGTCCGCGGCAGGGCAGTGGTTTGCTTGCAAACCATGAGAGAGGGGGCGTGTGGTGTGTTGCTGGTGGATCGCTCAACGGTTCGGTATCAATCCAAGCGAACTGACGATGCTGAATTGCGCGAAGCAATAATGAGTGTGGCTCGCGAACGGCGGCAGTTCGGATAGCAGCCCTCTTAACAGTGTTGCATAGAA
>JAESQH010000031.1 GCA_016765235.1 Paracoccaceae bacterium
GAGGACATCACCAACGGCGCGTTATTCTTCCATGCACGCACCGTATCGCCGGGGTGGTTCGGAACGTTAACACGGCTGGGAACCTTCGGCGGCAACATCTTCTACCGATAGTAAACGTGATTAACCCGGGGTTAACACTTGACCCGTAGCGGCCAGCGGGTTTCACTCTTGTCAAATTTTTCAGGAGCCGACTATGCATCAATCCGTTATTTCTGGTACCGGCGTTTTCACCCCGCCCGAGATTATCACGAACGACGAACTGGTTGTTGCCTTCAACGCTTACGCTGACAAATTCAACGCTGAAAATACCGGCGCGATTGCGGCTGGTGACGTGCCTGAAATGGCGCACTCAAGTTCCGATTTCATCGTTGCCGCCAGCGGTATTCACCAACGCTACGTGCTGGATAAATCCGGAATTCTGAACCCTGACATCATGTACCCGCAACTGCGTCAACGCGCCGATGATGAACCGGGGGTCATGGCCGAAATGGCCGTGGATGCCTGCAACAAAGCCTTGGCGCAAGCGGGCAAAACGGCGGCGGATGTGGACGCGGTTATCGTTGCCGCCTCCAATCTTGAGCGCGCCTATCCCGCCATCGCGATCGAAGTTCAGGATTTGTTAGGGATTAGCGGTTTCGGCTTTGATATGAACGTCGCGTGCTCCTCCGCTACATTCGGTATTCAGACCGCCAGCGATATGATCCGCTCCGGCTCCGCGCGCTCGATTTTGGTCGTGAACCCAGAAATATGCTCGGGCCATCTGGAGTGGCGCGACCGCGATTGCCACTTCATTTTCGGCGATGTTTGTACCGCCACGTTGATCGAGCGGAAAGAAGACGCAACCGGCGCGCATTTCGAGGTTATATCAACCAAATGCCTTACTCAGTTTTCCAACAACATCCGAAATAACAACGGCTTCCTACGTCGCTCCCGCCCGGATGGAGTGATCGACCGGCGCGACATGCAGTTTATGCAAAACGGGCGCAAAGTGTTTAAGGAAGTGTTACCGATTGTCGTCAAACATATTCTTGCGCATCTGGAATCCGAAGCCACCAGCCCTGACCAGCTGAAGCGCCTGTGGTTGCACCAAGCCAACAAAGCCATGAACGATTTCATCGGGCGTAAAGTGTTGGGCCGCGTGCCTGAACCTGACGAGCAGCCCAACATTTTGCAAGATTACGCCAACACGTCGTCCGCAGGGTCGATCATCGCATTCTCGCAGAACTCTGATGACATCAAGGATGGCGAGCTGGGCTTGATTTGTTCGTTCGGGGCGGGGTATTCGGTAGGCTCTGTCTTACTGAAACGGTCCTGCTGAACGATGGCTAAACTATATTTTAACTATTCCACGATGAACGCAGGCAAAAGTACGATCCTTTTGCAAGCGGCCCATAATTATCGCGAGCGCGGGATGGATACCTATCTGATGACCGCCCGCCTTGATGACCGCGTCGGGAAGGGCCAAATCGGCAGCCGCATCGGCATCACGGCAGACGCCGATATGTTT
This sequence comes from Paracoccaceae bacterium, assembly GCA_016765235.1. Taxonomy (GTDB): domain Bacteria; phylum Pseudomonadota; class Alphaproteobacteria; order Rhodobacterales; family Rhodobacteraceae; genus NORP23. Next base: position 1,508 of record JAESQH010000031.1, read on the forward strand.
AGCACAGACAGTGATCTGTTTGCGATGATCGAGGCACGGCGCGCGCAAGGCCCCTTCGTTTGCATCCTGATTGACGAGGCGCAATTTCTTAGCGAGGACCAAGTCTGGCAACTGGCACGCGTTGTTGACGACATGAAAATACCTGTTATGGCATACGGCCTTCGCGTCGATTTCCTTGGCAAATTGTTCCCCGGTTCAGCCGCACTGCTGGCCCTAGCCGATGAAATGCGTGAAATCCGCACCATTTGCCATTGCGGCAAGAAGGCTACGATGGTGGTGCGCCAAGATCAGGGCGGTAATACGTTAACGGCTGGTGAACAGGTGCAAATCGGCGGGAACGAGACTTACGTCAGCCTTTGTCGACTTCATTGGCGCGAGGCGGTTAACGACTAGTTAATGCATCCGCCCGCCCAGCGGCACGTCCTGATCGGGGGCCAGCAGGACAATCCCGCCCTCGGCATCCGGCACACCTAATATCAGAAAATCGGACATAAACTTGCCGATCTGGCGCGGTGGGAAATTGATAACCCCCATCACCATCCGCCCGACCAAATCCTTGGGCGTGTAATGCACCGTGATCTGGGCGGAGGTTTTCTTCTCGCCAATCTCAGCGCCAAAATCGACCCACAGTTTGATCGAAGGGTTTCGCGCCTCAGGATACGGTTCCGCCCGCAGAACCCGCCCAACGCGAATATCGGTTTTCAGAAACGTATCAAAATCCAAGTCGGCCATAATGCCCTCCGTTCGCGCAATAAAAAACCGCCCACCCTGAAAGGGCAAGCGGTTTATTCAACGGGAGGAGCTGAGTTCACTTAGTGAAAGTCTTCGAAACTTCCTGAAGCTCGGCAACCGAATCCTTGATGCTGGCTGAAACAACTTCGAACGCATCCGCGTTGGCTTTCTGTGCGCCTTCGGCAAGTGCGGTCATATTGCCCAATGCTTTGTCAAAAGCGACTTTGGCAACTTCGCCCTGCGCGGCAGCGTTATCCGCATCCACTTTGGATGGGTCGAAATCAGCGATCTGCTTTTGGGCTTCGACCAACGTCGCCTCAAACACTTCAACCTGCTTGGCGAACAAGTCCTGATAGCCAGCAGCTGCAGCTTTGTTCGCAGCAACGAGGGCTGCCATGTTCTTTTTCTGGGCAGCCAGAATGGCATCTGCATCAACGCCAGGCATTGAAGGCGCCGCAAACGCTTTGGTGAAATCGTTGGCTTTAAAGAATTCCGTCATCTGTTCCAGATCGAACGGGAGGGATTTTGGGTCAAACATGATAGGCTCCTGATAGGGTTTTGTGTCTCTGTCACCCTTATATGGTGCAGTGCACAATAATGTCAAGAGGTAATGGTGCAGTGCAGCATTTTACCCGCGTAGTTCACGACTCCGATCAGCCGAGGCCTTCACAGCCTCGCGCAGCAACGTCGGAAATCCACGGCCTTCGTCCATCAAAACAAGCAATGCCGCCGCTGTAGTTCCGCCCGGGCTGGTTACGTTAACGCGCAACGTTGATGGGTCCTCTTCCGCGCGTTCGGCCAACTCGCCAGCGCCGCCGACAGTGGCTTTCGCCAACAGCATTGCCATATCCGCTGGCAACCCCTCGGCCACGCCTGCTGCCGCCAGCGTCTCGATCAAGTGGAAAACATAAGCGGGACCAGAGCCGGAAACAGCCGTAACCGCATCCATCTGATCCTCGGAATCCAGTTGCACAGTCTGCCCGACAGCTTGTAACAAACTTTCGGCCATCGCCATCGCGGTATCATCAATTAGGTCATTCCCGATCAACGCCGTGATCCCCCGCCCGACAGCCGCAGGCGTATTGGGCATGGCGCGGATGATTGGTGTCTGCGCACCCAAAATATTCTCAAACGTAGAAATCGGTGTGCCCGCCGCGATTGACAAAAACACCGTTGTGCCATTCCCCAACGCCTGAATTTGCGGCAGAGCCTCGCCCATCATCTGTGGTTTAACTGCCAAAATGCAGATCGCGGGCGCGGTAGGCAAATCCACATTCACCCGCAAGCCTTCGGCCTGCAACGCGATCAAACGATCCGAAGGATACGGGTCGATAATTGTCACAGAGGTGGGCTTGACCCCGTTCACCAGCCAGCCCTCAAGCATCGCGGTTCCCATTTTTCCACACCCAAGCAGAACCAGACCGCGCTGGTTAATGGTTTCTAGTGACATCGAATTCTCCTAATTTCAGGCGCGGCCATAAGCCTCTTCCATTGCGACCAGCATCGCTTCTTGAGGTGTGCTATCCCCCCAGCAGACCAGTTGAAACGCCGGATAAAACCGCTCGCATGCCGCAACGGCAGCACCAACAATATCCTCGATCTGCGCGGCAGACGCTGTCGCACCACCCGTCAAATTCAATCCGTACCGGTAAACCATCATCGACTGTTCGCCCCACAAGCTAAACGACCCCGACCAGTTCTTGTCGTTGGCCTTGTTCAACACATCGTAAAGCAATGGCAACCGATCTTCTGGTGGGTCCATGTCAAAGGTGCAGATCATCCGCAAGGTTTCGTCATGCGGATGCCACGCCAATGACAGCGCGTAATTCGCCCATGCCCCATCGATGATCACCGCAATCTGGTTGTCTTCGATCCGGTCGAAATCCCATGCGTGGAAATGCGCCAGATGCTCGACAATATCTATTGGGTGGAAATCGTCGGTGGTTATTTCTTCTGCATTCATATCGCCCCCCTTGCGGCCTTTCTGGAAAAACCCGCTAATAACAGGCCATCATACTACAAATCGCGGGTATTGCCGCGTGCCACACGATATATGGTGTCTGCAAAGCGGAATTTAGTAAAGGACAATTTTTCAGTTATCCACAACAAAACCGCCTAAATCTTGCGGTCAAGGTGGTGTGAAACCCAAATACTGGCCTGATTACTTTTTCGCAGCCTTAGGCTTTGCGCGCGGCTTGGGCTTGGGTTTCGCCTCTAACGCTTCGATTCGCGCCAACAGAGTTGCGTTTTCTTCGCGGGCCTTGGCGGCCATCTCGCGCACNGCATCGAATTCGTCGCGCGAAACGAAATCGCGATCAGCCATCCAGCGGTCGATCATGGACTTCATGGCGGTTTCCGCCTCGTCCTTCGCACCCTGCGCGACACCCATGGCATTGGTCATCAATTGAGACATATCGTCAAATATACGGTTGCGGCTTTGCATAGCGCTCTCCTTTAATATCTGTTTCTTTCTATATGGGCCTTCACAAAGTGTTTGCCAAGCACCACCTTGACTTTGGCGGGGCCATTCGGAATTGTCGGCCCAAAACCGGAGGCTTTCATGCTACTTGCGATACCCTATCCCAACATTGATCCCGAGATTTTCGCATTCGATCTATTCGGCTTCAACGTCGCGCTGCGTTGGTATGCGCTGGCGTATATTGGCGGCCTTTTGATCGGCTGGCGGGTGATCGTCCGCTTGATGAAACGCGATTCCCTTTGGAACGGTGCGGCGCCGATGTCCCCTGTTCAGGCCGAAGACTTGCTTACATGGCTGATCTTCGGTGTCGTCCTTGGAGGCCGACTGGGGTTCGTTCTTTTCTATCAACCGGAATACTTCTTCGCAAACCCCGGTGAAATTCTGAAAGTTTGGCAAGGCGGTATGTCCTTCCACGGCGGCTTTATCGGCGTGATCACAGCCACCGCGCTTTATTCATGGCGGCACAAGCTGCCCCTCTGGTCCGTCGCTGACGCCATTGCCGTTGCAGCCCCNGTCGGGCTNTTCCTTGGCCGCATCGCCAACTTCATCATGCCCGAATTGTGGGGCCGTCCAACAACGGTACCTTGGGGAATAGAGTTTCCCGGCGTCGGTTGCCCCGAAACATGGGAAGCAGCCTGTACCCGTCACCCCAGCCAATTATACGAGGCAGGGTTAGAAGGCATTGTCCTTGGCCTCGTAATCTTCTGGTTCGTTACACGCGGTAGCGCCCTAAAATNCCCTGGCCGGATCACAGGTGTGTTTTTCCTCGGCTACGGGTTGGCTCGTATGTTCGTTGAACTGTTCCGTCAGGCAGACGCGCAATTTGTCTCGTTGGATAATCCTTTCGGGTATGTCATTACGCTCGGCAACGCTGGCCTGACCCAAGGCCAAATCTTATCGATACCGATGGTTCTCATCGGCATAGCCCTGATACTCTGGAGCCGTAGACCCACATGACCGAGCTTACCGAAGCCCTTAAATCCCGTATCACCAAATCCGGCCCGATCAGCGTCGCCGAGTACATGCATATTTGCCTTAGCGACCCTGAACACGGCTACTACACAACCCGCGACCCTTTCGGCCCTGACGGCGATTTCGTCACAGCGCCGGAGGTTTCACAGATGTTCGGCGAGATGTTGGCATTATGGCTAATCCAAACTTGGGTTGACCAAGGCCGCCCCGAAAAATTTGCACTAGTTGAACTCGGCCCCGGCCGTGGTACGTTGATGGCAGACATCGTTCGCACTGCCGCCGCGATGCCATCTTTCCTTGAGGCCGCCGAAATTTGGCTGGTCGAAACCAGCCCTGCCATGCGCCGCAAACAAGCCGCCACGTTGATTATGGAAGGCACACCGAATTGGGCGGACTCCGTCGAAGANCTTCCNGACNTGCCNATNTTCCTTAGTGGCGAACGAATTCTTCGACGCCCTGCCCATCCACCAGTTCAGCCCAAGCGATGCTGGCTGGCGCGAACGTATGGTTGATGTAGTCGACGGAAAACTGGCCTTCACCCTTGGCCGCCCAACACCAAACGCCGACCTTGATGAATTCTTCACAGGTCTACCGGAAAACCTGTTTGCCGAGGTTTCCTACGCCGCCGAAAACGCCGCCGCGACCGTCGGTGATCACATCGCCAAACACGGTGGCGTGGCCTTGGTAATCGACTACGGCGAATGGGACGGCGCGGGCGACACCCTGCAAGCCGTGCAAAACCACGATTCCGTTAACGAACTGGACCATGCGCACGGTGACGCCGACGTAACCGCCCACGTAAACTTCGCCGCAATCGCGCGTGCAGCAGGTGCTGCACGAACAGAAGGCCTCGCCCCGCAGGGCACATTCTTGCAACGCATCGGCATCAACCAACGCGCCCAGACACTGGCTGGTGGTGCTGATAAAAACATCATCGAAGAAATCGGTTCAGCCCACCACCGCCTCACCCACCCCGATGAAATGGGAACTTTGTTCAAAGTTATGGCGATCATCCACAAAGATGCACCGCTCGCTCCGGGGTTTGAAGATGATGTTGAACCACCTGAGTGACCCCTCCCTTAACCCGACACGTCATGGATTTTTCACCCGTGAACACGGCGTGTCGGAAGGCATATATGCAGGGTTAAATTGCGGAACGGGTTCATCCGATGACCCCGCATTGGTTCAAACCAACCGTGACCGCGTTGCGGAGGCCACAGGTCTAGCAGTGAGCGCCCTGCTATCACTACACCAAGTCCACTCCGCCAACGTGATCGAAATAACCGAGGCGCAATGGGCAGGCGAACGCCCGAAAGCGGACGCGATGGTAACGAAAACCAAAGGCATCGGCCTAGGCATCCTGACCGCCGACTGCGCACCCGTATTGTTTTCCGAACCTGACGCCCAAGTCATCGGCGCGGCACACGCGGGCTGGAGAGGCGCCATGTCGGGCGTCACCGACAACACCATCGACGCCATGATCCGGCTTGGGGCCAAACGCGAGAACATCTCTGCCGTCATCGGCCCTTGCATCAGCCAAGCAGCTTACGAGGTCGGTCAAGAATTCTTCGAAACATTCGCAGATGAAAACCCCGACTACACGCAGTTCTTCATCAACGGCAAAGGCGACAAGATGCAGTTTGACCTGCCATCATTCGTGCTGCACCGCCTACGCGAAGCTGGTATAAAATCCGCTGCATGGGTTGGGGAATGTACCTATTCCACACCTAAGAAATACTATTCCTACCGTCGCACAACCCACGCTGGGGAGGCGGACTATGGCCGCCTGATCTCGGTCATCAGACTTTAAGTCTGGTCAATCGCACGCGCTTCGATGACGTCGAACGGTACACCCGGCTCGTCCTTCGCACAACGGATCACCAGCGACGTTTTAACGCTGGCCACGTTGTCCGCCGAGGTCAATTCTTCCGTCAAAAATTTCTGGAAGGTGGACAGGTCTGGCGCAACGCACTTCAATATGAAATCGATCTCGCCGTTAAGCATGTGGCATTCGCGCACAAATGGCCAGCTACGCGCCCGATTTTCAAATTCCGACAGGTCAACTTCAGCTTGCGAATGCAAACCAACCATCGCGAACACCTGCACCTCGAATCCCAGATCGCGGGCACTCACATCAGCATGATATCCCTTGATAAATCCAGCTTCTTCCAAAGACCGCACACGGCGCAAACACGGCGGTGCAGAAATCCCGACGCGCTTGGAAAGCTCAACATTCGTCATCCGGCCATCAGCCTGTAGTTCTGCGAGAATTTTCCGGTCTATCGGATCGAGTTTACTGCCTGGCATAATTTTTCCTGCTCATTTGAAGTCCTCTTATTAGGCGTACCGCCCGCCAGACGCAATAATATTTCGCACGCCCGCAACATTATTTCGCACCCTGACACACCTTCACAGGCGGCCCTACGCGACCTATATACCTACCAACTCAAATAAAAGGTTTCCAAAATGTCCGAGACTCATCACACCCGTGTCCTTATCATCGGCTCAGGTCCTACGGGATATACTGCCGGCGTTTACGCCTCGCGTGCCATGCTTGAACCCACCCTTGTGCAAGGCATCCAGCCCGGTGGTCAGCTAACAATTACCACCGACGTTGAAAACTGGCCTGGCTATAAAGAAGTCCAAGGCCCCGATCTTATGATCCAGATGGAAGAGCACGCCACCGCTGCCGGTACCAACATCATCGCCGATCATATTATGTCACTAGATTTGTCCAAACGCCCGTTCACGGCGATGGGTGACACCGGCACCACTTACACCGCCGACGCTGTAATCCTCGCGACTGGCGCCCAAGCCAAATGGTTGGGTCTGCCGTCTGAAGATAAATTCAAAGGCTTCGGAGTGTCGGCTTGCGCCACCTGCGACGGTTTCTTCTACCGCGGCCAAGAAGTGGTTGTGGTCGGNGGCGGAAACACCGCCGTCGAAGAAGCCCTGTTCCTGACCAAGTTCGCNTCCANAGTTACNCTGNTNCATCGNCGCGACGAATTGCGTTCCGAGAAAATCNTGGAACAGCGCCTGCTAAACAACCCGAAAATCGAAACCCTCTGGTTTAACGAGCTGCATGAGGTTTACGGCACAGACATGCCATTAGGCGTCGAAGGCGTTAAAGTCAAAAACGTCAAAACAGGCGAAATCACCGATATCCCGTGCAAAGGCGTCTTCATCGCCATCGGCCACGCNCCNGCNTCCGAATTGGTTAAAGATCAGCTTGAAACCCACATGGGTGGCTACGTCATTACCAAACCCGATAGCACCGAAACCTCGATTCCCGGTGTGTTCGCAGCGGGTGATTTGACAGACTATAAATACCGCCAAGCCGTCACCTCTGCTGGCATGGGGTGTATGGCGGCGCTAGAAGCGGAACGTTTCCTGTCTGCTGAAGAGTAACAGGAAATAATTCCTGCGCTGCCATACGTACTGGAAATTCGTGTTTTTCATTGATTTTCGCGCGTTAGGGTTGGAATTCGATTGATTATGCGGGTAAACGGGGCCAATAATTAACCCTGTTTCCTGCAATCGATCGAGAACTAGATGCCGAACCAAATGCACGCCCCCGTCCCCGAACTATACGTCTCTTATGACAGCGCCATGAAGCTGAAGATCGAGGCGGGCGAGTTGCCTAGCTGGGATCTGACAGCCCGCCAATTGTGCGACCTTGAATTGCTGATGAACGGCGGTTTTAATCCGTTGAAGGGGTTCCTGAGCAAAGAAGACTACGACGGTGTCGTCAAGGACATGCGCCTCGCGGATGGCTCGCTTTGGCCCATGCCGATCAACCTCGATATATCGGACGCTTTTGCGGAAACGGTAAACGCAGGCCAAGACATCGCGCTACGCGACCCCGAAGGCGTTATCCTCGCCATTCTGTCGATCACCGACAAATGGTCGCCGGACAAATCGCTGGAGGCCAAAAGTGTGTTCGGCTCAGACGACATCGCCCACCCCGCCGTGAATTACCTGCACAGCACTGCTGGTAACACCTACCTCGGCGGTCCGATCACCGGCATCCAAGCCCCGGTGCATTACGACTACCGCGGTCGCCGCAACACACCTAACGAGCTGCGCACGTTCTTTCGCAAGATGGGCTGGCGACGCGTCGTTGCCTTCCAAACCCGTAACCCTTTGCACCGCGCGCATCAGGAACTGACGTTCCGCGCCGCCAAAGAAGCCCAAGCCAACCTGCTAATCCATCCGGTCGTCGGCCTTACCAAACCGGGTGATATCGACCACTTCACCCGTGTGCGGTGTTACGAGGCGGTGCTTGATAAATATCCATCCTCCACGACCTCCCTTTCGCTCCTAAACCTTGCCATGCGCATGGGCGGCCCGCGCGAGGCGGTCTGGCACGGGCTTATCCGCGCCAACCACGGCTGCACACACTTCNTTGTTGGCCGCGATCACGCGGGCCCGGGCAAGAATTCAGACGGAAACGACTTCTACGGCCCCTATGATGCGCAAGATCTGTTTAGAAAGTATGAAGACGAAATCGGTGTCGAAATGGTTGATTTCAAGCACATGGTCTATGTGCAGGAAAAAGCCCAGTATGAACCCATCGATGAAGTCGATAAAAGCCTGACCATCCTGAACATATCTGGCACGGAACTACGCCGTCGCCTTATGGAAGGCCTGGACATTCCCGACTGGTTCTCGTTCCCGAACGTGGTGACAGAGCTACGCCGCACACGCCCGGCCAAGTCTAAACAAGGGTTCACTGTGTTCTTCACTGGCTTGTCAGGGTCCGGCAAATCGACCATCGCCAATGCGGTTATGGTTAAGATGATGGAAATGGGCGGTCGCCCGGTTACCCTGCTTGATGGCGACATCGTTCGTAAAAACCTGTCCTCGGAACTCGGTTTCAGCAAGGAACACCGCGATCTGAACATCCGCCGCATCGGCTATGTCGCCTCCGAGATCACCAANAACGGCGGCATCGCCATCTGCGCCCCCATCGCACCCTACATGGCCACCCGCCGTGCAGTTCGCGAGGATATCGAGAGTTTCGGTACGTTTGTCGAGGTCCACGTTTCCACCAGCCTTGAGGAATGCGAACGCCGCGACCGCAAAGGCCTGTATAAACTGGCACGCGAGGGCAAGATCAAGGAATTCACCGGAATATCCGACCCTTACGAGGCCCCTACCAAAGCCGAGCTAGTGGTTGATACAGAAAACGTCGACGTCGACAACTGCGCCCATCAGGTAATCCTGAAACTGGAACAATTAGGGCTGATTGCGGTGTAAACCAAAAAACCGATTACACATAAAAAAAGCATGAGTCCGTAGGGTGGACTCATGCCTTTAAACTTTAAAGACCGTACGCCATTCGGGCAATACGTATGAACTCGGCATCTTGCACAGAAGGGGACACCCCCTGAAACAAGAACCATTGCTTAATACCCCACCGTAAACTCAATAAGTGACTAGTCTTGCGACAACGTCGTTACGTGTTAAACGGTGCGGCCCGCCAGCTAGCTCACATGTATTACAACACGGGGCAGGCGATCTGAACATCAACATGATGCTCACGGTCCTCAGTACTAGTTACTAACAAATAGAACTTAACAAGTTGAAGTACGTCATCCGAGGACAATCACACCATTCTGTTACCTAGTTAAGAAATTTAGTCACAACTATCTCAAATCCGATGCAAACTTCAATTAAACTTAAGTTACCTAGCGTCAACTTTTCTGACCGTAAAAGTTATCCCCAGAAAACATATCCAATTGGATATATTCAAATGGTTATGTCTTTATATTGGTGTGTTTTTCCGCGATGTGAATCGTCTAGGTTGCAAATACCCGATTCTCTAAATACATCGAATTCAATTGATCTTAATCTGGTGAATTGGCTGATTTACTGTAATCCGCTGCAAATCGACAATCAGAAGACCATTTTCAAATTTGCTACCAATTGTTTCTATACGATCCGCAAGAACGAAAACACGCGTAAACGGCCGCGCAGCGATACCTTGGTGCAAGAACTCTGCACCATTTTGTTTCTGTTCGCCCCTAACTTTCAACTGCGGCCCCTCCACAACGACCGACAAATCGGCAATCGCGAAACCTGCCACGGCCAGAATTATGCGAAAATTATCCTCGCTTAACTGCTCGATATTATAGGGCGGGTACCCGTCGTTGTTGATTTTCGCACTACTTTCAAGCATTCGCTCAAGTGCGTCGAATCCTAGCAAATACGGGTGGGCGGAAAACGAAAACTTCGGCATGTGGCGGCCTTTTCACAACAACATCGGTGTTACGGAAAATATGGGCCTACACCGGCACAAAAACAAGCCCGAGAGGGGTATTCGCGCAGCCCCCGCCTTGGTATAGTCAATCGACGAAACCACAGGGGCGCAGGCGTCATGACTACACCACCCACCATGGGTCACCGCGAAATCCTGCGCGTGCGTTTAGCAGTGCTTCAACGCGAACACCGCGATCTGGACGATGCCATTCGTGCCCTCGGTGAGGCACGCACGGCGGAACCGTTAACCCTGCGCCGTTTGAAAAAGCAAAAACTGTCGCTGAAAGACAAAATCGCGCGGATCGAAGACGAATTGACGCCCGATATCATAGCCTGACCCACATACCTTGCACCAAGGCCTTCAATGGCTATAGTGCGGCCTTCTTAAACCGGCGGGAGCAAACAGATGACCCAACCCAAAATCGGCATCATCATGGGTAGCCAATCCGATTGGCCAACAATGAAGCTCGCCGCCGATATTCTTGATGAACTAGGTGTGGCGTATGAAACCAAGATCGTTTCCGCCCACCGCACACCTGACCGCTTGTGGACCTATGGCAAAACCGCCGTTGAGCGCGGCTTGCAGGTGATAATCGCTGGCGCAGGTGGGGCGGCGCATTTGCCCGGCATGATGGCCTCCAAAACGCGCGTGCCGGTATTGGGCGTTCCGATCCAGACCAAAGCCCTTTCGGNCGTGGATTCGCTTTACTCCATCCTGCAGATGCCCAAAGGGTTTCCGGTCGGCACTATGGCCATTGGCAAAGCGGGCGCGGCGAACGCTGGCTTGATGGCGGCGGCAATCCTTGCCAACACCGACGCAGCATTGGCGACGCGGCTGGAAAAATGGCGCACAGACCTTTCCAATTCCATCGCGGAAGAACCACATGACTAACGCCCTCAAACCCGGCGCAACAATCGGTATTCTAGGCGGCGGGCAACTGGGCCGGATGCTGTCGATGGCCGCGGCACGTTTAGGCCTGAAAACCCACATCTTTGAACCCGCAGCCAATCCCCCAGCAGGCGACGTGGCGCACCGCGTAACTACCGCCGGATATGACGACATCGAGGCCCTCAAAGCCTTCGCCAACTCCGTTGATGTCATAACGTATGAGTTCGAAAACATCCCGACCGAGGCGTTAGACATCATAGAATCGCTGCACCCGATACGCCCGACACGCGATGCCTTGGCTGTTTCTCAAGACCGCATCACCGAAAAAGCCTTCCTGACAGGCCTCGGCATCACTGTCGCGCCTTATGCACAGATTGACAGCCTGTCCGACCTGACCGCAGCACTGGAAACCATCGGCACACCAGCCATCCTCAAAACCCGCCGTTTCGGGTATGACGGCAAAGGTCAGGCCCGTCTCACCGACAGTTCCCAAGCGGAAGGCGCCTTCGCCGCCCTAAAAGGCGCGCCCGCTGTGCTGGAAGGTTTCATAAACTTCACCCGCGAGGTTTCCGTAATCGCAGCGCGTGGCATCGACGGCGCGGTTGTCTGTTATGACCCCGGTGAGAATGTCCATAAAGACGGCATCCTCGACACGACAACAATTCCCGCGACGCTGGCCGCTGGCCAACACATGGACGCGATCCTACTGGCCGGAAAAATCCTCAACGCCCTCGATTACATCGGCGTCATGGGTGTGGAATTATTCGTGACAGACAACGGCCTAGTCGTTAACGAGATCGCGCCGCGCGTCCACAACTCCGGCCACTGGACCCAAAACGCCTGTGTCGTCGATCAATTCGAACAACACATCCGCGCGGTCGCAGGCTGGAAACTTGGCGACGGGCAGCGGCACTCAGATGCTGTGATGACCAATCTGATTGGCGATGATGTTCTGGATCACACCAACCTAGACGGCGCGCTGCATCTTTACGGCAAGGCCGACGTAAAACCGAGCCGCAAAATGGGTCACGTAAATCGGATATCACCGAAAACTTAGTGCATTTAAGTCGCNTTTTGGGGCCACAATATCGCGATAAACACGCCACCCATGATAAGCGTCGCGGAAATGACGAACGCCCAAGACATCGCTTCCCCCAAAAACAACACACCGCCAGCCAGCGCAATAATTGGAACCGTTAATTGCAATATCGCAGCCAAACTCGCATCGAGCTTCGGCAATGTCGCATACCAAACCGCATACCCGACACCAGAAGCTAGCGACCCCGACGCCACGGCCAACAATACCCCGTTTAGGGTTGTGTCCACATCGGATGGTATGATCAACCAAAGGATAATGCCTATGGGTGCAATCAGTATGAAATTACCGGCAGTGGCCCGTAACGGAGCAGAAACATCGCGCCCTCGCAAGGAATAGACGCCCCAGCCAATGGCTGAAAACACCATCAGCACCGTGCCCCATAAATCAGGACTACTCGCCCCGGGTGCAAATAATATCCCCAAGCCGATCATTCCCAATAGCGAACCAATCCACCGCGCCGGCGCTGGCCGCTCCCCCTTGATAACCGCGCCTGCAAACATCGTGATCTGCACGCCACCGAACAAAATCAACGCCCCCAGTCCGGCGTCGAGCGTTACATAGGCGAACGAAAAGGCGCTGGCATATAGCAAAAGCGCACCGGCCGATTTAACACTACCGTGGCGCATCATGGTCCCAAGCCCACCGCGAAGCATCACCAATAACGCCAACATCACCGCACCAGAGATCAACCTGACCGCCATAAACGCACCCGGACCAATCTGGTCCAACGCCAACGCGCTGCGCGTAAGCACAGAATTGGCGGCAAAGGCGGTAAGGGCGAAAACGGTCAGAAGAATAAGTCGCATACCAGATTTAGACAGCTAATCCGTGATGATAGCTAGATCAAAATAATCAACAATCAGTGTTCGAGACGATAAAAGGGCCACCCGAAGGCAGCCCCTAATTCAAACATTATGAACGGTAAGGTTCGCGGCATTTGGCCCGAAGGCCAAACGCCTGTCACCTACGGTCAAATCCTTTTAGGATTTAACCTTACATCATGCCGCCCATGCCGCCCATGCCGCCCATGTCTGGCATTCCGCCACCAGCGCCAGCCGGTGCAGGTTTGTCAGCGACCATAGCTTCGGTTGTGATCAACAGACCAGCGATGGAGCCCGCGTCCTGCAAAGCAGTACGAACAACCAACGCAGGGTCGATAACGCCGAAGTCGAACATGTTGCCATATTCTTCTGTCTGCGCGTTGAAGCCGAAGTTTGCATCGTCGCTTTCGCGAACTTTGCCAGCAACAACAGCACCGTCAACACCAGCGTTGTCAGCAATCTGACGCAGCGGCGCTTCAAGCGCACGACGAACGATAGCGATACCGGCAGTCTGATCGGAGTTTGCGCCTTCAAGACCAATAAGACCTTTAGCACCCTGCATAAGGGCAACTCCGCCACCAACAACAACACCTTCTTGAACCGCAGCGCGGGTCGCGTTCAGTGCATCGTCAACACGGTCTTTACGTTCTTTAACTTCGATCTCGGTCGAACCACCAACGCGGATAACAGCAACACCGCCAGCCAATTTAGCCACACGCTCTTGAAGTTTTTCACGATCGTAATCCGAAGTAGTTTCTTCGATCTGTGTACGGATCTGTGAAACACGTGCTTCGATCTCGGCTTTTTCGCCATGACCGTCGATGATTGTTGTTTCATCTTTTGTGATGGTGATTTTCTTGGCAGTACCCAGCATGTCGATCGTAACCGACTCCAGTTTCATGCCCAGTTCTTCGGAGATAACCTGACCACCTGTTAGGATCGCGATGTCCTGCAACATGGCTTTACGACGATCGCCGAAACCAGGTGCTTTAACAGCTGCGATTTTCAGACCGCCACGTAGTTTGTTCACAACCAAAGTCGCCAGCGCTTCGCCGTCAACATCTTCAGCAATGATCAGAAGTGGTTTGCCGGACTGGATAACGGTTTCCAACAAAGGAACCATTGGCTGTAGGGAGGACAATTTCTTCTCGTGCAACAGCACAAGACAGTCTTCCATTTCAGCAAGCATTTTGTCAGGGTTAGTGATGAAGTAAGGGGACAGGTAACCGCGGTCAAACTGCATGCCTTCAACAACGTCTGTTTCAGTTTCCAGACCTTTGTTTTCTTCAACGGTGATAACACCCTCGTTGCCAACACGCTGCATAGCGCCAGCAATCTGGTTGCCGATTTCAGCTTCGCCGTTAGCGGAGATTGTGCCAACCTGAGCAACTTCGTCGCTGTCTTTAACTTCACGAGACATAGTCTTGATAGCTTCAACAACGTTTGCAACCGCAAGGTCGATACCGCGTTTAAGGTCCATCGGGTTCATGCCAGCAGCAACCGATTTCATGCCTTCGCGAACGATCGCTTGAGCCAAAACAGTTGCAGTCGTTGTGCCGTCACCAGCAGTGTCATTGGTACGCTGGGCAACTTCTTTGACCATCTGTGCGCCCATATTTTCGAACTTGTCTTCCAGTTCGATCTCTTTAGCCACTGTAACACCGTCTTTGGTGATGCGCGGTGCGCCAAAGGATTTGTCGAGGACAACGTTACGACCTTTAGGGCCAAGTGTTACTTTTACAGCGTTTGCCAGAATATCAACACCGGCCAGCATACGATTGCGGGCGTCTGTGTTAAACTTTACGTCTTTTGCAGCCATGATGGATGCTCCTTATAATGGGGTTCGCTTAAGCAATAATGCCTAGGATGTCGGATTCTTTCATGATCAACAGGTCTTCGCCGTCGAGCTTGATTTCAGTACCTGACCATTTGCCGAACAATACTTTGTCACCAGCTTTAACGTCCATGTCGATGCGAGCACCGTCTTCGTCACGTGCGCCTGCGCCAACAGAAATAATTTCGCCTTCGGAAGGCTTTTCTTTGGCTGCGTCAGGGATAATCAGGCCGCCGGATGTTTTCTCGTCTTCTTCAAGACGACGAACAACAACGCGATCATGCAGAGGTGTAAATGCCATTGTGGATGCTCCTATTGAGTATTCCGTATAGGGTGGTTTTGCCTTTTGGCACTCACCACCGTTGAGTGCTAACGGTAGGTATCTAGGCAAGCAATTTGGGTGAGTCAAGGGAAGCAACCCCAGATTGTCACTAATAGGTGACAATGCCTTGCCACACGCCTATATAAGGCAAAATTATTGCAGCGCACAAAAAACGAGTCCCCTATGATCAAGATTTTCGGCCACACAGCCCCCGACACAGACGCAACCGCCTCCGCCCTGATTTGGCAATGGTATCTCAGCGAAATGCAGGACAAACCCGCCAAAGCCTACGTGCAAGGCACCCCAAACACCGAGGCCGCGTTCGTCCTGAAACGCTGGGGATTCGAGACACCGGAACAGTTGGACCTGCAAGACGGCGACAAAGTCGTGATCGTGGATACGAACAACCCAGCGGAACTACCAGCCAACATCAACGACACCGAAATCAAACAGATCATCGACCATCACATGCTGGTCGGTGGCCTTAAATCCAGCGTTCCGATCAACGTCACAATCCGCCCTGTCGCCGCAACCGCGACCGTGATGTTCAGCATCATGCGTTCGCCTGCGCAAAACACCATGCCGGACGGCATAAAAGGCCTGATCCTAAGCTGCATCCTTTCCGACACGCTGGAATTCCGCAGCCCTACAACCACGCCCCGCGACATAGAAATCGCCAATCGTCTGGCCGAAAACCTGAAGATCGACATCTCCGAGTACGCCGCCGAAATGTTTGCGGCCAAATCCGACATCGCACATTTTTCCGACGCCGAACTCCTGCGGATGGACTCCAAGAAATTCGAGGTCGACGGCACCAACTTCCGCGTCTCCGTTCTGGAAACCACCAGCCCGGCGACAGTGTTGGACCGCAAAGACAGCCTGATGGCCAGCATGCCAGCCGTTGCCGATGAGGACAAAGTCGACCAAGTCCTGCTGTTCATCATCGACATCCTAACCGAATCCGCAACGCTTCTGATCCCGAACGACTTTGTGAAATCCGTAGCCGAAAAATCCTTCGGTTGCACCATCAACGGCGACACAGTCCACCTCCCCGGCATCATGTCGCGCAAGAAGCAGATCATTCCCAGTCTGACCGTCTAAATGACCCGAATTATTGAAAATCTAGCCAACGTCGCGCATTCCTACGATGCTCTATTCGTCGATCTATGGGGGTGCCTTCATAACGGCATCGCACCGTTCCCCGACGCAATTGCCGCGCTTCAGGCTTTCAGAGCGCAGGGTGGCAAAGTTCTTCTGCTGACAAATTCACCAAAACCGAAATCAATGGTAATGGCGCAACTGGACCATATGGGCGTGCCTCGGGACGCTTACGATGAAATATCCTCCTCAGGGGATGCGGCACAACTGGCCCTTATATCAGGTGTCGTCGGACAAAAAGTTTACCACCTTGGTCCAGAGCGAGATATTCCGTTCTTCACAGACGAGAACGGCCCGATCAACGTTGAACGGGTTCCCTTAACCGACGCCGAAGCATCGTCTGCACGGGGCTGTTCGATGACATGACTGAATCGCCAGGCGACTACCGACTGACAATCCTTGAAGGCGTTAACCGTGGCCTAAAATTACTCTGTGCCAATCCGGATATTATCGTCGACGTCGGTGACAAACGCATCTACTGCGCGGGCGCCATCGCGCAAGCCTACACGGAGGCTGGCGGTACCAGCCTCTATTTCGGCAAACCACACTCCCCGATATACGAACTCGCTTACACTCGCCTTGCCGCGACCACAGGCAGACGTATCGACGCTGACCGCATCCTCTGCATCGGCGACGGCATCAACACCGACATTCGCGGTGGCGTCGCCGAAGACCTCGACACGCTATTCATCACCGGCGGCCTAGCCGCAAGCGAGATCAACGAAACCAACGGCAAGCCCAATGAGCGTGAACTGGCAAGCTTCATCGCCAACCACAAATTATCGCCAACATTCGCAATATCCGGATTGCGTTAAAGTTCTACCCGAACATCGTGCAGCCAGATTTTCGGTGGGCGCGACAACATAAAGACCACAACGTCTGCCAAATCGTCCGGCTCCGTGAAAATCCGGTTCGGCACTTCTTCGCCCGCCTTGGCAAACATACCCGTGTTCGTGCCACTTTGATAAAGCCCCGCCACACGCACACCGTTTTCGGCCTCGTCTTGCTTCAGCACCTCGGTAAACCCGCGCACGCCGTATTTGGTCGCCGTGTAAACCGACTGCCCCGCCTGCGCAACAACACCGGATTTTGACACCACATTCAGTACCACCGCCTCATCGCCATCCCGCAACGCTGGCAACATGTGGCGTGTGAACTGCATCACAGATGTCAGGTTCGTCTGCACCGTCGTCAGCAGCATATCCGCACTGATGCTATCCAGCGGCCCGGTCTTATGCCAAACACCCGCATTGTTTATCAGGATATCCACACCGCCAAAGTCGTCCAAAATCGCTTTCGCAGCGGCATCAAGCGCTTCTGAATCCGTCAAATCCACACTGTAAGCGCGCGCCTCACCAGCACCGAGCGCCAGTGTTTCAGCCACAACCGCATCCAAACGCCCCTGATTGCGCCCCAGAATGGCCATCCTGCAACCTTGCGCCGCCAGTTTTAGACAAATATGCCTGCCAATCCCATCGCTACCACCTGTAACGATAGCAATTTTACCCTTAAGCTGCATTCTCGAATTCCTTTTTTGCTAACAGACACCGTGGGTAACACAGTTTCAAATTCCCCTACAAGACGGCATTCATCACGTAATATAATTATAATTTACCGCACTTGTGTGAATGTATCTTGCGCCGCCGATTATATTGGTCTACAAATGCTGCAACGCAACAACGCGAATCTGAACCATGAAAACAGGCCCTGATATGTTGGACACTCCACAGCACAACCTACCCATCGGCACGATCTGTATTGAAGACCTCGAAATCGGCATGGAACGTTCGCTCTCCAAAACAATCGGCGACAGGGAAATCGAGATGTTCGCCGAACTCTCAACCGACCATAACCCCGTTCACCTAGACGACGAATACGCCCGCGACACCATTTTCCAAGGCCGCATCGCCCACGGAATGTTGACCGCTGGCCTGATTTCCGCCGTCATCGGTGAACAACTCCCCGGTCATGGCACCGTTTACCTCAAACAAAACCTGACCTTCATGGCCCCCGTTCGCCCCGGCGACCGCGTCGAGGCCATCGTCACGGTTTTGGAAATCAACTACGCCAAACGTCGGGTAACGCTTGATTGCAAATGCCGCGTAGGCGATACCGTTGTTCTGAAAGGCGACGCGCTGGTTCTGGCGCCAAGCCGCAAGTTCGACTAGGGGCGCAGGCTAGACCTGCTGGGCAGGCATGAAAACTTTCAAAACTTACGCAGGTATTCCGGCAGACTGCCACGACGCAGTTGTCGCCATGGGTAATTTTGATGGCGTGCATTTGGGGCACCAATCGGTCATCGCACTGGCCCGCGCAATCGCCGCGACCACCAACGCGCCCCTCGGCGTCATCACGTTTGAACCCCACCCACGCCAATTATTCGCACCCGACGCACCGGCC
>JAESQH010000149.1 GCA_016765235.1 Paracoccaceae bacterium
GTTGTTGGCATCTTGGCCGAAACTGCAAGGAATTGGCAGCGCATCATAGTTTCGGGCGTATAGCTCAGCGGGAGAGCACTTCGTTGACATCGTAGGGGTCACTGGTTCGATCCCAGTTATACCCACCATTTCCCACCCGTGTGGGGATGGAGACCAAGATAAACCAGGCGCAATGACCGCGCCGCTGATAGGAGAGAGACTATGAAAGTCAAGAATTCGCTTCGCTCCCTTAAGGCGCGTCACCGCGATTGCCGCGTTGTTCGCCGTAAGGGCCGTGTTTACGTTATTAACAAAACGAACCCACGTTTCAAAGCACGTCAGGGCTAATACGCCTCGACATTTCGAATTTGAAAAAGCCGCGCCGGTTAGCGCGGCTTTTTTGTATTCGTTAGCCCAGTAAAAGCGCGCGCACCGTTGCTGCGTCGATGTAGCCGGTTTGGCTCAAGCCGCGGTTCTTTTGGTATTTCTTGATCGCCTTGCGGGTGTTGGAGTCAAACCTACCATCCACCGCACCCGTTTTGTAGCCTGCGCTTTTTAAACGCCCCTCAATCAACATGCGTGTAGCTGTGTTCAGGTTAAGGCGATCTTCTGCCTCTTTGGCGACGTTTTCGTCGGTTCGCCTATCGGGTGGGTCTAACGCCTCGATCCGTTGCTTAGCAACGGTCGCATAAATCCCTTCGGGGAACTTCGATAGATAAGCGCGATAGCTGTTGGCAGTACCGTCATCAACCGCGTCACGCCAGGCATCATTGTCCTGACTTGTATGTTCTTCGTCTTGATACACGGCCAGCAATTCCCGCGCCTCATTGGCGTAAGTACCTACCGGATACCGCTCCAGATACAATTCCAGATCCGCTTTGCGGCCACTTGCACCAGTAGCATTCCAGAAGCGCCGATCAGCGGCTTGCCCGATGGCGCGTTCGGCTTCGCTCTGATCATTCAGCCGCGCGATTTGTGCATCAGTCAGATACCCTGTTGGATCGAGCCGTTGGCTGCCCTGCCACGACGCAATTGCCGCGCGGGAGCCGCGACCAAGAATGCCATCAACACCGCGTGTGTCGTATCCCAGCAACGTCAGATTTGTCTGGATTTCCCGACGTGCATTGCGGCTTAGATGTAGCGCTGTTTCAATTTCTTGAGGGGTTGGCGCAACGGTTACAGGCGCGGTCGTGTCAAGTCGGGCGCGGGCGGCCTGTGCGTAAATCCCGTTCGGGAACCGGCGGAGGTATTCTTCAAGGTCGTCGCGCTTGTTGCTTTTGTCGGCAACCGCCCACAACGTTTGCTCGGCCACGAAGTCCACCCAGTTTCCCGGCGTTGACGTATCAGATGTTGCCGACGGGCCGGTAAGGCCGTTGTCAGGCGAAACATAACCCGCGACGTCCATGCGTCGCAGATTTTCTAAAAGTACCGACATCGGGCGGTTACTGCCCAGCAAATCATCGCTCAGTAATTCTTCAATGTCATCAGCCTGCCCGCTTACCAACAGCACGCCTTGCGGAATGGTGACATCGGCAAGGCCTGATTTCAGCCCGCTGTTGCGGCTTGGGTCAACATCACTAATTCCCACAAAGACGGAGGCATGGCCCGGCTTTGCGCCTGCCATCGCCAGAAAGGTATCCAGTGTTGGCGCACCAAATGCCGCGTCCAACGCCGTATCGCCGGCTGTATCCACAGGTAGAACCCAAGTTTGCTGGCCGTCATTCACGATATTGCCAGACAGAACGATAACGAGGTTATCAACCGCTTCACTGATGTTGCTGGCCCGTTTGGCCAGTGCCAACATCTCCAGTCTAGTTAGGTCTGAACCCTCGATCACTTCAAAACCCTGCTCTTTGAACGCCTCGACAAGATCAGCGTGCATACGCGAAATTTTGCGTTGCTCCGAAAGGTTGTCGTAATCGCCATTGCTGATAATCAGCGCAAGATCGGCGGCGGAAACGCCTCCTGCCATAGCGGTCATTGAAAGTGTTAAGGCGGTTGCCAAATGTTTGAATCGAATTTGCATATAGTCCCTCCGACAATCTGTTTATCGAAACGTTACCAGAGGCATGTCATTTTCGCACCAAGTTATGCGGATAGCCATCAAAACCGGCAGTCCTTCGCCGAAAACGAAAAACCCGCCCCGAGGGATTCGGAGCGGGCCTGTTAACATGTGTGGAAAGTCAGCTTAAACTTCGACGGAGCCTTCAACTTGACCAGCAGCAACGATCTCGATCTTGCGCGGCTTCAGGGCTTCGGGAACTTCCCGCACCAGATCAACGTGCAATAGGCCGTTTTCAGTCGTCGCACCGAGGGCGCGAACATGGTCAGCCAGTTGGAAGCGCTTTTCGAACGCGCGGGTTGCGATGCCACGGTGAAGGTAGTTTACGTCTTTCTCTTCCGCGACTTTCTTGCCAGAGATAACCAACTGGCCGTCACGTGCCTCAATCGTCAGATCAGCGTCGGTGAAACCGGCAACGGCGATGGAAATGCGATACGCATCCTCGCCAATTTTTTCGATGTTATATGGGGGGTAGCCACTTTGGTTGGCATCCGTGGATTTCACGCTGTCCATAATGCTGGCCAGACGGTCGAAACCGACAGTGGAACGGTATAGCGGGGATAGGTCATAAGTACGCATAGTGCATCCTCCTTTAGAGCGATGTATATTTCGGCCCTCCGACATGGACGGGCCTGAAGTCAAAAACCGGACCCGTTAGTGGCATCCGGTAATTGATACATATGCGTGGTTTTCAGCGTTTCAAGAGGGGGTGTCGGGGGGCGGTAACAGGTCGTCTTCACCATCGTGATCTATCGCGATTTGTTTGGTTGCCCGCGCACCGAGTTCTTTCAGGATTTCAGCTTGTCGAACCAGATTTCCTTGTCCGATTGTCAACTTACCAACCGCCGCTTCGTGGGTCTTCTGGACAGTATTCAGCTGGTCACCGATCTTCGTCATATCCTTAACAAAGCCCTCGAATTTATCGTACAACAGCCCTGCCCGTTTCGCGATTTCGATGGCGTTCTTGTTGCGCTTTTCAACCGACCACAAGTTTTCGACGGTCTTCAACGCCAACATCAAGTTGGTCGGCGAAGCGATCAGTACGTTCTTTTCCGTCGCATACAGCGCGAGGTCTTCACGGGCACGAACAGCTTCGGAAAACGCGCTCTCGATGGGCATAAACATGATGACATATTCGACCGTGCCGTCATCCAACTGGTGGTATTTCTTGGCCGAAAGCGTGTCGATATGGGTTTTAACGGACAAAACATGCGCGCTCAACGCCGTGTCGCGCGCGGCGTCATTCTCCGCGTTAACGGATCGTTCATACGCCACCAGCGAGACTTTGCTGTCGATCACAAGCTTACGCCCACCGGGCAGATTGACCACAACATCAGGGCGCAGCGAGCGGCCCTCGTCGTCGCGGTGGTGGGCTTGGGTTTCGTATTCCTCGCCTTCGCGCAGACCACTGCGATCAAGGATGGAGGCGAGGATCATCTCCCCCCAAGCGCCCTGTTTCTGGGTATCACCTTTAAGGGCTTGCGTCAGGTTGTGGGCTTCCTCGGACACTTCAAGGCTGCGCTTTGTCAGGGTTTCGATCTCGGTTTTCAAAGCCACACGATCTTTACCAGCCGCCTCGTGCACGCTGCGAAGTTCAGTTTCGAACCGCCCGATGTGTTCCTTCAAAGGTTGGAGGACTTGCGTCAACTGATCCTCGTTCGCCTTCTTGAAGTCCACACTTTGCGCCTTCATCACCTCGTTCGCGAGCGCCGTAAATTGGGCCTTCAACGTGCCATCGGTCTCCCGCTGGTGTTCGATAGTGGCCTTCAGGCTGGCCACCTCGGCACTACGTTGGCCAAGCGTGTGGCGCGTATCGATCAGGTCATCGTGATCCGTCTGCCATTGTTCTTTAAGGGCTGTAAATCGCACCATTTCTTCGCGCATTTCAGACAAGCGCTGCGCTTGCTCCGTCGCTTTACCTTCGAGCAAATCCACCTCGGTCTCAGCTTCTGCAAGGCTGCCAGCGCGCCGCCAGATTAACAGCCCAACGATAACCAAAACGGCGGCCACCAAGGCCATTAATGCAGGATCATTCTGAATTTGTGTCACGTAGTCAGCAAGCATTCTGGCGTCCCATATTTAGGTTTGGCCAGACCTTACCGCATCGAACAAATGCTGAACAGAGGTTTTCACATGACGAAACCGATCCCCGCCCAAATGCGTGCCGCCGTACCAGCGGGTGACGACGACGATGGCATCATCCATCCCTTCGCGAGCCAGCATTTGCAGGATAATCATGCCGGCCCCACCCTCGCCATCATCATTCTTGATCTCGGTCCCGTCAGACAGACGGGCGGCCCATGTGTTGTGGGTGGCCTTGGCGAACTTCTTGGCCTTTTTCAGGCGTTTGAGGAAATCCTTAATGTCGGCGTCACTACGAACGCACCCTGCCGTAACCGCGTATTTCGACCCACGATCCGAGACAACGCCGACAAACTGGATGAAATCCGGCAGCATCAGCCAAGCTTTGCAGGTTTCGGTCCACCCGTAGCCCAGTCCAGCAATTCGACGGTGTGCACCACCGGAACCCCTGTACCCGAGCCGATTTGCATCATGC
Organism: Paracoccaceae bacterium; assembly: GCA_016765235.1. GTDB lineage: Bacteria > Pseudomonadota > Alphaproteobacteria > Rhodobacterales > Rhodobacteraceae > NORP23. The sequence goes on from JAESQH010000149.1 coordinate 4,599, forward strand.
AGCCGATGTTGCCGGCCGCGATGATTTCAGGCTCCAGCACCTCCAGCGTCGCTACTTTGCGCGCCTTCAACTCCCCCGAGATTTCAGGTTGCATCAGGTTATATGTCCCTGCCGAACCACAACAAAGGTGTGCGTCCTCGGGTTCCAAAACTGTGAACCCAGCCTGCGCAAGCAAGCGTTTCGGCGCGAGCTTAATCTGCTGGCCGTGTTGCAAGCTACACGCCGCATGATAGGCCACACGGATGTCGCGATTCTCGACCGTGTTCAGGCCAAGATCGACCATCACTTCGGTAATGTCCTTAGCCAGCGCGGAAACCGTCGCGGCATCCTTCGCCAACGGATCGTTGCGGAACATAAACCCGTAATCCTTAACCGTCGTGCCACAGCCAGAGGTGTTGATGATAACGGCGTCCAACCCCTCGCCATTCACCTCGGCCATCCAGCTATTGATGTTCTTGGCGGCCGATTTATGGCTCTCATTTGTCTTGCCCATGTGATGCGTTAACGCCCCACAACATCCCTGACCGCGCGCGATCACAACATCGCACCCGTGGCGGGTTAGCAGGCGGATGGTTGCCTCGTTTATGTCAGTATCAAGGGCACGTTGCGCGCATCCTGTCATCAAAGCCACGCGCATGCGGCGGACACCTTGCGCTGCGAAAACCTGCGGCCTGTCCATCAGGCTGGGCGGTGGCATCGTTGCGGGGGCGAATTCCACCATCGCACGCAGCATCTTTGGCAGTGCGAACTTAAACGGCTTTGCCATCCATGCGCCGTAAATCGCCAGCCGGAAACGATTGGGATAGGGCAGTATTTTGGACAGCACGAACCGCATAAGACGGTCAAACAGCGGGCGTTTGTAATTGTCGTTAATATATTCCCGCGCGTGGTCCACCAAATGCATGTAATGTACGCCCGACGGGCAGGTGGTCATACACGCAAGGCAAGAAAGGCAGCGATCAATGTGAAGTACAGTCTTTTCGTCCGGTACACGGTTGTTTTCCAGCATATCCTTGATCAGGTAAATGCGACCACGCGGACTGTCGAGTTCATCGCCCAGTATCTGGTATGTCGGGCAGGTCGCGGTGCAAAATCCGCAATGGACGCAGGTCCGCAATATCTCGTTAGCGCGTGCGATCCCCGGAATTTTCAGCTGCTCGTCAGTAAAATTCGTCTGCATGTCAGCCCATCCGTCCAGTATTGAGGATATTGCGCGGATCAAACTTTGCACGCAGCCCCGTGTTTAAAAATTCGATTGCCTTGGGTTCGGGATGAAATACCGGCAAGTTGGCCGAAGCCTCCGACGCGCGTACCAGCGTTGCATTACCGCCAATGTCACCCAGAACGGTTCGCAGGTTTGACCCCTCGGGTGCGAGCGCCCAAACCAACCCGCCGCCCCAATCAAATTGCACATCAAACGCCCCGATTTTACGCAAAGCTGTGCCAAGTTTCGGACCATCGGATGGTTTCACGGAGAACCGCCAGATATCACCGACCCGACCAGCGAAATCCGTCAAATCTCGTACGGTTGTCCAGTCGAAATTCGCCACTGTTCCGCCAAGCTTTTCCACTAGTTTAGCCGCGCGATAATTGACTGATCCTTCCAGTCCCTCAACCCGAATAACCGTCTTGCCGCCAATATGCGCTACACCGTTCACATCGAATGGCGAACCGAGCGCGGCGGACATGCTCGCGATGGCTTCCTCGTCAGTTTGCCCGTCAATCAGAACCGTCGCGGTTGCTTCGGGTGCAGGCAGGACTTTGAAGCTGATTTCAGTTAGTACGCCAAGCGTTCCATGGCTGCCGGTCATCAGTTTAACAAGATCATAGCCGGTGACATTCTTCATCACCCGCCCGCCGTTCTTCAGGATTTGTCCTTGTCCATCCACGAACCGCACGCCGATTACGCTGTCGCGGCACGCCCCCGCTTGAATGCGGCGCGGGCCAGAGGCGTTGGTAGCAACAACGCCGCCGATGGTGGATTGGCCGGTTACGCCGTAAATGCCCTGCATATCGGTTGGCTCAAACGGCAATCGTTGGTTTTCAGACGCCAGCGCGGCTTCGATTTCCGCCAGCGGCGTTCCTGCCTTAGCGACGAGCGTTAACGCGCCCGGTTCGTATAGCGTGATACCGCTAAGGCCGGATGTATGAAGCGGCTCGCCGTCAACCGGATGGCCGATCTGGCGCGTATCACCACCGACAATCCGCAACGGGCCTTTCGCCGAGGCAATCGCGTCGGCCAGTTCTGTCTCGTTTGTCGGGTTCATGATGCTCTTCGGCTTTCAGTCAAACTTAACGGAAAAACCTTGGCGGGGTTCAGTAGCCAGTCGGAGTCGAATACGTCTTTGACGCATAGCTGGATTTCAATATCTGCATCGGTGTATTGCGTGGTCATCAGGTCGCGTTTCTCGATGCCCACACCGTGTTCACCGGTAAGACAGCCGCCGACCTCGACACATAGTTTCAGGATTTCTGCGCCCATCTTTTCACACGTTTCAAGGTCGCCTTCCTTGTTCGCATCGTAAAGGATCAGCGGGTGCATGTTGCCGTCGCCTGCGTGAAAAACATTGCCCACGGCCAAACCATATTCTTCGGACATCTCTGAAATCCGACCCAAAACAAAAGGTAGCTGGCTGACCGGAATTGTTCCGTCCAGACACATGTAATCGCTGATTTGCCCCATCGCACCAAACGCAGCTTTGCGACCTTTCCAAATGGCCGCCGATTCCTGTTCACTTTGGCTTTCGCGCAGCTCCACAGGGTTATGGCGCCTGGCGATTGCGGTGATCAGGGCCAACTGTTCGGCGATTTCGGTCTCGGAACCTTCGACTTCGACGATCAGCAACGCTTCAACATCCGGATAACCCGCGTTCACGAATTTTTCGGCGGCGCGGATCACAGGGCGATCCATAAATTCAATCGCTACGGGCAAGACGCCCGCTTTGATGATGTCCGAAACACAAGCCCCCGCAACTTCGTTACTGTCATAACCGATCAGAACGGGGCGCGCCCCTTCGGGCTTGTGTAGAATTCGCAAAGTGGCCTCGGTCACGACACCTAGTTGCCCTTCGGAGCCACAAATCAGTCCTAGCAGATCATAGTTCGCAGCATCCAGATGCGCACCGCCGATTTCCAGCACCTCGCCTTCCATCGTGACAATTTTCACGCCCAACAGGTTATTTGTGGTCACGCCATACTTTAAACAATGCGCCCCGCCGGAATTCATGGCGATGTTACCCGCAATCGCGCAGGCAAGCTGGCTGGAAGGATCAGGGGCATAGAAGAAATCGTGCGCCTCAACCGCGCCTGTTACAGACAGGTTCGTGCGCCCGCTTTGCACGCGGATGTAGCGATCTTCATAGTTGGTTTCCAGCACCTTGCTAAGTTTGGAGACCCCTAGAACCACAGAATCCGCCGTGGGCAACGCGCCCCCAGCAAGCGAAGTACCAGAACCGCGCGGCACAACGGGAATCCCTTCGTCATGGCAGATTTTCAATGCAGCAACGACTTCGTCGGTTGAGGACGGTAAAACCACCACCAACGGCGCGCAGCGATAGGCCGACAATGCATCACATTCATAGGCTTTCACTTCGTGCTCGTCGTAAATTACTGCGCCGTCGGGCAGCACAGCCTGTAGCCGCGCCACAATTTGTGGTTTTCGGGCGATAATCGCTGAATTTGGCTCTGGTAAGTCCATAACACGCCTTATTCGGTGTAATTTGGTAAAACTATATTACCAATTTCATCGTTTGCATAGTCCTAGCTTAAGGTTAAACAGAGGAATGCAAAACAAACTTCTGAACATATTCGCCTTTTTCCAGCCACTCGACTTCGTAGCGTTGGTACTGGTCCTCGCAGCTTGGGGGATCATGGGTTGGTATATCGAGCGTGAACGCCCCGAAGCACCGTCNACCCACGCGCTTATCTCCGAATACCGATACCGCTGGATGGAGGTGATGATCACCCGTGAAGTACGGATGGTCGATGCCAACATCCTTACATCGTTGCGGCAAGGTGCAAGCTTTTTCACGTCCGCATCGATGATCGCAATTGGCGGTGGGGTTGCACTTTTGGGGCAAGCTGATCGCTTGCAGGGCGTTGCGGCGGATCTGAGCGGGGACATGGCGCCCATCGTTGTTTGGGAAGCCAAGATTTTGCTGGTGATCCTGATCCTTGCCAGTGCATTCCTGAAATTCGTCTGGTCGCACCGCCTGTTTGGGTATTGTGCCGTGGTGATGGCCGCCGTTCCCGAAGGTGACGCCAAGAACCCGGAAACGGCTAAGATGGCGCGCAAGGCGGCGAAGCTGAATATTTATGCAGCCCGCAGTTTCAACCGTGGAATTCGCACGATGTATTTTGCTTTGGCGGGCTTGGCGTGGTTACTAGGGCCAGTTGCGTTGATCCTGACAACCGGCGNGACAGTTTTGATGTTGTATCGGCGCGAGTTTCATTCGCAATCGCGTTTGGCTTTGCTGGAAGATTAGCGGCTCTCGAATCGCCACGCGACAAGCGACAGCGCGGCTATCAACAGCAAGACCAACCATCCCGGTGCCAGCGGTGATAGACGGATATCCTCGACAGTATATGCCTCGCGACGCGGCAAACCGAGCCAGTTGCTGCCCTTGGCGACACGCCCCACACGCGTTCGGCGGATATCGGGCGTGGCATTTTCTAGCTTGAATAGACCACCACCTGTATCCGCGACCAACGCCAGTAATTCAGGGCCAACACCAACGGGTCGTTCAAATTCGCGCGGTGTTGCAGGGCCAACAGCCACAACGGTATCGATTGTGCCGTCTGTTATCCGGTACACACCATTTTCCTCAACATCGAATTCCGCGCCCCATTTACCCGCTGAAATTGCGGATAGGTCGGCTGCTCCCTGCACGCCGGAAGGGCCAGTGAAAGTCAGGCTCGGCACGGCATCACCTAAAGATCGGCGCTCGACTTTGATGTGTTTTCCGACCGCGGTTGCGGATAAAACTTCCTCTTCCAACTCGGGCTCTTTCATCAACCAATGAGCCAATCGGCGCAGCAATTCCAGTTGTGGGCCACCTCCTTCAAAGCCACGCGACCAAAGCCAAGCCTGATCCGACGCTAGAACAGCGATGCGGCCATCTTCGACCCGATCAAGAACCAAAAGCGGTTTACCCTGAGCGCCCTCCATGATCACATTCCCCGATCTGGGTTTCAATTCGATCTGGCGCAGCCACCGCCCCCAATCGCCAGACACGCTTTCAAGGCCAGCGGTTACAGGATGTTGACGGCCAACGTCTGTTACACGAGGCAAATAGCCTTCCTCAATCACCCGCCCAGTCGGCAACGCGGGCAAAACGGAGCGCATGGGGGAGCGCGCAAGGCTTTCCACCTCGGCAAAAGCCGGGCCGGTAACCACCAAAATGGCACCCCCGTCGCGCACATACCGCGCCGTGTTTTCAAGATAAAGATCGGGCAATATCCCGCGACGGCGATAGCGATCAAAGATGATCAAGTCGAAATCGTCGATCTTTTCCATGAATAATTCACGGGTCGGAAAGGCAATCAGTGACAGCTCCGACACCGGCACACCGTCCTGTTTTTGAGGTGGCCGCAAAATGGTGAAATGCACCAGATCAACGGAGGCGTCGGCCCGCAACAGATTGCGCCACGTGCGCTCACCGGCATATGGCTCGCCGGAAACCAGCAGCACGCGCAGGCGGTCGCGCACGCCGTTTATGGGCAGAATAACGCGGTTGTTCCGGTCGGTAATTTCGCCGCTGACAGCAGGCGTTCGAACGTCCAGCAGGTTGATACCGGCATGTTGCAACGGCATCGTCAGGATAACACTTTCGCCTACTGGTATCTGGTATTCCTGCGCCGCGCCACCATCAATGGAGATCAAAACCGCTGCAGTCCCAAGCCCGTCGGGAACCGCACCGCTATCCTCGATCCGCAGTTTTATCTCCAGCGACTCGCCGACAATCCCGAAGGCGGGTGCGTTTTCCATCACCATCCGGCGATCCCAGTCTTGCGCTTGCCCCGTTTGCAACAGATGCACAGGCGCGGGGAAATCAGACGGTACTTGCAGATCATCAATGCGCCCATCGCTTAAGATGATCGCGCCTGCAATCCGGTTTGGCGCAACTTGCGCGGCGGCATCATTCAGCGTTGACAGCAACATCGTACCCTGTGCAGCCGCCCCTTCAGGGGTGTCGCGAACGGTGACGATGACCACATCCAACGGCGCATCGGTTTGACGTTCCAGTTGCGCGATAATATCGGGCACGGCAGTTTGCATTTGTTCGGTGCGGGCGGGCAATGTCTGGCTGGCGGTTTCGTCTATCACCACGAATACGATGTCGGACAGCGGTGTGCGATCCTCTTGTTTATAGGAAGGATTCGACAACGCGCCCAGCAATAAGGCCGCCACCAGCCCACGCAAAAACCAGCCGCGCAGGCCCAGCCATGCGGCGATACCGAGAAGCAATAGGTTGATCACCGCCAACCCCGCTAGCAATTCCCACGCGATAAACGGGGCATATGAGATGGAGCTAACCACTATTGCCCCAATCTTTCCAGAAACGCCGGAATATGGACTTGGTCGGTCTTATAATTACCCGTCATCACGTACATCACCAGATTGACCCCGAAGCGGCGCGCTAGTTCGCGTTGCCGCTCGCCCGTTAATCCACGACCCACGGGAAACATCGGCTGACCGCTTTCAGAGATCGCCCAAGCGGAGGCCCAATCGTTCGCGCCAATCACAACGGGCGTCACACCGTCGTTTTGGTTCGCACCCCCACTAGATGCCTCCACCCAAACATTCGGGCCAGCCCAGCGGCCCGGAAAATCCTCTAGCAAGTAGAACGCCCGGGTCAGCACATGGCCCTCGGGTATCGGGATGAGTGGTGGAATATCGAGGCTTTCGGTCAGGCGTCGCAGTATTTTACCGTTCGCCGTCAGCACCCCGAAACCACTACCAAGTTGCGCATCGCGGGTGTCAAAAATGATCATTCCGCCGGTCGCAAGATACCGGTTGAGGCGCTGCACGGCCCCCTCGGAAAGGGCCGGTTGATCTGTGGTAATCGGCCAGTACAACATTGGCAAAAGGCTAAGGTCATCCGTTTCAACGTTAATGCCGATAGGGGCGATTGGTTCGATCGAAGTGCGTTCAAACAGCACCCGACTAAGGCCCAGAAGCCCCGCCGCGCTAATGTTATCGACCGTTTGATCGCCAGTAATCACATAGGCCAACACGGTGTCATTTGCCGCCAGTATTGCGCTGTGTTCGGCGGCGTTGGCTTCCGGTATCGGGACTAGGGCTACCATCAAAACGATCCCCGCCGCCTGCGCCATGCTTCGGTTAAACAGGCGGCCCGTCACCCACAATGTTCCCAGAATATCCAGCATGAACAGCGCTAGTGCCGCGATCAAAAACCATGGTTTAAGGGGTTGTTCATTTGTCTGGCCAAGCAGCTCGATTGCAACTCCGACCGGAAGATCGAGCTGGGTAAGCGTGGCGTCTGCCTGCATAACATTCACAGCAACTTGTAAATCAACGGACCGGTAAAGCCCCGGCTGTGCATCAGGACCAACAGCTTGGGCCAAGCGTTCACCACTTACGGGCGTGGCCGTTTCCACATCGCCCAGCCGCCCGAACCCGTCAAGCGCTCGTTCAGGCATCCACATTCGCCCCTCCAACACGGTGTCTGGATCACCGGTGTTGGCGCTGATCGACAAGCGCTCCAACATCTGCACGAACAGGCCTGAAAGCGGCAAGGTCGACCATTCAGCATTCGCGGTTACATGGAACAAAACCACGCGCCCGTCGCCTTGTTGGCGTTGCGTAACCAGTGGAGTTCCGTCTTCCAATGATGCCAACGTGCGCTCTGCAAGATCTGGCGCGGGCTGGGCGACGACTTGGGCGAACACCTCGATATCCGAAGGGATCGACAGGCCAAAAAACGGGCTGGTTTCGGGAAACGGACTTAAGCGTTTGGGCGTATCCCACGCCATGGCCCCGCCAAGCGTACGCCCGCCTGCTCGCAACCGAACCGGCAACAGCGGATCATCAACGACCTGCCCCGCGCCATTAGCCGCCAACCTAGGCCCCGCGAAACGAACGAGAAGGCCACCTTTTTCGACCCAGTCCAACAGCTTTTTAGCGGAGGACACCGACAGTTGTCCAACATCTGAAAGCACGATCACATCGGGCGCGCCAAGCAGGACATCGGACAAATTGCCCTCGATCAGCGCCGCTGAAGGTTCTAGGGCTTTGCGAAGATAATGCATCGGCGCCACCAGTTGCGGGCCTTCTTGAATTGCTGCGCCAACCAGCGCCACTTTGCGACGGCGCGATCCGTCATCCGCCAAGGCAACCGCCGCGGCAGAGGTCTGGCCTTGCACCGTTACACGCGTCACGCGGTTGGTTAACTCTAATGGTAAATCGAACGTCAACGTCACCTCGGTTTCGCCCGCTGGCAGCGTTCCAGTGATCGAGGCGAACGACACTTCTGTGCCATTCGGCGCAGTGCCAAACGCAGTGAGCGTGACTGTTTGAGCCGTTGATGGCGTCCCGACAACGGTCGCGCTTAACTGCCCCGCATCAAGTTCCAGCGGTAACAACGCCAACGGTCGCGTGGTCGTTCCTATGACCCGAAGCGGGCCTATCCGGGAAAGCGTATCGACCAAATCACTGTCGCCGTTCTGTAAACCATCCGTTAACCAATAGGTCTCAAATCCTTGTTCATCCGCCAGCCACTCGACTGTGGCATCCCTGTCTGGTGCCCACGACCGCGGTTCCAACGCGCGCAAAACGGGCAACCAATCGCGGGCGTCGCGGTAGGGCATTCCTTGCGGCAACGTTTGCGTTAACGACGTGAAAACCGTCGGTCGCCCGGCGCGCGCGGCTTGTTCCAACAAACGCTCGGCCTCTTCAATACGCTCCGCCCAATCGGGGGCGCTGGCCCAACCGCCGTCCATCAAGATCAGCAACGGGCCGCTCCCGTCTGCACGGGTTTCGGGGTTTAGAACGGGTTGTGCGAAGGCAACAATTGCCGCCGCAATGGCCAGCATCCGCAAAAGCAGTAACCAGATCGGCGTTTTTACGGGCATCTTTTCGATGTCTTTTAAGCCCATCAACAACCGCACCCCCGGAAAGCGCAAGTGCTTGGGCGAAGGTGGTGTGGCGCGCAACAGCCACCACAAAAGTGGCAACGCCAACAGGCCCAGCAGCATCCACGGCGTCAGAAACACAAGCGCGCTCATCGCTGACCCCCGATGGCCATGTGCAACCACAGCAACGCTGCACGTGGGCTGCTTGAGGTGTGGTGTTTCAGATATTGCCAGCCAGCTTGCCGCGCAAATTCTTCCAATGCAGCGCACCGTTTGGCCAACTGATCGCGATATTCGTCCTGCAAGCTGTTGGCACGGTGCGTTTCAAACGATAACCCGCCGCCCATGCTTTCAAAGATTACACGCCCGTCGAACGGGAAAGTTTCTTCGGTGTCGTCCAGAATATGGATCAGACACCCCGTGCCAGCGCGTTCGGCGATGGATTTCAGTTGGGGGAATATTTGACCATCTGCCCCCATGAAATCTGAAAGAAATATACTTCGCGCGGCTTTCAAATCGCCGAATTCCGGAACGGATCCGTATTCAGGTCGACCAGCTTCAACGGCGGATATGGCCAGCGCGATGCGTTGCAAGTGCCGCTCCCCCGATCGCGGCGTGGCAGCAATTGTTGCGGGATATGCAATTCGTTCCCCCGCTTTTGACAAAAGCACCGACAAAGCCATAGCCAGCAAATTCGCGCGCGCGCCTTTGGTGGAAATATCCCGTTTTCCGCTGTAATCCATCGACTGTGCGGTGTCGGCCCAAATGGCAATGGTATGTGCGGCTTCCCATTCGCGTTCACGAACGTAAGCCGTGTCGGATCGACCGGATCGCCGCCAGTCTATGCTTGCCAGATCATCACCCGGTAGTGCCTGCCTGTATTGCCAGAAATCTTCGCCAACACCTGCCCGCCTGCGCCCGTGATCGCCCATTGCAACGCTTGCAGCAAGGCGCGAGGCCTCGACCATAAGGGCGGGGAAAGTGGCGGCGATACTTTCGCTAGCTGCGCGAAGATCGGCAGATGGGCGGGGTTTGTTCAAGCAGATGCTCCCTCGCCAAGCACTTGACGAGCCAGTGTTGAAATAAGGTCATCAACCGTTAACCCTTCGGCCCGCGCAGCAAACCCCAACGCCATACGGTGCTTCAGTATTGGGTGTGCGAGTGCGGCTATATCATCTGCATTCGGGGCAAAGCGGCCATCCATCAAAGCCCGCGCACGAACCGCCAGCGACAGCGCTTGCGCGGCGCGCGGCCCCGGCCCCCAGCTTACGGAAGTGTTAACGAGGGCTGACGCCTCCTCGCCCGGTCGCGCCGAACGAACCAGATCGAGGATCGACTCCACCATACTCTCGCCAATCGGCATACGCCGAACTGCGGTTTGGGCCGCGATCAGACCCTCGGCATCAAACACGGGGGAAACCTCCGCATCCTCCATGCCAGTGGTGGCCAAAAGAATGTCGCGTTCGGCGTCGCGGTCGGGATAATCCACATCAATTTGCAGCAAAAACCGGTCAAGCTGTGCCTCTGGCAGTGGATATGTGCCCTCCTGCTCAATCGGGTTTTGCGTGGCTAAAACATGGAACGGTGCGGGCAAATCGCGCCGTTTGCCAGCCACTGAAACATGGTGTTCCTGCATTGCTTGTAGCAGCGCGGATTGGGTACGTGGACTGGCGCGGTTGATCTCGTCCGCCATCAGAAGTTGGCAGAAAATCGGACCTTCGATGAACCGAAATGCGCGGGCACCATCCGCAGCAGTTTCCAGCACCTCACCCCCCAGAATATCGGCTGGCATCAGGTCTGGCGTGAACTGCACACGGTTGGAATCAAGGCCAAGGACAACGCCCATCACCTCCACCAGACGGGTTTTAGCCAAGCCGGGCGCCCCGACCAAAAGGCCGTGCCCACCGCATAAAATGGCGATCAAAGTTTCGTCGACTACCCGTGATTGCCCGATGATACGACGCGATATCATATCTTGCGCATCGGTTAACTTGTTTGCGATTTGTTCGAATGCCTCGACGTCCGGGTTTGACATGCCTACCCCTTTACCAAATGAATTTTGCCGATGACTGGATTGCATCGGCCTATATGTATGCTTATCTTAGTACAGCAAAACACAATAAGGCAGTGGATAATGTCCGATTCCGATCAGAAAACTGTGAGCGCCAACGCGGATACAATCGCATCCGCCGCGACCAAGGCNNCAAAGGGCCAAGGCCCTGCCCCTGTGCANCTGTGGAACCCNCCGTTTTGCGGTGATCTNGATATGCGGATNGCGCGNGANGGNACGTGGTTTTACCTTGGCACCCCGATTGGGCGTAAACGATTGGTTAAGCTTTTCTCGACTATTNTCCGCAGGGATGGCGACGATTATTTTCTGGTGACACCCGTCGAAAAGGTCGGCATCAAAGTCGATGATGCGCCATTTGTGGCGGTGGATTTTGACGTGGCAGACAAAGTGATCACCTTCACCACCAACGTCGGTGATACGGTGCAAGCGGGGCCGGATAATCCGATCCGCATCGTTCTGGACCCTGAACACGGGGAACCTTCGCCCTATGTTCTGGTCCGAACAAACCTTGAAGCGTTAATAGATCGTAAAAGTTTCTACCGCCTCGTGGATCAAGGGGAGTCGGGAATGGTTGACGGTGTTGAATGGTTCGGCGTTCGCTCAATGGGTGTTTTCTTCCCGTTTATCCCGCTGGCTGAACTTTAAAGCTTCAGATAGTCGCCGAATTCATTAAGGACCTGTTCATAAACCGACCGTTTGAACGGCACGATATTGTCTAACAACTCGTTAACAGGCATCCATTGCCACGCTGCGAATTCAGGTTCTTCGGTTTCAATATTGATCTGGCTATCCAGCCCGCTAAACCGCATCAGGAACCAGCGTTGTTTCTGGCCGCGATACCCGCCCTTCCACAGCTTTTTCGCCAACTCCGCAGGGAAATCGTAGGATATCCAGTCAGAGGATTGCGCCAAAATCTGGACCATATCGGGCAAAATGCCGGTTTCTTCGCGCAGTTCCCGATAGGCCGCAACTTCGGTATCCTCGCCTTCATCAATGCCACCTTGCGGCATCTGCCAAGCAGCACTTGGAAAATCGAGACGTTGCCCTGTGAACACTTGCCCCTTTGCGTTCAGCACCATCAACCCAACGTTTGGACGATAGGGCAGTGCCGCAAGTTCCGCGTCCGTCATGCGATCATTTGGCCAGTACGTTCAGCCCGCGCAGGATGTCCAAGCCATAGGATAACTGGAAATCGTCGTCGCGGCGCGCGGCGATTTCTTCTTGCTCGGCGCGCTCGGCTTCCAACTGTTCGATCTCTTCATCCGTTAAGGAATCGTTATTCAATGACCCACGCAGGTCAGCCTCGGAACGTCCACGACGCGTTGGTGTGTCTTCACTGTCGTCCTTTTCAACTCTCGGGCGTTGTTCAACTAAAATGTCTGGTGTGATGCCCAAAGACTGGATCGATCGTCCGGACGGAGTGTAATACCGCGCCGTCGTCAAGCGCATTGCGCCGTTGCCAGCGATTGGCATTATCGTTTGAACCGAACCTTTGCCAAAGCTTTTAGTCCCGATTATAATCGCGCGGCGATGGTCTTGCAAAGCACCGGCCACGATTTCAGACGCCGAGGCAGAGCCGCCGTTGATCAGGACAACAATCGGTTTACCCTCGGCAAAATCGCCGCTCTTGGCATTGAAACGATCGCTATCCTCGACGTTGCGGCCACGGGTGGATACAATCTCGCCTGCGTCAAGGAACGCATCGGACACCGCAATCGCCTGACTTAGAAGGCCACCGGGATTGTTGCGAAGATCAAGAACGAAGCCGTCGATGTTATCGACACCACCGTTTGCCTCGATTTCCTCGGCGATGCCCTCTACAAGATTCGAGTATGTTTTCTCTGTGAAGGAGGTGATCCGCAGCACAATCGCGCGTCCCTCGGTACGGACTTTAACCGCCGTTAATTTGATAATGTCGCGCACGATGGTCACGTCAAAGGGTTCGTCGGTACCTTCGCGGAATATCGTCAGAAGAATTTCTTCGCCAACTTCGCCACGCATTAGTTCAACGGCCTGATCCAGTGTCAGTCCAAGAACGCTTTCGCCGTCGATTTGGGTAATGAAATCGCCGGCTTCAATACCAGCGCGAGCGGCAGGCGTATCATCAATCGGCGAGACGACTTTCACAAAGCCGTCTTCCTGTGTCACTTCAATGCCAAGCCCGCCGAATTCACCGCGAGTTTCGACTTGCATTTCGTCGAAATCTTTGGGCGGCAGATAGCTGGAGTGTGGGTCAAGCGAGGTTAACATCCCGTTAATCGCAGCCTCGATCAGCGCCACATCGTCTACTTCTTCGACATAGGTGGAACGGATACGTTCAAAAATATCGCCGAACAGGTCAAGCTGTTCATAGGTGGTTTTGAGGCGTTCATTCTCTTGCGCCGAAATAGGGCCGGAAACTTGCACGGCGATAACCAGTCCAACTACGGCACCGGCTAATGTTCCTAAGAGAATCTTTTTCATTCAAATACATCCTATAATTTCGCCCGAAACGGGAATCTGGTGCGAGGCCAGAGTCTATATAGAACCTTTCCTGCGTTTCTGCACCAGCCATTAAGTGGAAACCGATCACATTTTCTTCACATGATTGCGCGGCTATCCGCCTAAACGATCAGCGATTGTCCCGTCATTTCCTTCGGGATTGGCATTTCCATCAGTTGCAGCAAGCTTGACGCAAGGTCACCGAGGCGGCCACCGCTGCGCATTTTCGCACCGGACGGGCCGCCGATTAGCACAACGGGAACCGGATTTAACGTGTGCGCTGTGTGCGGATCGCCGGTTATCGGGTCCACCATGGTTTCACAATTGCCGTGATCGGCCGTCAAGATCATCGCGCCGCCAACGCTTTTCAGGGCGGTTAGCGCTTTGCCCACGCCTTCATCAACCGCTTCGCAAGCCTGCATTGCCGCCTGAAGATCACCTGTGTGGCCAACCATATCGGGATTGGCGAAATTCACGATTATCAGGTCGTATGCCTGCCCGTTGATCGCATCGACCAGATGATCGGTAACCTCGGCTGCGGACATTTCGGGTTGCATATCGTAGGTTTTCACCTTGGGGCTGGGCGCGACGTAGCGGTCCTCGCCAGCCTCGGGAACTTCCTCCCCGCCATTCATGAAGAACGTCACGTGCGGGTATTTCTCCGTTTCGGCCAGTCGGTATTGGGTTTTTCCGTGAATCGAGACCCAATGCCCAAGCGTGTTAACGATTTCTTCAGACGGGTACATCACATCCATATAGGCGTTGTGCTTGGTCGAATACTCGACCATCCCGCAGACAGCGGCGAATTTCGGACGTGCGGAGGCGTCGAACGCATCAAACGCCGGATCAGCCAGTGCCGCCAGAATTTCGCGGGCGCGGTCAGCACGAAAGTTAACGAACAGTAAACCGTCGTTGTCTTGCATACCGTTAAAATCATCGATTGCTGTTGGCGAAACGAATTCGTCAGTTTCCCCAATCGCATAAGCGGCGGTTATCGCGTCAAGTGCCGTATCTGCGCGCTTGCCTTTGCCCGTTGTCATAACGTCAAAGGCGGCTTGAACGCGGTCCCAGCGATTGTCGCGATCCATCGCGAAGAACCGCCCGCAAACCGTGCCCATTTTCGCACCGACAGGTAGGTCGTTAATCAATTTGGCAATCTGCTTATCCGCACTTTTCGGAGCTACATCGCGACCATCGAGATATGCGTGTAGAACCACCGGAACACCCGCGCCCGTTAACACTTTGGTAAGTTCAACGGTATGATCTTGATGCGCATGTACGCCGCCGGGCGAGGCAAGACCAGCAACATGCGCCACACCACCCGTCTTTTTCAGCGTTGCTGCAAAACGCAATAACGCGTCGTTTGTGTGAAACGACCCATCCGTTATTGCATTGTTAATCTTTGGCAGGTCCATCCAGACAACGCGACCCGCACCGATATTGGTGTGCCCAACCTCGGAATTGCCCATTTGACCTTCGGGAAGGCCAACATCCGGCCCATGCGCCGTTAACGTTGCATTAGGACACTCAGCCATAATCCGGTCGAAGTTCGGCGTTTTCGCCAGCGCAACCGCGTTATTCTCGCGCGTGTCGCGCAAGCCCCAACCGTCAAGAATACATAGGACTACGGGTTTCGGTGCGGGCATCGGGAACCTCCGGTTTTGGTTAACCTTTAAGTAAGACGACGCGCGGATAAGCGCAAGCGATCAGGCGCGGTGATAGGGGCCACCGGACAAGATGGTCGCCGCGCGGTACAGTTGTTCGCTCAGCATTACTCGCGCCAGCATATGCGGCCAGACCATTTTGCCAAACGATAAGGAAAAATCCGCCTCGGCGCGCAATTCAGGCGCAATACCGTCCGCGCCACCAATCACAATCGCCAGATCGCGCTGGCTGTTGTCACGCCATCCGGCCAGCTTGTTGGCGAATTCGGGGGAGGTCATCACGCGGCCACGCTCGTCCATTGTCACAAGAAATGCCCCGTCGGGGATCGCTTTACGCAGAAGCGCAGCTTCTGCCACCGAGCCGCCGCCTTTTTTACCCTCAACCTCAATCACCGAGGCTGGCCCTAGGCCAAGTGCGCGGCCCGTGCGGTCAAACCGCGTTAGATAATCGTCAATAAGATCGCGTTCCGGCCCTGCCCGAAGGCGGCCGACAACGCATAGGGTGACACGCATATCAACCCTCTTCGGGCTGATCACCACCGGCTGTCAGCCACATCTTTTCAAGCTGATAGAATTCACGCACTTCGGGGCGGAAGATATGCACAACCGCATCGCCAGCATCCAGTAAAACCCAGTCGCCGGATTGCTTGCCTTCAGTACGGCAAATGATGCCGGTTTCTTCTTTGATCCGCTGATATAACTGTTCGGCCAGCGCCGACACCTGCCGCGAGGATCGTCCAGATGCAATAACCATATTGTCGGCCATCTCGGATTTTCCTTGCAACGGAATCGTCACAACATCTTCGGCTTTACTCTCGTCAAGCAATTTGAGAATCCGGGCGAGCATTGCATCGCTTTCGGATTTGTCGCCGCTTTTACCAACGGTGGTATTTGCGGAACCTGCGGTCATTTTCGCCGCGTCAACATTATCGGACAGGACAATGTCCTCCTAATTCTTATGCGCCATCATGGCGCGCCATATGTGTAATTGTATCACAGCGCATTTGTTGCCTCAAGGCGGCGGAGTCAAGGGCTACAACGTGCCAATCCGCTCCACTAACAGGTTATAAAAGCCGTCAGCGTCCAAATCGCGCACAAAGTATGCGTTTTTCGGCCGATCCGTGACTCCCCACCAATCGGCGACGGTCATTCCCATGGTTAATTCCGAGGCGGTTTCAATTTCAACATTGATGTGGCGGCCCGTGTAAAGTTCAGGCTTCAGAAGCCACGCGATGACGTTAGGGTCATGCAACGGGCCACCGTCGGTGCCGTATTTCGCCTCATCAAAACGCTCGAAGAAATCGAGGAGTTCAGCCGTGGCCGTGCCTGCCTTCGTGCCCATTGCCCTGAACTGATCCACCCGTTTATGTGTTGTTAACGCTTTGTGGGTGACGTCGAGAGGGAACATGGTAATCGGCACACCCGCGGCGAACACATTTTTGGCCGCGTGCGGGTCAACGTAAATGTTAAATTCGGCGGCGGGGGTTACGTTACCACCCTCAAAACAACCGCCACCCATCAGCACGATTTCCGCAATACGCGGGATGATTTTGGGTTCACGGATCATGGCTAGCGCGATGTTGGTAAGCGGGCCTAGAACGCAAAGGGTTACCGTTTTTTCGGGTTCAGCCATTAACGTTTCAACAATAAAATCAACAGCGTATTTATCTTGCAACGGCATGGTGGGATCCGGCAATTTCGGCCCGTTAAGGCCCGTTTTACCATGCACGTTTTCTGCAGTAACTAGTTCGCGCACAAGCGGACGAATTGCGCCGGAATAAACCGGAATATCAGGCCGCCCCGCCAATTCGCAGATAATGCGACAGTTCTTCTGGGTCAGCGCCAGCGGCACGTTTCCAGCAACCGCAGTAATCCCCAGCACTTCAAGTTCAGGAGAGCCGAGCGCCAATAGGATTGCCACGGCGTCGTCTTGCCCCGGATCGGTGTCGATTATGATTTTTCTGGGCATGGTAATCCTGGTATTTTTCAAAGTTATGTTCTGTCGGTTAATAAACCATTAAACCGGTTTATCGGAACAGCGTCAAAGTAAAAACGGCGCATTACAAACGCGCCGTTTCATGTAATAATCCTTGAAATTCCTTTAAGCCCGAACGAGCTTCTCGTAGCTTTCCGCGATGTCGCGCGCGATGTCACCAACCGTGAATTTGTGGTCGCCAATCTGGCCTACAGGCGTTACCTCGGCGGCAGTGCCGGTCAGCCAGCATTGCTCGAAATCACCCAGTTCATCGGGCATGATGTGGCGTTCAATCACTTCGATACCTTTGTCCTTCAGCATCCCGATAACCGTCTGACGGGTGATGCCATTCAGGAAGGCATCGGGGATCGGCGTGTGCACGGCGCCATCTTTAACGAAGAAGATGTTGGCCCCCGTCGCCTCTGCCACGTAACCGCGGTAATCATACATTAATGCATCGGAACAGCCCTTCGCCTCGGCTGCGTGCTTGGACATGGTGCAGATCATGTAGAGACCGGCGGCCTTGGCAAAACACGGAATCGTTGCGGGATCAGGGCGCTTCCACTTGGAAATATCCAGCTTCGCACCATCAAATTTCGCATCGCCGTAATACGCGCCCCACGCCCAAACGGCCACAGCCATATGGACAGGATTATTCGCAGAAGCGACACCCATATCCTGACCAGACCCGCGCCATGCAACTACGCGAACATAGGCGTCGGACAGGCCGCTAGCCCCCAACGCGACGGCCTTGGCATCTTCGATCTCGTCGACCGTATACGGGATCGGAATGTCCATGTATTCGCCGGATTTTAGCAAGCGCACAGAATGCTCGCGGCTTTTGAAAATCTTGCCGTTGTAACAGCGCTCGCCCTCAAAAACGGAGGAGCCGTAATGCAGCGCATGTGTCAACACATGGACCTTCGCATCGCGCCACGGGATCAACTCTCCGTCCATCCAGATGGTTCCGTCACGATCGTCGTAGGGGGCTCCGGCCATTGTTCTATCCTTCGATATTTGCGAATATTGCGCAAGGTGGCGAATATTCGACAGTTTATTTCGTTATTTCCTCGTTTTGCTAACAAATGATTCTTGGAAAGTCAACAAGACTGACATAAACTGTGAACAAGCAAATCAGGTTGAGGAAAAACCCATGCAAAGAAACCGTTTAGCGCGCCAGCCCGGTCGATCCGAGCAGTTGTTGTTCCTGACCGACGATCAGTTGCGGCAAGGAATCGAGCTGATGTTCTTCGCCTATCGCGGCTTTACCGCCGATCCTGATTTGATTCTGGAGAATTACGCCTACGGGCGAGCGCACCACCGCGCGATCCATTTCATCAATCGCAAGCAAGGGCTGACGGTTAACGAATTGTTAGACATTATGGGTGTGACCAAACAATCCCTTAACCGCGTGTTAAGACAATTGGTAGAAGATGGGTTGGTGGACAGCCGTGTCGGCAAGCAAGACCGCCGCCAGCGGAACTTGTATCTGACCGAAACTGGCGAAACGTTGGAGTGGGAATTATCAGACGCGCAACGCAAACGGATGCGCAAAGCCTTTTCAAACGCGGGGCCGGAGGCTGTGCATGGCTTCCGTACCGTGCTGGAGCAAATGATCGACCCGAGCCTGCGCGAAAAAGTATTAAACGCGGCGGATGTCCCATGATGCGGTCTCTCGATGAACACGGCGAAGCACATCTTCTGGTCGTTGATGACGATCAGCGCATCCGATTGTTATTGCAGAAATTTCTGGCGCGTAACGGGTTCCTGGTAACCGGCGCACGCGATGCGGCCCACGCGCGGCGGCTGTTGGCCGGGCTGGAATTCGATATGTTAGTCATCGACATAATGATGCCGGGTGAGGATGGTTTTTCCCTAACGCAAGATTTGCGCCGTACTTTGACCACTCCGATCCTTTTGTTAACCGCACGGGGCGATGCTGATGACCGGATCAAGGGGCTTGAGATGGGGGCAGATGATTATCTGGCCAAACCGTTTGAGCCCAAAGAATTGCTGCTGCGCGTGAACGCCATTCTTCGGCGCGTGCCGAAAACGGATATCGTTGTGGAGCCGCCAAAAACCCTGCAAATGGCCGATGTCAGATATGACGTGACCCGCAGCGAACTGTGGCGCGGCGATGAACGCATTCGCCTGACAGGAACCGAAAACGCCTTGATGAAGATTTTCGCGGCTAACGCACACGAGGCCGTCACCCGTGAGAAATTGGTTAACGATTTGGGCAAGGGCGATGGGTCCGCGCAGGAACGGGCGATTGACGTGCAAATCACGCGGCTGCGGCGCAAGCTCGAAGCGAACCCCAAACAACCTCGATATTTACAGACAGTACGGGGTGCGGGCTACATGCTCGCACCCGATTAACGTTAAGGAATACCTAATGGATACCAGAGATAGCAACGACGCGATCTTGGAGGATGGCGACACGGTGATGGTTATCAAAGACCTGAAGGTCAAGGGCATGTCGAAAACGCTGAAACGCGGCTCGCAAATCAAGAATGTGCGACTGACGGGCAACCCTGATCAGGTGGAATGCCGGATCGGGAAGGCCACGATTGTCCTTAAAGCTTCGTTCATGAAGAAAGTTTAGGACCGTCCCAATAATGAACCAACAAACGTAAGCAGCCAGTCACGATCGCCGAGCGGAGCGAGGCTTGGCCCAACCGAAGGGTGGGAGCGCTCCCGTCTGTTTTGAATTGATCAAAGATCAACCTCACCCGTTGGGCGTGGCCTCGCTCCG
>JAESQH010000150.1 GCA_016765235.1 Paracoccaceae bacterium
ACGTCCCGGAACTGATTCTGAATACGATCGATACAACTGCGGCTGGAGATTCCTTCAATGCAGGGTTTCTCGCCGCCTTCCTATCCGGCGACGCGATTGAATCTGCGATTAGGCAAGGCTCACAACTTTCCGCAAAAGTTATCCAAAAACGTGGTGCACTGGTTGACTTAGTCTAAGTTTTCCACGTGGCCTCTGACAATCTATACTGTCGGATTGTCTGACATCAGCGACTTGAGGCCACATAGCAATCATTGACATGGGAAAATATCGCGTAGTCCACGAATGTCTGCTTTAACGAGCCGTAGTGCAGCACGACCGGCAATATGTAAAGGCAGCAAAGGGCCTATTCTGTTGAAAAACTCCACTTGATTTTGGTGCGTTTGGCTGATTCAATCTCCTTATTGATATAGGAGATTGCTAACGATGATGGGCCCAAAACAGGAAGCACAAGGCGCATTGTTTTATGAATTTTCGATTGAGGATCATGTCCCGCCCGATCATGTTTTGCGGGCAATAGACGGCGCAGTCGACTTATCTGGTGTTCGCAAGCATCTGACCGAGTTTTACAGCTCAACCGGACGACCGTCGATTGATCCAGAACTGATGATGCGCATGCTACTGGTCGGATATATCATGGGCATCCGGTCCGAACGGCGGCTGTGTGATGAGGTTCATCTCAATCTTGCATATCGCTGGTTTTGCAAGCTGGACCTGACGGACCCTATCCCCGATCATTCAACCTTTTCAAAGAACCGCCACGGAAGGTTTCGCGACAGCGATATGCTCCGGCACGTATTTGAAACGGTGGTTGCACAATGCATCGACGCTGGATTGGCGAGCGGCCAGCGTTATGCGGCTGACGCGAGCATTATTGCCGCCGATGCCAATCGCCAGAACTCCACGCCGAAGGCAGACTGGAACCCTGAAGTGATTGATCCCGTCGACGCTCCCCGTGCGGTTCGGGAATATCTGGAAACACTTGATGACGCGGCTTTTGGTGCAGCCAGCCCCGTTGTACCCAAGTTTATCTCACACTCGGATCCGGCATCCCAATGGACCGGTGCGCGTGGCGGGCCTGCGTACTTTGCTTATTCTACGAACTATCTGATCGATACCGACAATGCTGTGATNATGGATGTNGAAGCCACGCGTTCCATTCGGCAAGCCGAGGTTGGNGCNGTCAAAANCATGATNGATCGGGTTAAAAAGGTGCACGATCTTATGCCCGAACGCCTAATCGCCCCCTGTCGGTGATTGCTTCGCATTCACCTGTCGGGCAGTGGACACTGCTTATGGATCAGGCCCCATGCTGGATTGGTTGGTAGAGAAGCGCGGGATCGCGCCGCATATTCCGGTAATTCGCTGCCCGGCAGTGCATGTTTACATGCACGAGAGGGGATAANTCNGGGCGNAANGANGGNACTTTTGANCGCGCNGACTTCACTTTTGATACCGAGAATGACTTGTATATCTGCCCTGGCGGCAAAGAGCTCAAACAATATCGTCGTGCGTTCAAAACGCCAAGGNCNGGTGCAAACAAAGACGAAACAATACGNTANCGNGCTCGCAAATCAGACTGTGNNGCCTGNACNTTTAAAGGANCGCTGCNNNCCAAAAGAACCNCANCGTAAAGTTACCAGATCGATTTACNAAACTTCCCGTGATGTCGCCCGNGTCTTGTCGCAAACCCAGCAATATGCAATCTCGCGCAAACTGCGTAAAAAGGTCGAGATGTCATTTGCCCATCTCAAACGAATTCATGGCCTCGGCAGGCTCAGACTACGTGGCCCCTGTGGCGCACACGACGAATTTCTCCTCGCAGCAACCGCCCAAAACCTCAAAAAGCTCGCTAAGCTGGCACCAAACCATAACCTTATCAGAAGAACCGTGTGAAAGCGGGGAGTAAACAAATTCACCCGCCAAGCGGAACAGTCAAATCTTCGAGTTTTTCAACAGAATAAGCCCACAGCAGACATTAACGTCAATTGACTTTGACGAAGTTCAGCAGCTCGATCATCAGTAAATCGAGAAGCCCTTCGACAATTTCAGCATCGCTTATAGCTTAGTTGAGGATGCACGTAATACTTTTTCAAATTCTTCGATACCAGACCCAGAAATTACGATAATCACCTGTGCGCCCCATTGGGGAACCTTCACGTTTGGCATCTAGGGACAAGGATAGGCAATACCGCTGGCCTCCTTTGATAGTCGCGTCATTTTCCGCGAAGGTATAGCGCACCGGGCAAATACCCAAATATGCGAAAAAGTACGATTGGAAATCCAACTCCAGCGATCATGCCCATCGCGACGAAGATGGGCACACTATCGACGTCCAGTAAGTCAAGAGCTCTGCGCATGGCCGATGTCCCCAAGACATGCCAAAGATAAATAAAGAAGGCGTAAGGAGCTATACGCGTCAAAAAAGGTATTCGGCCTGCAAACACCAAGCAGAGCGCGATCATCGCCAAAGACATTGTCACATCAAAAATACGGCCAATGGGCCCAGTAGGCAATTCAAAGGCCGTAAAGGAGAAAACTACAATGATCGCAGCGGTCACTATCAGGTGCCGATGCTCGTGGACCTTCTGTGCGTGCTTTCCGTAGAAATATCCGATGACAAATAGGGGCATCAGCAGCATCGCTGCGTTGACAGACCAGATATTTGGGTCAAATTGGATCCTAAATATCACGAATATGATGGCAAGAAGCAAGAGGACCTGCTCTGGCTTGCCTAGTGCAAGGCGAAAAACCGCATAACTCGTCATTGTAATCAAGATGAGGCTCATCACGAACCAGTAATGCGCGAAGGGCAACCAGAGAAGCGCTAGTGCCTGACCCGGGGTGTTAAACGCTAACTGCGTGCTGAAAAGCTGCCCAAACATTGCGAAAACAGCGATGGAGACGGCGGTTGGAAGCAATAGCCTTTTCAGAAGATTGCCTGACATTGGCCCGAACGATACATTTGCAGTTCCCATCACGAAGAACGAGAAGCCGGATAGTAGCGCAAAAAGCGGCATCCTGAGGGGCTCGAAGAAAACATTGAACTCAATCCACATGGAACCTTCGGATAGTCCAAGACCGCGGTCTCCCTGCGACCCGATCACGTGCAATAGAACGACGAGAAGCGTGCCAACGACCCCTGCACTAGCGTAATCAGGCACCCACCTGTCTGAAGGTAGCAGGGCAGAACCTACACGTTTGGACAAATCGGCTATCGTGTTTAGTTGCCAATTTTTGCGAGGTGAGATGCCGATGGCTTCTAGTTCTAATTCGACTTCGACAAAGTCGATTGAAGTTCCACCCAACGCTTCAAATGACTTCTGGGGTGTAATCTTGATGTCAGGAAACTGATGCTGAAAGATCGCGATAACTGCTTTTTTGGCAGTCTCTGCTGTGTGCATTTGATCGGACACTGGCGCACTGCGTAGCTTCTTGATCTCAGTATCAAACATCGCTTTCATAGCCGGCAGGTCTGGCTTGCCGTTCTTATTGATAGGAATTGCCGACACGCGAATATCGTGCACGAACGAGGATGGTATTGATAGTTTTTGGGCAATTCCGGGTGCCAAAGATGCCTTGCCGGTGTGTACAAGACCTAGCGCATCGTCATCGCCCACTGCAACGCACTCGATACCATCGCGCGCAAGCCACGATTCCACGTCGTCAAGGCCAACACGTTTCCCTGAAAGTTTGAGAAACCGCGACGCACGGCCGGTAATGTGGAAAAGCCCGCCTTCATCGACAAAGCCCAGGTCGCCAGTTTTGAGTATCTGTGGACCATGGCCGAGAGAAAGGTCTTCAGGCTTGCTCGCGTAGCCCATCATCACATTGGGCCCCTCATAGACCAATTCACCCAGCTGTTTCGACTGTAGTTTCGTCCCATCAGGCCCCTCGACCCACAGGTGCCCGCCGGGGATCGCCTTTCCAATTGCCGTGGGATTTTCGCTAGCCAATTCAGGTGGCAGATATGCAATACGCGGTGATGCCTCTGTCTGGCCGTACATGACGAAAAACCGCCAACCATCTCTCGTTCCTGTCTCTGCCAAGGCGCGAACGGTTTCAGCTTCAAGCTTACCGCCCGCTTGCGTGACATGGCGGAGTGCAGGGCGACTGCGGGCCAGTTCCCCACTGCGCGCCAGAAGATAAAAACTTTGTGGCACGCCTGCAAAACTTGTACATTTTTCGTCATCAAAGGCCTTCCAGAAAGACTTTGAAACAACTGGTTCATTAATCAGAACAACACAAGCACCGGCGTGCAGGTGACTGTTCAGAATTGACATTCCGTACGAGTAGCTTAGCGGAAGTGACGTTGGCGCGCGATCATTTGGAGCGATTTCGAGATATTCAGCAATAGATGCGGCATTAGAGGTAAGATTCTCGCCTGACAGGCGTACGAATTTACTTGCTCCAGTTGACCCCGATGTCGACAGCAAGAGCCTGAGGTCAGGATGCATCGTGACTTCTTCGACGTGGTGGCCGGTAACGATTTTATTCCGCGTGTTGTCAAATTTGTAGAGAACCGAGAACACCTCAGCGTGCTGGATATCGTATTTGGGCGCCGCCGGCTCGCGTAAGATCACGGGGCATTGTTCGCAGAGTGCCGCTAAATATGCCGC
>JAESQH010000151.1 GCA_016765235.1 Paracoccaceae bacterium
ATCAGAATAAACGTCGGTATCAGCGATAAGGCTTGCGAGGCGATTTTTGAGTGCGGAACTTGCCCCGCTGTTTTCACGCCGACGGTCAACGCCCACATGAATTCACTAGGGTCATAGCCCTTTTTGGCCCAGAATATCCATATAAGTCCGGTAAGGCCGGTCAGGGCCGCAGCGAATGCCACGCGAACCCCGATTAGCACCATGAAAAGCATGAAGCCGGAAACGATCAGGCCGATGTCGATAGAAGTCATACGTTGGTTTCCTCGTCAAAACCTGAAACGGTGGCGGCCTCATTCGCCGCAGCGGTGGCCGCGTTTATGGGTAAGGGCACGGCAATCGGGCTTTTCGCGCCGGTAAGCAATGCAACGGTATATCCCCAGACTTGCAGCATTAAGCGAAGGCTAAGGACTGCGAAGGAAAAGGTTACCAAAAGTTTAGCGGGCCAAAGAGGCAGGCTGATGTCCAGACTGGAATCACGACTCCAGTTTGGCGAGCCGAAATCGAAGGACCGCTGGAAATGCGCCCAAGTGCCCCAGACTAGCAGCAGCATCAGGATCAGCATGGTGATGGTCGAGGCCAATTCCGCCCCCCAAAGCCAACGGCCACGCAAACGCCCGACCAGAATATCCATCCGAATATGCCCGCCAAGCCGTTGTGTGTAGGACACGCCGACGAAGGCCAGCAGGGGCATGGCTTGTTCAATCCAGTCCACATAACCGGGCAGGGGACGGTTGAACAGGTTACGGCCGGTTACGCTAACAACCGCCAACATCACCAACGAGAAAGCCGCCAAACCGCCAATCAGGGCGAGGTGCGTTTCCAGTTTGTAAAGGGTTCGGTCAAGTTTGCTTAAAAGGCTGTCATCTTCCAGAACAGGCGAGTGGGCTGACACGGTGGGTTCTCCAACATAGCAAAATCCCCGCCCTTCGCATGAAGGGCGAGGTTGTTTTTATACGGACCAGATTAGTTGGCCAGCGTGTTGATTACCAGATCGTACAGCTCTTGTGCCGGTAGACCACGACCGTTCATATCTTCGATCCAAGCTGCGGCGGCAGGACCTGCAACAGCTTCACGGAAGGCTGCGAGATCGTCTTCGCTGTAGGTGATCCGCTCGATACCGCGCTCGTCAAGAGCTGGGCCCCAAGCCGACATCGTTTTTTCTTCGTAGTACTCGACATAGTAATCGAGTGCTTCGTCAACCGATCCAAGCAATGCTTCGCGTTGGCTGTCAGTCAGGTCATTCAACGCGTCGGTGTTAACCACAACAGGGCAGTTCACAGTGCCCGGGTTAAGGTTAGTCGTCCACCAAGTCGCATTTTCGATAGTACCATAAGACATATGGGCGTGCGGTGCGAAGGCTACGGTTTTAACAACACCGCTGTCCATCGCTTGGCGAACCTCGGTTGCGGACATAGATGTTGGTACGGCCCCAACGGCGGCCATAGCACGGCCAACGCCACCAGTGGCGCGAACGGTCATACCTTCAAAGTCAGCCAATGTGCGTGGCGCTTCGCCTTTGCCGACGATGTTGTATTGCGGCAACGGGGATGGCATCAGCAATGTCGCATTCCAGCGTGCCAGATCAGCCGCAACAGCAGGGTGCGCATAAACAGCTTGCGAAACTTTGATTTCCTGACGCAGATCCTGAACGCCNAGGAATGGNAGTTCCANNACTGTGATNGANGGNTTTTTNTCNGCGTGATAGCCAGCACAGAACTGCGCCATTTCAAACGCACCAATCGAAATNCCGTCGAGNTTTTCTTTGTTCTTGGANAGNCCACCATANGAGATNTTCANNGTGAANTCGCCATTNGTTTTTTCNCTAACCANNTCNGCCAGACGCTCNANGTGNTCTGTAAANGCGCGGCGCTTACCCCAAACGGAGACNTTCCATTCGACGGCCATAGCCTGNGTNCCAAACGCCATNGTGATGGCCGCGATGGTCGCGGTTTTAAGNATTNTATGTTTCATGTGGTTCCTCCCGAGAACTCAGTTTTTTTGGTGACTCGGGGAGGCTACATTGTGAACAGGATTCTGCCAATGGTAAAATTAAATTACCAATGCGGCGGTCTTTGATCGGCCAACGGCGCGCCAGACAAATTGTCGGCCTCCTGCTCGGCCGCGCGTTGCATTAGCATGGAGACGCGACGGTTTNGCAAATCGATCTCGGCGGCTTGCTTTGTGATCACGTCATTCAGTTCTTCAACCAACGCACTTTGATGGGCAAGAGCCTCTTCAAGGCGAGTGATGCGGTCTTCGTTCATGATAACTCCGGAAATAGAGTGGCAGAGTCGCCCGCCTGCCACTTGGGGTATTTGGTCATTATAGCTGAGAACGCGTCCGAGGACAGGAATTCTTCCAACCACCGGATGAGGTTTGGCCAAGGTTCGCCATCGAACCAAGGGCGATCGACGTTGGCAAATTGGCGCACAAAAGTAACAATCGACATATCCGACATTCCAGCTTTATCACCGGACAAATAGGGCTGCGTCGAGAGNATATNNTCAAGCTTGGCCAAGAATTCNGACGCAATCGTGCGTTGCTCGATTGCGTCCGAGCCCTCCTGCCGATTGGTGTACTTGTATTTATCTAGCGCAGACTTGAACGCTCCATCGCACTCTTCGATCAACGCCGGGTTATGCCGATCCAGCCACGCGTTAGGGTCGTTCTGTTCCAGCGCCCACAACATAATATCGTAACTCTCGTCAATAACGTCGTTGCCGTTAACCACAACTGGAACCGTCGCCTTTGGCGAGGCCGCCAGCAATTCCGGTGCTTTATCCCGAAGCAGAACTTCGCGCAATTCCACTTCGACACCGCTTACCGCGATGGCTAGACGGGCGCGCATTGCATAAGGGCAGCGGCGGAATGTGTATAAGATGGGCACCATCCCCCTCAAATACGTTCCGCAAAGCGATTTGGCAATCCATCCATCGACAGACGCGTAATCAAGGATTAAGAATGCCCTAACGAATAGGGGAACGCGAATTGGCAGAATTTTCACAACGCGAGTTGCGTGATGCAATGGGCAGTTTTGCTACGGGTGTCACGATTGTAACCACGATGACCGATCGCGGACCGCTTGGCATGACCGTGAACAGTTTTGCCTCGGTATCACTCGATCCACCGCTGGTTCTTTGGTCGCCGGCGCGTAAATCTGCGCGATTCCCTGCGTTCGAGGCCGCCAGCCATTTCGCGGTACACGTACTTTCCCAAGACCAACGAGACTTGGCTGACGCCTTTTCAAAAACCGGTATCGAGGCGTTTGACGATATTGAATACACCCAGGGAATCGGAGACGTACCGTTACTGGGCGGCTGTACGTCGCGATTTGAGTGTAGCCACGCCGCGGGCTACGACGGCGGCGATCATTTGATCGTTGTCGGTGAAGTTTTACGAATATCGGCGTGTGACAAACCCTCGTTATTGTTTTATCGCGGTGAATTCACAGGTTTCGGCTGATGTTGAAATACCTGTCCGCTCGCGCCAAAANCTTTGCGCACGCAGGGGCGGGGCTATTGTTTTTGCTGAAATCCGAACCACATGCCCGAGTGCATCTGTTGGCGACAACGCTGGTGATTGTCGGGGCAATCGCGCTTGACGTTACACGTCAGGATTGGCTGTGGTTGATCCTAGCCATAACACTCGTTTGGGTGTTCGAGGCCATGAATACCGCCATTGAACACCTCTGTGATATAGTCTCTCCACAGCATTCACAAAGCGTTAAGCAGGCCAAAGATTTAGCAGCGGGGGCTGTACTTATTGCGGCGATAGCAGCCGTTATCATCGGTATTACTGTGTTTTACCCCTATATCCGGGGCCTCATCTGACCCCTTGACCTTGCGACCTACGGACCCTTGCGATAGACGGTTGAAAAACACGTATTCAGGGTCTGAACATGGCTAAGAACAAGAAACAAAAAGTCAAACGCCCCAAAGCGTTGCCTCCACGCGGGTTCCGCGATTATTTCGGCGCGGAAGTGGTTGAACGCAATGCTATGCTGGACAAGATCACCGACGTTTATCAGCGTTACGGCTTTGATCCTCTGGAAACTCCCGCAATCGAAACAGTCGAGGCCTTGGGCAGCTTTCTGCCAGACGTTGACCGCCCGAACGCCGGCATTTTCGCTTGGCAAGACGAGGACAACGCATGGATGGCGCTGCGTTATGACCTGACGGCGCCGCTGGCACGGGTATACGCACAGTTCCGCAACGATCTGCCTACACCCTACCGCCGCTACGCCGTCGGACCAGTTTGGCGAAACGAGAAAGCCGGACCGGGGCGGTATCGCCAGTTCTATCAGTGTGATGCGGATACGGTTGGCACACCAACAGTTGCCGCCGATGCCGAGATTTGTGCGATGTTAGCGGACACGTTGGAGGCCGTTGGCATTCCGCGCGGTGATTATATGATTAGAGTCAATAATCGTAAGATACTAGACGGGATGATGGAATATGTAGGCCTATTAGCCCCAGATGATCCCAGTAAATTTGCCACAGAGCGTGGTGTTGCCATGCGAGCGATTGATAAGCTCGACAGACTCGGCGTTAAAGGTGTTGAGCAGTTACTGGCAAAAGGAAGGAAAGATTCCTCGGGTGATTTCACCGAAGGTGCCAACCTGAATTCTATTATGAACGAATGGATACTGGGAGTATTGGGAGCTAAAACAGAAAGTAACGAGCTAACTATATCGCGCCTGCGATTTTATATGGAAGATTCCATAATTGGGAGCGAAGGCGTTGATGAATTGGAAGAGATAGTAGATTTACTAAAAGCGCAAGGATATGGCGAAGAAAGAATAGTCATAGACCCTTCCGTAGTTCGTGGCTTGGGCTATTATACTGGCCCTGTTTATGAGGCTGAACTGACCTTCGAAATTCTCGACGATAAGGGCCGCAAGCGCCAGTTTGGCTCTGTCGCCGGTGGTGGTCGTTATGACGATCTGGTCAAACGTTTTACCGGGCAGGAAGTTCCGGCAACTGGCGTTTCCGTCGGGGTTGATCGCCTGCTGGCGGCGCTGCGTGAAAAGGGCCGTATAGATAGCCAAGCAAAAGGCCCTGTAATCGTTACAGTTATGGATCGCGACCGCATGGGCGATTATCAAACCATGGTCGCGGAACTGCGAAACGCAGGCATACGGGCCGAGGTATACTTGGGTAACCCGAAAAACTTTGGCAATCAGTTGAAATACGCAGATGCGCGAAATTCTCCGGTCGCAGTGATTGAGGGCGGTAACGAATTCGAAGCGGGTGTCGTGCAAATCAAAGATCTAGCTCTTGGCGCAGCGTTGGCGGCCAACATCGCCACGAACGAGGAATGGAAAGCCCAGCCAGCACAAATGGAAGTCGCACGCGGTGATCTGGTGGCCGAAGTTCGCAAAATGATCGCACGGGCGGACGGGTGATGGTTACCGCGCGGGCATACCTTGAAAATGGTCGGCTAGGGCAGGGCTTGGACGACGTGCGCATTGAGGTCGGACGTCTTATGTCGGGCTTTATCGCCAATGGTGCAGAGCCGGTAGAACCGGCGGCATTGCTGCCCGCTGATGTTCTGATTGATCTATACGGCGAAGATTTGCGTGCGCGTGCTTTCACCACCCACGACCCCGTCGAAGGTGAATTGATGTTGCGCCCGGACTTCACGGTTCCAGTCGTACAAATACACATGGCAAACGGGGCGAGTGCTGCGCGATATGCCTATGCCGGTTCCGTCTGGCGTCGCCAAGAGGTTGGCAGCAATCGCCCAACGGAATATTTACAAGCAGGTTTCGAGGTGTTCGGTGGCACCGATCCCGCGGCTGACGATGCCGAAGTTTTTGCGGTATTGGCCACAGCACTCGGTGATTTGCCTGTGATGCCGGTTACTGGCGATTTGGGCCTGATTTTCGCGGCGATCGATGCGTTGGATACGAATGAGCGGCGCAAAGCGGCGCTCCGCCGTCACGTCTGGCGTCCGCAACGGTTCAAACGGCTACTGGAACGGTATTCCGCCAAAGCCGAAGTGAGTGCTGAGCGGGAGAAGTTGTTGCAAGCTGTTAAAGATGGCTCGGTTTGCGCTTTGATCAATGCGTCCGGCGCTGCCCATGGAATGCGTTCCGTTGATGAAATCGCGACGCGCGCAGAAATATTATTAGACGAAAAGGAAGCCGCTTCGCTGAGCGAAACGGCGGTTGCCCTTGTGTCTAGTGTACTGGAACTGAAATCAACGATGGGGCAGGCGGCGCAGGATTTACGCAAGGTTGCGCCGATGTTGAAGGGGGCGGCTGATCAGTTGGAGGCCCGCGCGCAAGCCCTGTCAGACGCTGGAATCGATGTGTCTAATCTACCGTTCGAGGCATCATATGGCCGCACAACGCTGGAATATTACGACGGTTTCGTCTTCGGCTTCCACGCCCCTGACCGCCCTGACTTGCCGCAAATTGCTCAAGGTGGGCGTTACGATGCGTTGACGCGTGTGCTTGGCGAAGGCAAGGGCGTGCCAGCCGTCGGTGGCATCATCCGGCCTGAAGCCGTACTCGCCTTGAAGGGCGGTGCCGCATGAGCGTTTTGAAACTGGGATTGCCATCAAAGGGTCGCCTGCAAGAGCTAACCATCGACTGGTTCGCGGAACGCGGCATTAAAATTGAGCGCACGGGTTCCGGGCGTGAATACGCTGGCCGTGTGGTCGGGTTTGATGATATCGAACTAGTGCTTTTGTCTGCTGGCGAGATACCCAAAGAGCTGGCCGCAGGGCGCATCCATCTTGGTGTTACTGGCCAAGACTTGGTCCATGAGAAAATCCCCGGCTGGCAGGGTAAGATTACAGAACTGACAGAAATGGGTTTTGGCCATGCCAACCTGATTCTTGCAGTACCTGACAACTGGCTCGATGTTGAAAATATCGATGACTTTGACGCTGTAGCGGCGGCCTTCCGGGCCAAGCACGGTTTTCGCCTGCGGATTGCCACGAAGTACCACAATCTGGTGCGCGAGTTTTTGCGTGGCCACGGGGTGGCGGATTACCAACTTGTGGACAGCCAAGGTGCGACCGAGGGGACCGTTAAGAACCTCACAGCCGAGGCCGTTGCGGACATTACGTCTTCGGGGGATACGCTTCGGGCAAACCATCTTAAAATTTTGCCGGACGGGTTGATTTTAAAATCACAGGCCACGTTGTTTAAATCGAACTTGGCGGATTGGGAAAAATTACATACGGTGCGCTCGCAATTGTTCAGAAAGCTGAATTTGTAAAACCATAACCCGAAGTAAACCGGGCTACCATAGATAGTCAGACTTACTTCGGGTTATGGTTAATAAGCTTTACAACAAAATTATGCACCGTAGTAAAGTGCCGCTCCAGTATAGGCATCAACGGCGATTATTTGGCCATCTATGCTATAGTTTGCCCCATCTGTGCTTGTGTATATAATTGAGTTGGTGCCGGTGTGAAGCGGATTGTCAAAGTTGTAGCCATCCGGTGCATCAGCTGCAGCGTATGTTGTTGCCCAGCCATAATTTGCACCACTGTTCCCCAAATTTCCCGCAGTGCTGGATCCTTCTGCAAGATAATCGTTCGCAGACTTACCGCTCCAAATTGTGGTAGTGGGATCGAAGGCGCTGCTGAAGTTCGAGGCAACGACCAGTTCGTCATTAATTCCTCCAGAAGCGTCTTCAACGCCTCCAGAAACCAGCGCTATAACTGCAATCGCAATACCAACAATCGCGGCAGTTAATACAACCCAGTCGACGGTAACAGCGCCGGACTCATTTTCATTAAATTCTGTTAGACAATTCATTTGTAGTATTTTCCGGTTTAGTTTGTTTTGTTTAGGCTATTGTTACGTATAAAGCTCTGGCTCAGATGAAATCCGAGCCAAAGCACCAGTTAGACTTGCTCAGTGAAGAATACTTCCTGAGATATGCCAGGCACACCAGGAGCGGTGCCGTTGTCTATTTCGTATATGATTTGGTTATACTCGGACCCGTTGACGCTATAAGTGTTTGTGTTTGACGTCGTGTTGGTATTTCCGTCAAAAACATCATTACTTGCGTAAATCGGATATCCGTCTAAATCCACAAGACCTGTGTAGGTGTAGTCAGCGGGGCTATCGGCATTAATTTTATCAAAAATATCCTGATAAACGTTTGATGTATCATTAAATTTACCGTCCCCATTTCGAATATCGACAAAGTTGGAAACGTATTCGTTCAATGTTGTGGATGGCGTATTGAGGAAATTCCAACCACTTCCTGCTGTTAGAAGTTCATCATTAATTCCGCCAGAAGCGTCTTCAACACCGCTGGATATCAATACAATAACCGCAAGTGCAATACCAACGATCGCGGCTGTCAGCACGACCCAATCTACGGTAACCGCACCAGATTCGTCTTTTGTGAATTTGATTAAATGTCCCATAATTTACTCCTGCACTAGTTTTCCAAATACAAATTACTAATCTTGATGCAGTTTATTTCGCAGGAAAAGAGGGCGATTTTGGGGCAGAAATTCGTTCAAATTAGTACTAATGTTGAGGACTTCTCTGAAGTCGAGGTCTCGTGCCTTACGAGATATGTTCGAGCAATCTTCTTGCCTCGTCGCTGGTCGAGGACAGTTTTTCCCGATCTTCACCCGGGAAAAACCGTGCTCGAACGCCGGTTGGCATTGGGTTTGGCAAAAATGTTAATACGCGCGGTCCGATTGATACGGTCTCTGCCGCCCAGCTATCAACAATCGCATTGGCTGCAGCTTTGGTGGCGCCGTAGCCCGCGAAAAACTTTTGGCCGCCACGCGGGTCATTCATGAACACCGCGGTGCCCTCATTGGCGACCTTTAACAACGGTTCGGTCATCGCGATAATACGTTGTGTGGC
>JAESQH010000152.1 GCA_016765235.1 Paracoccaceae bacterium
GAGACTATCGGCGTTTTAAAAACGCTGGGAGCCAGCCGCGCTGTGGTTTTCGGGATTTATCTGACGCAGATCGGGGTTTTGGCGGTGTTCGGCGTGGTGCTTGGGTTGATCATGGGAGCGGGCCTTCCTGTGCTGGCGGGACCGTTGCTTTCGCAACAACTGCCGGTTCCAGCGGCTTTCACGGTTTACTGGGATCCGATTTTTGAGGCTGCCATTTACGGCATGCTGACCGCGTTGATATTTACGCTTTGGCCGTTGGCGCGCGCGATTGATATTCGGGCGGCGGGCTTGTTTCGCGATGAAATTGACGGAGGTCAAAAGTTTCCGCGCTGGTATTATCTGGTAGTTATCATTGGGCTAGTTGTGCTGTTGGTCGGGCTGGCCGCATGGTTCTCGGCCGTGCCAAGGCTGGCGTTATGGTCTGCCTTCGGCGTGATGGCGGCGCTTTGAGTATTAGCGGTTACCGCGCGGGGCACCAAGTTTATTGCGGCGCGTTTGGCGCGATCGCGGGCTACGCGCGGTCGCCCTGCCCTTCGTTCGGCCCTTGGCGCTGTTGGTGGACCGGGGGGCGAAACGGCGTCGGTTATCTTGTCGCTTGGGCTTGGGTTGTCAGTTTTGGCGACGGTCGGGCAGATTGACGGAAATATGCAAACAGCGATTTCCGAGGAATTGCCAACGGTGGCACCGGCGTATTTCTTCCTCGATATCTTGAAAGACCAGCGCGATGAGTTTGTCGAAATTGTTTTGGCGAACGAGGATGTCGTCAAAATCGAGACCGCGCCGATGCTGCAAGGCATGATTACCAAGGTGAACGGGCGACCTGCCAAGGAAGTGTTCGGGGATCACTGGGCCACAGAGGGTGACCGTGGCATAACTTATTCGGCTGTTCCGCCCAATGGTGTGAAATTGACGGAGGGCGAATGGTGGGCCGAAGATTACACCGGACCGCCGTTAATGAGCTTTACGGCCCATGACGCGGAAGAACTGGGATTGGTTCTTGGCGATCAGATTACGTTCAATGTTTTGGGGCGGGATATCACGTCTACGATCACCAATTTCAGGGATGTGGAGTGGTCCGGCATGGGTATCAACTTCCTTATGGTGTTGAATCCGGCGGCGTTGGAGGATGCGCCTCATTCCAATATTGCAACGGTTTACGCAGCACCGGAAGCCGAAGGGGCGCTATTGCGCGAGGTTGCGGATGCATTCCCCAATATCACGGCGATCCGAGTAGGTGATGCGATAGACAAGGTTACAGAGGCATTGGAAGGCATTGCCTCGGCCATTCGCTGGGGGGCTGCGGCGACCTTGGTCACTGGGTTTGTTGTGCTGATCGGGGCTGCAGCTGCGGGTGAGCGGCGACGGATTTACGAGGCAGCCATTTTGAAAACGTTGGGGGCAACGCGGGCAAGGATATTGGCCAGCTTTGCACTGCGCGCCGCCATATTGGGAGCGGCGGCCGGTTTGATCGCCATCGCGTTTGGCGGNGTGGCNGGATANGCGGTNATGACCTATGTGATGGAGGTNGATTTCACCTTCGAGGTCGCGTCAGCNGCGGCAATCGTGATNGGNGGNGCNTTGGCGAGTTTGNTNGCCGGACTGGCATTTGCNCTNCGCCCGCTTAACGCGCGACCTGCNCAAGTGTTACGTTCGCGCGAATAATTGCCGACATATTGCGGTTTTACCTTGAAAATTGTTAACTTAATGGCAATATCTTATGGGTAACGTGCAGTCCAGATGGGCTGTGTCACGGTTTACTGATGGAGGGTCAAATGGCCGAATACGAAACTGTCCGCCGATCTGGTTCGGGTGTCCGCACTGCGGCAATCGATGCGGGTCTAAAGGCACATATGAACAAGGTCTATGGTCTGATGTCTGTGGCCATGATTGTAACAGGGATTGTATCCTATCTCGTTGGTACNGANCTTGNNTCNTNNANGGCGGGTCANGAAACGCGNNTNCTTTCACCAGGNATGATCNANGCGATGTTCANNGCACCGCTNNCCTACNTCNTNATGTTTGCNCCNNTNGGNATGGTTCTNTTCTTCGGAAAAGCCGTTANCNNNATGTCNCAATCCGGNGCGCAGATGTTCTTNTATNNNTTTGCNGGCNTNATGGGNCTGTCGNTCAGNTCGATCTTNGNGANNTATACNGGGTNTTCGATTGCNCAGACGTTCTTNGTNACGTCNATCGCGTTTGCGAGCCTTAGCCTTTACGGGTACACCACNAANAAGGATATCTCCGCTTGGGGTAGCTTCNTGATTATGGGTGTGATTGGCCTGATNATNGCNTCAATCGTNAACATCTTCTTGCAAAGTGCCGCGATGGAATTCGCNGTATCCGCACTNGGTGTGCTGATCTTTGCNGGNNTGACCGCTTACGATACGCAGAAAATCAAGAACCAGTACTTGCAAGTACGTGGCATGCCAGACGGCGAAGCCATTGCGGGCAAGATGGCCATTTCGGGCGCACTGAGCCTGTATCTGGACTTCATCAACCTGTTCTTGTTCCTGCTGCGCTTTATGGGCAACCGTAACTAAGCTGGACACCTAAAGTCCAAATTATATTCTAAATATGGCCTGCACTAATCGTGTAGGCCTTATTTGTTAGAAGGTATTCCAACGCCAGCATGCCAAAGCAGGCACCGAGTCGTTGTCCCGTGAATGTCGGTTTTGAGTCCTTATTGACAGCGCTAGGTTCATCACGGAGTATCTCGAAATGACAGAACAGACTATGTATTCCCACTGGATCACATCATCTGGCCGCGAAGGTTCCGCTGGCGACGTTAACGCTCATTTTCCGTATTGGAGTTTTACCAAAACGGCGATCTCGATCTGAGCTCTTAAGTTAGTTGAAGTCGGGAAGTTGGACTTGGATATACCTCTGGTTGGCCACAACTATAACCTTCGCCAGCTTCTCGCTCACACTTCTGGCCTTCCGGATTACGGGCATCTAGAAGAATACCACAGCGCCGTGGCGAAGAAAGAACCACCTTGGTCGCGCGAAAGGCTTCTCGGCTTAGCGCTGGATAAAGGCCAGTTGTTCGAGCCAGGGCAAGGTTGGTCGTATTCAAATATTGGATACATGTTCGTCCGAGAACTGATCGAGGAGGCTATGGAAAAGCCACTTGGCGGAGTCATTTCTGATATGATTTGCAAGCCATTGAGGCTGACGAGTATTGAATTCGCAGAAACCCGCAAACAGTTCGAGCGGCTAAATTGGGATGCGGCAGCAGACTATAACCCTCAGTGGGTCTATCATGGTTGTCTGACAGGGACTGCTTCAGATGCTGCGCGTTTGTTGCACGCCATTTTCCTAGGTGATTTGCTGCGGCCAGACACCTTCAATCAAATGCTCGACGCGCGGTCCGTTGGCGGGCCCATTCCTGATCGACCTTGGACAACTTGCGGCTACTCCTTGGGCCTCATGTCAGGGGCTGTAGATGGGGCCGGTAAAGCGGTCGGACACTCTGGCGGCGGCCCGTTCAGTGTGAACGCTGTCTACCATTTTCCTGATGTGCCTGATCCTATTACCATCGCTTGCTTTACAGATGGGACTGACGAAGGTGTCGCAGAGTTTGCGGCAACTAAACTTGCTCAGGATGTATGACGGCTTTATCCGCGAAGTTGCCATTCAGTCAATATTCAGAATGGTTACAATTTACCAAAAATTCAAGATATTGCTGGTCAGCACAGCTCTATCAAACGAAAAAAGCCGCTGGAAAATCCAGCGGCCCTCAATTCCGTAAAAGCTAAACCAAGACTACTTGATTTTGCCTTCTTTATATTCGACGTGTTTGCGTACAACCGGGTCGTACTTCATTTTGACCATTTTCTCGGTCATTGTACGGGCGTTTTTCTTGGTCACGTAGAAGTGGCCGGTGTCCGCAGTGGAATTCAGGCGGATCTTGATAGTTGTTGGCTTCGCCATGTGTCCATCTCCTTGCGGGTCAACCGCGTTAATCTAGCTGTGGGGGAATTCCCCTAAATCTCGAATTCGCGTTCTACACCGCTTGCGGGTGGAGTCAAGTGCCTAGCCCGTGGTTTCGCGAATTATCGCCCTAGAATAACGTGAAATGCGAACGTTCCTCATCGTGGTGGAAAAACGGGGTTTTTCGAGGGGCTTCAGGGTCTTTGGTTATGGCTATTACTTCGGAAAGCACGACCTCGGTTATGAACGGCAGGTCGAGGGCTTTGGCTTCCGATAAGTCGATCCAGTGGAGGTGGCCGAGTTCGTCTGACGCGTCCGAAAAATCGTCATCCGAGCCGTGAACGGATGCGCTGTCAGCGATGAAAAAACGTGCGTCGAAACGGCGTGTGCGACCAGGTGGAGTGATGGCGCGAAAGAAGAAGCGAAGCTGGTCAGCGCGTGGGGCGAGGCCTTGATCGTAGAACCCTTGCCAATCTGCCGGAATATCACGTGTTGGTCCGCCCTTTTGCGCCAGCATCAAGCCGGTTTCTTCCCAGAGTTCCCGAACGGCCGCCATCGCGATGGCGGAGGCGATGCCGTCGGGCGCAAGGTGGTTAAGCCTTTGTTCATCAAGCGGGGCAAGTGGTGTCGCAGGCACGATGTCATAGTCTTGCTTATCGACAGCCCCACCGGGGAACACGTATTTGTTGGGCATAAAGGCTGCACCAGCGCCGCGTTGACCCATAAGCACCTGATGTTTGTCATCCCGCACGCGCAGCAGGACAATCGTTGCTGCATCGCGAATTGTCCGTCGTTTTTCTGCTTCATCCATGGGGGTATATGGGCCTAAGCGTGCGGCCATGTCCAGCGTGCCGTAGCGGCGCTTATTTGCCGAAGTGTGTTTCAGCCTCGTCCCCGAAGCCGTGCATGCGGTTAGCCCATTGCAGACCCACAAACATGCCTTTCAGGCGTGGTAGCAAATAAAGGGCCAGCATCAGAAACACCATCGAGAATCCAAGCGCCATAACCCACCCTACTGGGTGGAACACCGAGAACACAATCAGCATCAAAGGTGCAAGAAGGTGGCCGGAGACTAAAATCGTTGCCCATGCGGGGCCATCATCGGCGCGGTGGTGGTGCAGCTCTTCGCTACACACTGGGCATGTATCGCGCACAGTCAGGTAGTCCCGCAAAAGCGGGCCGCTGCCGCAAGACGGGCATTTGCGACGCCAGCCACGCAGCAACGACTGCTTTATGGAGCGTTTCTCGATAATCTCGAAGTTATGTAATTCATTGGTCATGTCCACCTATCTAATTGTTTCCCACCGATTTGGGAGTAGGACATGCTGCCTTGCGTCGGGATGTCGCAAAAAAGATAAATCGACGGAAATGTGGTGCTGCTGCGTTTGTATATATGTAGGTCGCAACAAAGCTGGCCAACAAAAAAAACGCAAGGAGAGCAGAAAATGAAAAAGAGTGTACTTACAGCGCTGGCCGTATCGATTGCCGTTGGTGGTTTTGGTTTGACGACAATGGCATCAGCCAAGCCGCGTGGCAACAAAATGCCGGAATTCGCAACGTTCGACACGAATGGTGACGGGGTTATCACGCAGGCAGAAGTCGATGCGAAAGGGGTCGCGAAGTTTGCAGAAGCGGATACCAGTGGTGACGGGTATCTGGATGCGGACGAGTTGAAAGCCCAGATGATGGCACGTGGCGAGGGCCGTCGCAGCGGTGGTCGTGGAAATGATCAAGATGGTTCCAAGGCGCCAAAAGACGGGCAAGGCAATGCTGAGCTGAGGGAAGCGCAAAAGGCTGAACGCATGGAGTTGGCGATTAAACAGTTGTTAGAGCGCGCCGATGCCGATGGTGATGGCAAATTGAGCATGGAAGAATCCCACTCGCCGAAAGCTGGCAAAATGTTCGAACACTTTGATGCGAACGACAACGGCGAAGTCACGAAGGAAGAGTGGGATGCCGCAATTGCCCAGCGTGGCAA
>JAESQH010000153.1 GCA_016765235.1 Paracoccaceae bacterium
GTTGGCGAAAGGGGCGAACCACAGTTTTAGTTCGCCGGAATGCTTAACGATGATAACCGACGCTATTGATCAGGTCAGTGCTATTCGTCGAAAGCGCCACTGATAGCACCGACAAGGATATGATTGTTTCCGTCGGTTATGCGGATCGTTGCGCCAAATTCTTCTGCGCCCGGTCCGTAGAAACCACCTTTAATCTGGCCTCTTTCGTCAAATGCAAACACGTCACCAACGGCGTAGTCGACATCCAGAATACCCGAGAAAGCAGACACAGGTTCGATCGTTGCGCTGATGATCAGGTTATTGAAGACATAGCTTCCGGTGGTTCCAACCAAATTATATATAGAGCCATCCACCTGATCGCTGGCAGCGTCGAAGTCCACGTTCAGGCCAACGTCGCCGACCACGCGACCGGCATAGGTGCTTTCACCGATAAAGTTGCCGACATAGCTCGCTGAACCGCTGAGCAGTTGCAATGCCCCATCACCGGTGTAAGACTCCGTCG
Source organism: Paracoccaceae bacterium (assembly GCA_016765235.1). Lineage (GTDB taxonomy): Bacteria > Pseudomonadota > Alphaproteobacteria > Rhodobacterales > Rhodobacteraceae > NORP23. The sequence goes on from JAESQH010000153.1 coordinate 503, forward strand.
AAAATCCACCACCTGCATAAAGGGTCGTGGTGTTGCCGCGCTCAAGGTTAACGGTGAACAGGCCAGACAGGGTGTAAACCAGCGTGTTCTCATTGTTGCGAATGATCGTGAAATTATACCCCAGATCGGTGACTCCGCTAACGGATGCCAAAGCGGTTGGCATGGTAAATGTCGCACGCCCGTATTCTTTGCTTAGGTCGAAGTTGCGAAACACCGCCTCGTATTCGCCAGGGGTGCCCGTCGAAACAAATCGCTGAAGGCGCGGGCCGCTTTTATTTTTGGACCACGTGGGATCATTGAACCGCGTCGCATACCCCATACCATTGCCGAAAACGATTAGTTGGGAGTTTGTGGCCAAATCCGCCAACGGAACCGACACATATGGGGTTGGCGTAGCGACTGGACCGCCACAAGCGGAAACAAGAAGAGTTGCAGCGATGGTTAACGGTAAAATTCTCAAAATCTTTACTCCGGCAAAATACAATATATTCGGGATACACAAAGATCGAACGGCTGGCAATTAGTTTAAGAATCCATTAACTTGCGGCATCATATTTCGCCGTAAATAATTTCGGACCAAAGCATGTTAACCCGTCTCCATCATTCCTATTTTCGTGCCTTGGCGTTGGCGGTTTTTACGGCCAGTTTTATCTTTTTTCCATCTATCGTTCGCCCGGCGACTGATGAGTGTGATACTTCTTTGCGTGGTCTGGTCGAGGTGCAAAATTTCCCTTTCGCATTTTACTGCGCGGAACAACAATTTACAAAAAACCCTGACGACATGGATGCGTTGTTGGTGATGGCGCGCGCCGCACAGGAAATGGGGCGGGTGGCGTTGGCAGACACGTTGGCTACACAAGCCCGCTCCCACACGCTGACAACATCGCAGCGGTTCGCGGCGTATCTGATTTCGGGTATATCGCAGGCGCGCCAGTCAAAATTGATTTCGGCAAAACTATTGCTCTACCGCGCCTCGGATTTCGCCCGGGCGGAACCGGAGTTGAAAGTGGTGCGCCGTACACTTAACCAGATAAACAGGTTATCGCCGTGGAAGTTCAGCGCCGGATTTGGCGTGCAGCCTGGCACTAATATCAATGGCGGTTGTTTGCACGACACGATTACGTTCGGTGGTCTGGAATTTGTGTTNGACGATGACGCCAAAGCGCAGGCGGGGATCGCATATTCGGCCTCCGCCAGCGTTACGCACCAGCGGCGAGTATCTGCGCGAGCGCTCTGGGAAAATCGGGTTTCTGTTGCGGGCACGGCTTACGATGGGCGCGGGCGAAACGAGGGAAGTTATACCCTAACCTCCGGCCTGCGCTACACCCCTGATATGACGCGCCGGACCTTGGTTTACGGTTATGTCCGATATGATCAGCGCTTTGTCGCAGACGATATCGGGGGCGGTTTTTTTGGCGATTACGGTGTTTATTACAATCAAACCACCGCCGGATTGGAGGTTCACCAGAACCCAGACCAGACATCCGCATGGAAGGTTTACGCGACATATAGCGACCGCTCATCTGATACATGGGCCGACCAAAACGTCCAGATTGCAACTGTGGGGGCAACGTACCGCGTCGGGTTGAACCCGCGCACAGAACTGGCGCTCGGCGGGTATGTGCAAAAAACTACGGGAGATGGCAATTTGGCGGCTAAGGCCGCGAATATTTCGCTTAGTGGCGCGTGGAACCCCGAAGTGGTTCCATTCAGCTTTTCGGGAAATCTGGCCTATACTCATACGGATTACGCATCGATCGGATTTGGGTATTCCGAGGCCCGAGTCAACGATGACGTGAAACTAGAGCTGTCGTTAACCTATGACAGGTTTCAATTTTTTGGCTTTAAGCCAACGTTCGGCGTGGCGGTATCGCGGGATTATTCCAACCTGAACCGCTATGACACACAGAACGCGCAAGCATTTACACGATTTTCAGCAGCCTTCTAAGCCCACAGCATTTTCAGGAATTCGGCGGCAAAGCTGTATACATCACCGGGCCAACGGGCGGACAGGTAGTTTCCATCTCGCACCGTAAAGCCGCGCGACATATGGTTTGGGCTGTCGCGTAACATGGGCAACGGGCCTTGAAGGAAATCGGCGGGGGATTTCAAGGTTGCGGTTACCTCGTCCTCCACCGTTTCGGGGTAGGTCAGGTAATATTTGCCCAGATTATAGCGCGTCAGATTGTATGCTAGGCGTTCTTGCCGCTTCAACAACGCCGTGGTTTTACGGCCGTACAACACGGATTTGCCCGTGGCCGGATCAATCGCGCGACATGCCGCCACGACGCCGTGGCAGATCGCGCCGACCGGCAAGTCACGCGAAAAAAATCCAACAATCGCGTTTTGTAAATCGCGCGACTCCAGATACGGGATCACGCCTTTGGAATGACCACCGGGCAACAAAAGGCCATCGTAATCCGTGACCTTAATTTCATCGTAGCTGATCGGGGTTTTGAAGGCCGGGTCGACGCGCATCTCGCCGTAGGCAACGCGCGCAGATTTATCGGCAATCAGCACCGGCTTCAGCAGGTAAAACTTGTTGCCGTCCAGCATCCGTTTATCGGCGTAACCCGCCAAACCGGTGTCCGTTGCAAAGCGCACATCGACGCCTGCGGCCTTCAGGATTTTCCACGGCACGGCCACCTCTGTCGGGTCGAAATCCGTAGTACTTGTGGCGATTAATACCTTCACGTTATCCCCTAAAGAATTATGCCAATCACGATCATCGCCAAGCCGATTGACGACATCCCCATCGCCCCCATGTTCCACGCAACCAGAGAGCGCAGACGTTTGGAGGCGTCTTTCGCCTCTTTACCTTCGCGTTTGATTGCCAGCGCCATCTTGATGCAATAGCCAAGGCCGATCAGCCCTGACAGCGTGAATGCGCCACCAATATATATCAGAAAATCCATAAGACTCCTCCGTTTCCGTAAACTGCCTAAAACAGGGGGCGTTTTTTCGCAAGGGGTGTCTTGTGGCGACGTGCGCGGGCGGGTAGTGTCCGCGAAAATCATTTCAGCTAAACGAGGCCAGTCATGGACGTAACCGACGATCAACAACAGCAGTCATCCTACCGCGTAACAGCAGGCGAGCTTCGCGCCTTTGTGGAACGGTTTGAACGTCTGGACGCGGAGAAAAAAGACCTTGGAGATCAGCAAAAAGAAGTGATGGCCGAGGCGAAATCACGTGGGTATGACACCAAAGTTCTTCGCAGGATCGTAGCACTTCGCAAGATGGACCCCCAAGAGGTTAGCGAAGCAGAGGCGGTTCTGGAGCTTTATAAAGAAGCCCTAGGGATGTGATTGATTAAGCGTGGATATCTCGACGCTTTCATATATTTATATCTTCATGGCCGCGCTACTGGTGGGGTTTACGAAAACCTCCGTCGGGGGTGTTGGTATATTGGCGGTGCTGTTGATGGCACTGGCGATACCTGGCAAAGGCTCGCCCGGAGTATTGTTGCCGATGTTGATTGTCGCGGATATTTTCGCTGTGATTTATTATCGGCGGCACTGCAACTGGGGCATTTTATTAAAATTGTTCCCCTATGCCGCTGTCGGTGTTGTTATCGGATACCTCGCAGTCGACAGAATTTCGACAGAGGTATTCGAAAAGGTGATCGGGGCGACGATCCTGTTCATGCTGATATTCGAAATGCTCGTACCGGTGCGCCGTAACGCCCCCGCTGCCCTTACCGCGTTTGTCGGTATTTTAGCGGGATTTGCCACGATGATGGCCAACGCGGCTGGCCCGATTTTCGGTGTTTACCTATTACAAATGGGCCTGCCGAAGAACGAGTTCGTTGGCACGCGCAGTTGGTATTTTCTGGTTCTGAACGTTTTCAAGATCCCGTTTTCAGCGAATCTGGGGCTTATCACGGTTGACTCATTGAAGTTGGACCTGATGTTCGTGCCCGTAATTTTTATCGGCGCGTATTTTGGTTACAAGTTTTTAGGAATGATAAACATGACCGCCTTCAAATGGTTAATTCGCGCCGCCGTTTTGGTAAGCGCAACCAAGTTGTTGGCGTTTTAGGGCGTAAAGTATTGATTCCGTTCGATTATAGCGGTCAATCGAGCGTTTTTATTAATGTTAGATTTAGTTCAAATCGCCGAACCGTGACCGTTGTCCAGCCCATCAAGAGATGGATTTTATCGCGACATACATTCGTAAAAGTCACGAATTGTTATCGTGGTAATATTTTGGTTGACCTGAAAACATTTTACGCATTTTGTTCGCTTATCGGCCCTGCTTATAAGGATCATGCAGATGTCAAAAAAATCCAAAATTCTCGTCATAATTTCTGATCAACTTCGCGCGGATTGCGTTGAGGGGGCATTGGCAAATCATGTAAGTCTGCCCAACATCGCCGCTTTGCGAAAAGATGCTGTGACTTTCACCAAGCATTTCTCAGTCGCTAATCCTTGTGGTCCATCACGGGCTAGTATTTTTACCGGAATGTATGCGATGAACCACCGCTCCATCCGGAATGGCACACCGATGGCGGAGGGCATCACAAACATCGCGCGCGAGATTCGCAAATCGGGCTATGACCCAATGCTGTACGGATATACCGACACCACCATTGATCCGCGTACGCGGCACCCGAACGACCCGGTCCTGAAAAACGAAGAAAGCGTTCTGCCCGACTTTCGTCAAGTTCTGGAAATGCACGCGCAGGAAAGTTATCCTTGGCGGGCGAATTTGAAATCCAAAGGGTATGACATTCCGGAATATGCGCATTTTTACGATGCCATATCACCCGATCCGTCGCGGCCAGCCCGCCCCGATGATCCGCCCTTTTATAGCGCCGAACATAGTGACACAGCATTCCTTACTGACGAACTAATCCGTGATTTGGCGGTGCGAACCGATCAGAGCTGGTTTGCCGTGGCAACGTACATTCGCCCGCATCCGCCGCTTGTTGTACCCGAACCTTATAACAAGATGTATGATCCAGCCGAATTGCCGATGCCGCACCGTCTGAAATCGGCGGAGGAGCAGGCGAAGGTTCACCCGTTTATGGCCGGTGCGGTCATCGCCCCGAAAATGCAGAGCATTGTTCGCGGGTCTGAAGTGGATTCCGAGAACAGCGACGACGTTCAGTTACTGCGGTCAATATATCTTGGGTTGGCGACAGAAGTTGATACACACATTGGCCGGATTATCGATTTCCTGAAGGAAACGGGACAATACGACGATACGATCATCGTGCTAATGGCCGATCATGGGGAAATACTGGGCGACCATCACCTGTGGGGCAAGCAAAACCCTTACGAGCCCTCCTTTCATATTCCGTTAATCATTCGTGATCCGCAAAATCCGGCGCAACACGGCACATCGGTTCATGCCTTTACGGAGTCCGTTGATTTCACGCCGACTGTTCTGGATTTGGTTGGACAAGCAGTACCAGTGGGTATGGACGGAGTTTCACTGAAACCCTTCCTTGAAGGCAATCCACCCGAACAATGGCGTGATGCCGTACATCTAGAGCTTGAATTCAGCGAGCCGCATTTCATGACCGAATGGCAAAAAGCCACCGGCGTGTCGTTGCACGAGTCCAATTTGGCAATCCTGCGGGAGGAACGCTACAAACTGGTGCATTTCAACGGCGGATTGCCCTCGCTATTGTTTGATTTGGAAAATGACCCGAATGAGCTGGTTAACCTTGCAGACGATCCAGCACATGCCGACACGCTTTTACGCCTTACCCAAAAGTTGCTGAGCCATCGTATGCGCCATTCTGACCGCACATTGGCGGACGTTAAGATTACGTCGAAAGGTGTGTTAAACTTTCATCCGTAGCAGGTTGGTGGGCGATGTGCCCACCAATAATCTCTACATCAATTCCTTCCAGCGATGACAGGCAACTTCGTGCCCTGAGCTGGAATGTTCCAACTTCGGTTCCACTTGGCGACAATGATCGATCGCAAACGGGCAGCGTGTCTGGAATTTGCAACCCGGTGGCGGGTTGGTTGGCGAGGGAATTTCACCTTCAAGTTTTTGCGCAGTACCTTGGTCATCAGGATCAAGTGATGGTATCGCCGAAAGCAGGGCTTTTGTGTATGGGTGACGCGGCGCGAAGAATAATTCGCGCGTTGGGGCAGTTTCCACAAGACGGCCCAGATACATCACCGCGACGTGGTCGCAAACATGTGCCACAACGCTAAGATCGTGACTGATGAACAGGAAGGTCAGGCCCATTTCCTGCTGGATTTCTTTCAACAAGTTCAGAACGTCGGCCTGAATGGACACATCGAGCGCGGCTACGGATTCATCGGCCACCACGAAGTGCGGGCGTGAAACCAGCGCGCGGGCAATCGAGATGCGCTGGCGCTGACCACCCGAAAACGCGTGCGGGAAACGACGTAGATGTTCAAGGTTAAGACGGCACTTCGCAGCAATCTCGCGGACCCGTTCGTCGGTTTCTTTACGCGACGATGTCAGACCCATAACTTCCAACGGTTCAGCGATAATATCACGAACAGTCATGCGGGGGCTAAGGGCGGCATATGGATCTTGAAAGATAAGTTGCGAACGCTTGCGGTAATCTTTTTCCTGCGCCTTTTCCATCGTGGTCAATTCGTAGCTGACCTCGCCATCATCGTAATCCACTGTCCCACGTGTAATCGGTGCGGCTTTCAGGCAAGCTCGGCCAAGGGTGGTCTTGCCCGAACCGGATTCGCCAACCAGACCAAAGAAACTACCTTTAGCAATGTCGAGGTTTACACCTTCAACCGCTTTAACAACAGGTTTAGGGCCAAACAGGCCGCCCCCGGCAAGCGGATAATGAACCGAAAGGTCACGCGCTTTGATAAGAACGTCATTACTCATTTCGCGCCCTCCCTGTTATACAAATGGCAGGCTACGTTATGGCCCTCGGTTACAGCGCTAAATTGCGGGATATTGGTGTGGCAAACTTCGCCCAGATTAGCCGAACAACGTGTGTTGAACACACACCCCGCTGGCCGTTCCAACGGTGAAGGAATATCCCCGGGTATTGGCGTTAACGGTGTATCGAGATCGTCAAGGCTTGGCAATGCGGCGATCAGACCCTGAGTGTAGGGATGCGACGGATTGCGGATCACGTCGCGCACCGGACCTTGTTCAATCAAGCGGCCCAGATACATCACGGCCACTTTATCAGCCGTTTGGGCAATCACGCCAAGGTCATGCGTAATGAAGATAATCCCCATTCCGAAGTCTTTGACGAGGTCTTTCATCAAGTCGATCACCTGCGCTTGAATAGTCACATCCAGCGCAGTTGTTGGTTCGTCCGCAATCAACAATTTGGGTTTGGTCGAAAGGGCCATCGCAATCATTGCACGTTGGCGCATACCACCTGACAGCTCAAACGCGTATTGTTTGAAACGGGTGGAAGCATCGGAAATACCGACACGATCCAACATCTCGATGGAGACTTCTTTGGCGCGTTTGGCATTCATATCCATGTGGATCAACAACTGCTCGACCATTTGGTCACCAATGGTGATCGCAGGTGCGAAGCTGGCCATCGGTTCCTGAAAGATCAAAGAGATTGCGCCGCCGCGAACCACTTTCAGTTCCTTGGACCCCTGAAGCGCCATAATGTCGACAGGCCCATCATCGAGGTGAAGTGTAACTTTGGTGTCGTCGCCGTATACCGCATTAGACGGGTTCAGTTTCATTATCGACTTGGCCGTCACGGATTTACCCGAACCACTTTCACCCACAAGGCCCATGACCTCGCCAGCTTCAAGTGTGAAGGATACATCGTCAACTGCGGTGATCCGACCCTCGTCCGTATCGAACTGGAGGGTCAGGTTTTCTACATCTAGGAGTCGTGTCATTATTTGCTATCCGAATAAGGGTCGGCTGCATCGCGTAATCCGTCACCGACGAACACAAATGCCAACACGAGAACAATAAAGAAGATCACCGGTATGAAGTACCATTGGTAATTCAGCAGAACATCGGCGCTGGTTACGTTTTGCAACATAACCCCCAACGAGTTTACGGGGTCTTTCAGACCCAACCCGATAAAGCTAAGCGCCGTTTCTGACAAAATCATATATGGGAACGAGATGACCAAATCGACGATGATGTAGCTGGTGAAACTCGGTAACAGGTGACGTCGGATAATGTGACTTGGCGAGGCACCACAAAGCTGGGCGGCCAGCACGTATTCCTGATTACGCTCGCTCAACAAGTGGGTTCGGATGCGTCGCGCCAAGGTCGTCCAGCCGATCAGACCTAGTACTAAAGAGATGAAGAAGAACCTCGACTCCGCGCTCCANGTATCGGGGATAAACGCGGCTAATGCCATGAATAACGGGATACTGGGGATGGTTTTCACTGTGTCGGTTATCATTTGCAACACGGCGTCCAGTTTGCCGCCATAATACCCGGCAACTCCGCCAATGGCCAAGGCCATGACGAAGGCGATAAACACACCGATTGTTCCCACAGCCATCGACGTTTTNATCGCCGTTAACGTTCGNGAGTAGATGTCTTTACCGGTCGAATCCGTGCCAAATATGTGNATCATGCCACGNTCAACACCGAATAGGTGNCGCTGGAATTTGATGCCAAGGAATTTGAATTCCTGACCTTTCGAGAAAAACGTNACATAGCGACGATCTTCNAGNTCNGTTTTCACTTCGGTTACCCANCGGAANTTNGNTTTNATCGAGCGGGAGCGTTCATANGTGTAGATAAACGGNNGGNNNGAAAANCCNTTGTCNTCCCAGAANNNCGGNATTNNNGGCGCACCGTTCANNTAATCTTTATCCCGNCCNGNNATGGTCGCATCNTANGGNGTNAANAANGGNGCNAANATGCCTGACAGNATCAGGGCNATCANAACCCANGCNCCAGCAAGGGCCGATTTGTTTTTCTTGAACCGTTGCCAGATAAGCTGACCCTGGCCCGCAGTGAAATATGCCTCTTTAAGTTTCCGGTCCAGGTCTACGTCTGTGTTTGTAATATCTGTCATGTCCATCATCCCACAATGCTGCGACGAATGCGCGGATCGGTGAGGGCCAGAATGACGTCGGTAACGAAGTTAATTCCGACAATACTGGCCGT
>JAESQH010000032.1 GCA_016765235.1 Paracoccaceae bacterium
GCCAAAACCCCTTTAAGCCTAACAAACTAAGGAGGTTGGCGATGTCCACCGCAGTATCTAATTCCGTACTATCCGAAGAATTCTGGTCCGCCGAGGGCAGCGCCCTCTGGGTGAAACGTATCGTTCTGGTCATCCTCGGGATCGCCGCACTGGCCATCTCGGCCAAAATCAAATTGCCAATTCCACCGTCACCAGTGCCGGTTGGCATGGGTACTTTTGTGGTTCTGACCATCGGCGCCGCCTACGGCCCCCGCCTCGGATTGACAACGATCATCGCCTACATGCTGGTCGGCGCACTTGGATTTGACGTGTTCACAAACTCATCAGCCGACAGCAATGGCATTGGCTATATGTTTGGAATCACAGGCGGATATCTTGTTGGTTTTGTCTTGGCAACTATGGTGCTCGGGTTCGCAGCACGCAAAGGTTGGGACAGAAATGTACTGATGATGGCCGTTGCAATGCTGATTGGTACTGCATTAATTTATATATGTGGCCTAGCATGGATGAGCTATTTCATCGAAGCGAAATCCCTGTTCAACGCTGAAACTTACGGTTCGGTTTTAGGGCAGACTTTAGCTTGGGGCCTGACACCGTTCCTGATTGGCGACGCAATCAAACTGGCTTTGGCAGCGCTACTACTGCCCGCACTTTGGAAGTTGGTCGGCAAAGCCCGCACCTAAATTTCCAACGATTTGTTACAAAGGCGTCCGTTTCGGGCGCCTTTTTTTATGGCTCAAATGAACTTTCGGAACAATTTGGTCCGGTCGAACAGTTGTTCTAGTTCTTCCATCCGGTCGCTGGTAATATTCCACATCCGGTCCTGAACGCAGGCGATCATGGTTTCCACAATCAACATGGTTGCCGTAGAGGAATCCCACGCGGAAGGCACTTCGATCCGGCAGTTGAACCGATAAGTGGCGAACTTCGATACGGGCGAACTCCACTGGTCCGTAAACAGGATAATCTCGACACCGCGTTCTTTGGCCAGCTCCGCCAAGCGAAGAATGTCGTGTTCATAACGGCGAATATCGAACACTACCAAAACATCGCCCGCCTGCATATCCAGTACGTAATGCGGCCATGTGTTGGAGTTGGACGGGATCAGCGAGACTTTCTCACGGGCCACCTGCAAGTGCGTAAACATATAGTCGGCCAGCGCCCGCGTAATACGCCCACCAACGATGTAAACGGAGCGTTTCTTGTCCGTAAGCATCGTACACGCCCCGTCAAACTCATCGGGATCAAGTTGCCCCAAAGTTTGGCGTACATTTTGAATAACAGCATCGGCGAAACGGTTTAGAATGTGCGTTTCGGGCGCGGTGGTTGCCCAGTTGTCATGCTTTGCAATCGGGTTGGAAATCCGCGCTTCCAATTCACCACGCAATGCACGCTGGAATTCGGGGTAGCCCTTAAAACCCAGCTTTTGCACCATACGCGCCACAGTGGGCGTCGATACATCCGCGTTTTGAGCGACCGTCGTAATACTGGCCAATCCGGAAACCGGATAATTATCGAGCAGGGAATTGGCGAGTTGCCGTTCCGCCCGTGTTAACGAGTCAAACTTCGCCTGAAGCTTTTCCGCGATTGTTGATGCAGGAGTGGTCAATTTTGTCCCCTTAAGCTCTTTTATGTAAAATTTATAACGCTATCCGCGTCCTTGCAACATATTTTACAGAAAATATGTTGACAGACTCACTAAACCTGTTCAATTCTCTTCAGAACGTAAAAAGGGTCGAACTTGAAGCCAACGATAAGCACGTCAATTTTGTCCGCATCAGACGGTGCGGCATTTGAAGCAGTCAACCCTAAAGGGGAGTCTGCGGTGTTGCTAGTTTGCGAACATGCTTCAAAACACATACCAGCGAGTTTGAACAATCTTGGATTAGATGCACAGACAGCGAACAGTCATGTCGCGTGGGATCCGGGCGCACTGGCTGTGGCCAAATTTGTAGGTTCAACACTTGACGCCAGCCTGATCGCGGCAACCGTTTCCAGACTGGTATACGACTGCAATCGCCCGCCCGAAGCGGCGGGTGCTATGCCTGCCAAAAGCGAAGTTTTTCCGATTGCAGGCAATCAGAACATCTCGACCGAGGAAAAAGCCGCACGGGTAAACGAGATTTATTTACCGTTCACCAACGCCATCAGTGATGAAATCGCTGCGCGGGTCGGCGCAGGGCGCCCGACGGTGATCGTCACAATTCACAGTTTTACGCCGATATATTTCGGAGAAAAACGTAAAGTAGAAATGGGTGTCCTTCACGATGAGGACGCAACTTTGGCCGATGCGATGTTGGCGATTCCGAGCACGATGGAAGTTCAGCGCAACCAGCCTTACGGGCCAGAAGATGGCGTCACACATACGCTTAAATTACATGCAATACCAAATGGATTACTCAACGTAATGATCGAAATTCGAAACGATTTGATAGCAACAGTCGCCGACCAGAAAAAGGTCGCGGACGAGTTGTCTCTCGTGATCTCACAAGCACTTGTTGCTTTGCGGCTTGAAGCGCCAACAACGGAGGCAACACATGCCTAGATGGATGCGAACATATGTTCGCGTGGTTACGGCGGTAAACTACCGCGTTGGCCGTTTCGCGATGTATCTGATTTTTGTGATGATGGCGATTTTGCTGTGGTCCTCTATCTCGAAAACGTTTTTCCAACCGTCGCTTGTGACGCTGGAACTGGCACAGTTCACAATGGTCGCCTATTACCTGCTCGGCGGGCCGTATTCCATGCAACTTGGCGGGCATGTTCGGATGGATCTTGTTTACGGTATGTGGTCGGACAAAACCAAAGCATGGGTTGATGCCTTCACCATTTTCGCCCTGATCTTCTACCTCGGCGTACTATTTTACGGGGCTATTTCAAGTTCCGCTTATTCGCTGGGGTATTTCGGCGACACACCATTCGTGTTTTTCAAGGACCTCTTTGTTGCGTTCTTGACGGGCGGCCCATCAGGTGTAGGTGACATGACCGGTTTCCTGGAGCGTAATCCTTCTGCATGGCGACCGTTGATGTGGCCAATAAAACTAACCGCTGCCACAGGGATTTTCCTTATGTTGCTGCAAGCCATCGCTGTTTTCTTCACGGACATAGCTAAAATTCGCGGAGAAGAAATCTAATGTCCTTTGAAATGATCGCCCTGTTGATGTTTGCATCCATGATGCTGATGCTCATGACGGGGCAACGGGTGTTTGCCGGTATCGGCTTTGTTGCCGTGGTTTCCGCCATGCTGCTTTGGGGGGATGGCGGTGTTGAAATCGCCTTTACCGCCTCGATGAAGCTGATGAAATGGTATCCGCTTCTGACGTTGCCGTTGTTTATTTACATGGGGTTCATCCTGTCGGAATCCGGCATTGCCGATGACCTTTATAAGATGTTCCATGTGTGGATGGGCGGGCTTAACGGCGGCTTGGCTATCGGCACAATTGGCCTGATGGTTCTGATTTCAGCCATGAACGGCCTGTCGGTGGCGGGTATGGCCATTGGTGCCACCATCGCCCTGCCAGAGCTGTTAAAACGGGGGTATGATAAACGAATGATCTCGGGGGTTGTTCAAGCGGGTAGCTCGCTTGGTATCCTCGTGCCGCCGTCGGTGGTGCTGGTGCTGTACGCAATGATCGCGCGCCAACCCGTGGGAAAACTTTGGTTGGCTGGCGTCATTCCGGGCTTGATGATGGCGACAATGTTCATCGTTTACATCGCCATTCGCTGCAAAATCAATCCAACGCTTGGCCCTCCGCTTTCCAAAGAAGAACGCGACGTTCCATTCGCGGAAAAAATGCGTTTAGCGCGGGCCGGACTGCTTCCATTGATCATCTTCTTCGTGATGATGTTCCCGTTCGTAAAGGGCTGGACAAGCCTTGTCGAAAGCTCTGCTGTGGGCGCGGCAACTGCGACCATCGCGGCGATTGTTAAACGTCGTCTGACCAAAGAAGTGTTCGAGAACACCGTTCGCCAAACCCTGAACATCAGCGCGATGTTCATGTGGATCATCCTCGCCGCCCTCGCGTTTGGCGCGATATTCGATGGTGTTGGCGCGGTGAAAGCCATCAAAAGTTTCTTCGTAGACGGGCTTGGCCTAAGTCGCTGGGAGATTTTGCTCCTGATGCAGCTTTCCTTCCTGCTAATGGGTACGTTCCTCGATGATACGGCGATGTTGGTGATCGTGGCCCCACTTTATGTGCCGCTGGTTGGCGCACTCGGTTTCGATTTGATCTGGTACGGCATCCTTTACACGATCACTTCGCAGATCGCCTATATGACCCCGCCGTTCGGATACAACCTGTTCCTGATGAGGGCTATGGCGCCTCCGGAGATCACGCTGAAGGACATTTATATGTCCATCATCCCGTTCGTTGGCGTGATGCTTCTGGCGCTTTTGACGGTGATTGTATTCCCGCAAATCGCCCTGTGGCTACCAAGTTTAGTTTACGGAAATTAACCATACGAAGGGGGTAACCCCTCGATAATTGGGGGGCAACCCTCGCAACAAGGAGAAGACCATGACTACTAGACGTAAGTTTTTAACCACAGCCGGTGTTGCCGGTGCAGCCGCCTTGGCCGCACCTGCGGTTCACGGCCAAACCAAAATCAAATGGCGTCTGCAGACATACGCTGGCCCGGCATTGGCCGAACACGTCGTGAAACCGTCCATTGATATGTTCAACGCCGTCCAAGACGAGATGGAAATCGAGCTGTTCACAGCCGACCAGCTTGTTCCAACGGGCGAATTGTTCCGTGCCATGCAAAAAGGCACAATCGACATGGTTCAGTCGGACGACGACTCCATGGCGTCCCCGACCGAAGTAACAGTGTTCGGCGGATATTTCCCATTCGCATCGCGTTACTCGCTCGATGTTCCTGTGCTGTTCAACCAGTACGGTTTGGGTGACATCTGGCGTGCAGAATACGAAAAAGTTGGCGTTCGCTGGTTGTCGGCTGGTTCCTGGGATCCATGCCATTTCGCAACCAAAGACCCGATCTGGTCGCTGGATGATCTAAAAGGCAAACGCGTATTCACCTTCCCGACAGCTGGTCGCTTCCTGACACAGTTCGGCGTGGTTCCGGTGAACCTTCCTTGGGAGGATATCGAGGTTGCTGTGCAAACTGGCGAGCTTGACGGCATCGCTTGGTCCGGCATTACCGAAGATTACACAGTTGGCTGGGCAGACGTTACCGACTACTTCCTGACCAACAACATCTCGGGTGCTTGGGCTGGTTCGTTCTATGCTAATAACGAGCGTTATCAGGAACTTCCAGAACGTCTTCAGAAGTTGATCGACATGATGATGGATCACTCGCATTACTACCGTCAGTGGTGGTATTGGGGCGGCGAAGCCGACCTGCGCGTTAACGGCCCGAAAATGGAGCTGACCTCAATTCCGGATGAAGAGTGGCAGACCGTAGAAGATGCAGCGCTAGTATTCTGGGATGAAATTGCCGCAGAATCCGAAACTAAAGCCAAAGTTGTTCAAATCTTCAAAGATTATAATGATGTGATGAACAAGGCTGGCAAACCTTACCGTTACTAAGGTATATTCCCGCTGCGGCCCGGATTCGGGCCGCAGCACCCTACCAACCCTTGAAAATCGAGTGTAAACATGTCCGGTAATCTTTCTTTTGCAGACCTAAAAACCTCTGTCTCCAATGGTGAGATTGATACTGTCATTGTGTGTATGGTGGATATGCAAGGCCGCCTTATGGGCAAGCGTTTCCTCGCGCAGCATTTCGTTGATGGCGCATATGAGGAAACCCATTGCTGCACTTACTTGCTTGCCACTGATCTGGAGATGGCAACCCCGGAAGGCTATGCTTCGACCAGTTGGGAAAGCGGTTATGGCGACTATGTGATGAAGCCGGACCTGACCACGCTGCGGACTGTTCCGTGGCTTGAGGGCACGGTTATGGTGCTGTGTGACATGATTGATCACGATACACACGCCCCCATCCCGCACTCGCCACGTGCAGTTCTGAAAAAGCAGATTGCGAAGCTGGCGGATATGGGTTTCAACGCCGTTATGGCGACCGAACTGGAATTTTTCATCTTCAAGGAAAGCTTCGAAGAAATCGCCAAAAACGGCTTCCGTAACATGACCCCGATCAGCGATTACAATGAAGATTACCACATTTTCCAGACCACCAAAGAAGAGCACATCATGCGGCCAATCCGCAACCACCTCTATGCCGCTGGCATCCCTATCGAGGGCACAAAAGGCGAGGCAGAGGCCGGGCAAGAAGAGCTTAACATCAAGTATGCCGAGGCGTTGGACACCGCCGATTACCACTCCATCGCCAAACACGCGATTAAAGAAATTGCGTGGCAACAGGGTCACGCGGTGACGTTCATGCCGAAGTGGGATCACAAACGTGTCGGGTCTTCCAGCCATGTGCATCAATCGCTGTGGAAAGACGGGAAGCCGGCGTTTTTCGATGAAGCTGATGATCTGGGCATGTCCGAATTGATGAAGAATTACATGGGCGGTTTGCTGAAATTCTCGCCAGACTTCATGTATTTCCTCGCGCCTTATGTGAACAGCTACAAGCGTTTCCAAAAGGGCAGCTTCGCCCCTACCCGCACCATTTGGTCCGTCGACAACCGCACCGCCGGTTTCCGCCTTTGTGCGGCCAACAGCAAGTCCGTGCGGATTGAATGCCGCATTGGTGGTTCGGACCTGAACCCCTATCTTGCAATGGCTGCGCAACTGGCGGCTGGCATCAAAGGCATCGAAGACAAGATGGACCTTGATCCGCCCACCGTTGGTGATGCGTATGCAGGTGATACGGGCATGATCCCGCAGAACCTGCGCGACGCTATGGGAACGCTGAAGGGTTCCAAAATGCTACGCGAAGCGTTTGGCGATGACGTGGTTGACCATTACACCCGCGCGGCGGAATGGGAACTGGAAGAATTTGACCGTGTGGTGACCGATTGGGAAATCGCACGAGGTTTTGAACGGGCCTAATGCCCCTCACTGGAGTTGAAGAAATGACTAAGTTGATCAAGTGTATCTCGCCGATCGACGGCTCGGTTTATGCCGAGCGTCCCGCGTTATCAATGGAAGCCGCCGAGGCGGGCGTTGCCAGCGCGCGCACCGCCCAAAAAGAGTGGGCGCGCCGCCCTTTGGCCGAACGCATAGAACTGGTTCAGGCGGGCGTTGCCGAATTGGGCAAGATGAACGACGTGATCGTGCCGGAAATCGCCCACATGATGGGTCGCCCCGTGCGCTACGGCGGCGAATTCGGTGGCGTTGAAGAACGCGCAAGCGGCATGGCAGCGATTGCTGTCGAGGCCTTGAAGCCCATCGTTGTCGAAGATAGCGCAGATTTCGAGCGTCGCATTGAGCGCGAGCCGCACGGCGTCGTTCTTGTCATTGCCCCTTGGAATTATCCGTACCTAACAGCCATCAACACCGTTTCCCCTGCCCTGATTGCCGGCAACGCAGTTGTCCTGAAACACGCAAGTCAAACTCTGTTGGCAGGCGAGCGAATGGTTGAAGCCTTCACAAAAGCTGGCATTCCCGCTGACCTTTTCCAGAATGTTTTCCTCGACCACGACACGACTTCCGCGCTGATCGCCGGTAATAATTTCGGCTTCGTGAACTTCACCGGCTCGGTCGGTGGCGGACAACAAATGGAGCGCGCGGCCGCTGGTACTTTCACAGGCGTTGGTACTGAACTTGGCGGTAAAGACCCCGGATATGTTATGGATGACGCCGATCTGGATGCCGCTGTTGATACATTAATCGACGCCGCGGTGTTTAACTCCGGTCAATGCTGCTGCGGGATTGAACGAATTTACGTGATCGACAGCCTTTATGATGAATTCGTCGCCAAGGCCGTGAAAATCGTTGAAGGATACAAGCTAGGTAACCCGCTCGACCCGGAAACGACACAAGGGCCGATGGCCAATATCCGTTTCGCTGACGAGGTCCGCGCGCAAACATCCGAAGCCATCGCCGCAGGTGCGGTCCCGATGATCGACGCGGCATTATTCCCGGAAGATGACGGCGGCACATATTTGATGCCTCAAATCCTGACAAACGTGACCCATGAAATGCGCGTCATGCGCGACGAAAGCTTTGGCCCTGTTGTCGGCATCATGAAGGTATCTTCAGACGAAGAAGCCATCGCCTTGATGAACGACAGCGAATTCGGCCTAACCTGTTCGCTTTGGACCAACGACGCGACCCGCGCCGCCAAAATCGGTCGCGAACTTGAAACCGGCACCGTGTTCATGAACCGCGCCGATTACCTCGACCCCGCTCTTTGCTGGACGGGCTGTAAAAACACTGGCCGCGGCGGAGCGCTCTCCGTTCTTGGCTTCCAAAACCTCACACGACCAAAATCGTATCACTTGAAGAAAGTAACATCATGAAGCTGTTTGGAAACTGGTCTTATCCAACCACAATAGAATTCGGCAATGGTCGCATCAAGGAATTGGCCGATGCCTGCGCCACAACGGGCATGAAAAACCCGCTGCTGGTGACCGACAAAGGCCTCGCCAATCTGCCGATCACGCAAGGCACGTTGGACATCATGGAGGCCGCCGGATTGGGCCGCGCCATGTTCAGCGAAGTTGACCCAAACCCGAACGAGAAAAACCTCGAGGCCGCCGTCGCCATGTACAAGGCGGGCAACCACGACGGCGTAATCGCGTTCGGTGGTGGCTCCGGCCTTGATCTTGGCAAAATGGTCGCCTTCATGGCAGGCCAAACCCGCTCCCTTTGGGATTACGAGGATGTAGGTGACTGGTGGACCCGCGCCGACGCAGACGCCATCGCCCCGATCATCGCCGTGCCAACAACGGCAGGCACAGGTTCCGAGGTTGGCCGCGCCAGCGTCATCACCAATTCCGTAACCCACGTGAAGAAAATCATCTTCCACCCGAAAGTCCTGCCTTCAATCGTAATCTGCGACCCCGAACTAACCGTCGGTATGCCGACATTCATCACTGCGGGCACAGGCATGGATGCGTTCGCGCATTGCTTGGAAGCATACTCCTCACCGCATTACCACCCAATGTCGCAAGGCATCGCGGTTGAAGGCCTGCGTCTGGTTAAGGAATACCTACCCCGCGCGTTCAAAGATGCTGGTGATCTGGAAGCCCGCGCCCATATGATGAGCGCGGCCATGATGGGCGCAACGGCGTTCCAAAAGGGCCTTGGCGCGGTACATGCGTTGTCTCACCCGATTGGCGCGGTTTATGGCACGCATCACGGCACGACTAACGCTGTCGTGATCCCACCTGTGCTGGATTTCAACCGTTCCTATATTGAGGGCCGGATTGAAACGCTGAACGGCTATCTGGACATAAAGGGTGGCTTCGACGGGTTCAAAGCCTACGTCGTCGAACTGAACGACAGCCTCGGCATTCCCAAAAACCTGACAGAGATGGGCGTCAAAGCTGACCGCATTGACGAACTGTCAGTTATGGCCATGGCCGACCCTTCAGTTGGCGGAAATCCAGTTGAAATGACCCTGGAAAACACCAAGGCGCTTTTCAAAGCTTGTATGTAAAACACTGCGGCCCTGCATTATCGGCAGGGCCGCGCTACACCACAACCGCCGAGCCGAAGGCGAGGCCTCGTTCATGACATTTTTATGAACACTCGCCATCCCCCCTTTGCATTCCCCTCGAAATATGGTTCAACACGCACAGAACGTCCCTTTGGCCCAAGGGATAGCTCTGCTATTTGGACCAAACGACGAGGTGTCTTTCGTGATACTACCTGTTCTAAAGAAACTGCGTTCAGCTTTTTGCGCGTCTCTGAAATTCCTGCGTAACAGCGGGGTATTCTAGAATGGCCGCCCGTATTATCCCCGTCGAACTATTCGATCTGGTCATTTTCGGCGCGTCCGGCGATCTTGCGCAACGCAAGATTCTGCCTGCCCTATACCACCGGCTCGTTGCCGGACAGTTACCCCCCACCGCCCGCATCATCGGTGCGGCGCGCAGCAAATGGACGCGCGAAGAATTTCAGGAAAACGCTACCGAGAGTTACGAAAAATTCGTCCCCGCGCATGAACAAGACTCTGAAATGCTTACCGCATTCTTAAATTGCTTGCACTACGTCCCCGTTGACGCGATGGGCGAAGATGGTTGGGACGCGTTAGCTTTACTGATCAACGACAAGCCTAACCCCGTGCGGGCGTTCTATCTCTCTGTCGGGCCATCACTATTTGGCCCCATCGCCAGCCGTCTGTCCAAACTTGGCATCGCCACACCGGACAGCCGCATCGTTGTAGAGAAACCCTTTGGCCATGACCTCGCGTCCGCGAAGGAATTAAACCGCCAGCTCGGCACGTGTTTTGATGAGAACCAGATTTATCGCATCGACCATTATCTGGGCAAAGAAACCGTCCAAAACCTCATGGCGTTACGATTTGCCAACACCCTACTAGAACCTGTCTGGAACGCGCAGCATGTTGACCACGTACAAATCAGCGTCTCGGAATCCATCGGGGTTGAGGGGCGTGGCGGGTATTATGACACCTCGGGCGCGATGCGCGATATGGTGCAGAACCACCTGATGCAACTTCTTTGCCTCACCGCGATGGAGCCGCCAGCTAAATTTGCGGCGGACGATGTGCGCGACGAAAAACTAAAGGTAATCCGGTCGTTAGACGCTGTCAAACCTGACGACATTATCCGCGGCCAATACCGCGGCAATGCCCATGACGGTAGCTACAAAGACCATGCTGGTAACCCCGATAGCATCACCGAATGCTTCGTCGCACTGAAAGCACACATATCAAACTGGCGCTGGGCGGGAGTGCCGTTCTATCTTCGTACCGGTAAAAAACTAAGGGCGCGCATGTCCGAAATCGCCGTGATTTTCAAAGACCCGCCCCATTCCATTTTCCCGCAGGCCGAGCGTCGGCACGGCGGCAACTCCCTCGTGATCCGCCTGCAACCGGATGAGGGCATAACCATGCACATGATCATCAAAGAACCCGGTCAGGGCGGTCTTCGCCTAACCGAAGTACCGCTTGATATGAGCTTCGCAGAGGCCTTGGGGGACAACGGCGAACACGTCGCAGACGCTTACGAGCGCCTGATGATGGACGTCATTCGCGGCGACCAAACCCTGTTCATGCGTGGTGACGAAGTCGAGGCCGCTTGGGCATGGACAGATCCAATTGTTGCCAACTGGGAAGGCGAAAAACCTGAACGTTACGACCAAGGCAGCTCCGGCCCTGATGGGTCGCTGGCCCTAATGCACCGCGACTCGCGTCGCTGGCGCCCAATCGAGGTATGACCATGCAAATCACAATCACCGACGTAACCGTGCGTATTGTTGAACGCAGCGCGACGACCCGCAACGCCTATATGGACCGTATGAAAGCCGCCCGCGATGAAGGCCCGCGCCGCGCACATTTGAGCTGCGGCAACCTCGCCCATGCTTTCGCGGCCAGCCCCGATGGTGACAAAGAAACGCTGGCGAAAACTTCCGCTGGAAACATTGGCATAATTTCGGCCTACAACGACATGCTTTCGGCTCATCAACCGTTCGAACGCTACCCCGACCTGATCCGCAAAGCTGCCAACGACGTTGGCGGCACAGCGCAATTCGCAGGTGGCGTGCCCGCCATGTGCGACGGGGTTACCCAAGGCCAAGCGGGTATGGAATTGTCGCTGTTCTCGCGCGACATCATTGCCATGTCGGCGGGCGTCGCCCTAAGCCACAATGTCTTCGACTCCTCCGTTTACCTCGGTGTTTGCGACAAAATCATCCCCGGATTGGTGATCGCTGCTGCCACATTCGGTCACCTGCCAGCCGTATTCCTGCCAGCGGGACCAATGACGACCGGAATGTCGAACGATGACAAAGTCGCAGTTCGTAAACTGTTCGCTGAAGGCAAAATCGGCCGTGAAGAACTACTGAAAGCCGAGATGGCCAGCTACCACGGCCCCGGTACTTGCACATTCTACGGTACCGCCAACACCAACCAAATGTTGATGGAATTCATGGGGTTACACCTACCCGGTGCCAGTTTCGTCAATCCCAACACGCCGCTGCGGGATGCACTTACGATTGAGGGAGCGAAACGCTCGCTCGCTATCAGCGCGCTTGGAAATGAATACACACCTGTATGCGATATCCTCGACGAAAGGGCTTTCGTGAATGGAATTGTCGGGCTAATGGCAACGGGCGGCTCCACCAACCTTTTGATACACCTTCTGGCCATGGCCCGCGCTGCTGGCATCGTGCTCGACTGGGAGGATTTCTCCGAAATCTCTGCCATGACCCCGCTGATCGCCCGAGTCTACCCCAATGGCCTCGCAGACGTTAACCATTTCCACGCGGCGGGCGGAACGGGCTATATGATCGGTGAATTACTCGCCTCCGGCCACCTTCACGCGGATACACAAACCGTCGTCGGTACGGGGCTCGCGCAATACACACAAGAACCCAAATTGCGCGATGGAGTGCTGGCCTGGGAAGAAGGCACGGCCAAATCCCTCAACGATAAAATCCTCAAAACCGTAGCCGACCCGTTCCAAGCTAGCGGCGGTCTTTCGCACCTGAAAGGCAACCTTGGTTCGGGCGTCATGAAAGTCTCGGCCGTAGCCAAAGACAAACACATCATCACGGCCCCCGCCCGTATTTTTCACGACCAAGAAGCCGTCAAAGCTGCGTTTAAAGCTGGCGAAATGATCGAAGACGTCGTTGTCGTCGTCCGCTTCCAAGGCCCGCAAGCCAACGGAATGCCGGAACTACACTCGTTGACACCACTGCTAACGATCATGCAGGAACGTGGTCAGAAAGTCGCGCTTGTAACTGATGGCCGCATGTCCGGTGCTTCCGGCAAAGTTCCCTCTGCCATCCACGTATCCCCTGAAGCCATCGTCGGTGGCCCCCTCGCGTGCCTCGCAGACGGCGATATCATCACTGTTGATGCGGTTAACGGAACGTTGGATGTTATAACCAAAGGGGCACTGGACCGCCCGAAAGTCATCGTCGACCTGACGGCCAACAGTTTCGGCACAGGCCGAGAAATGTTCGAGGTCTTCCGTCGCAACGTCGGCCCCGCCGAAACCGGNGCATCCGTTTTATGATCNAGACTATCGAACAACTTGAANCCCTGTANGGCANGCCCAANGCCCCGTCACTGGTCAAAGTCACCGANCACGTGACCGCCGAATANGGCGCGTTCATCAAGGCNTCNCCCTTCGTTGCATTGGCCACTGTCGGNCCNGAAGGGCTGGATTGCACNCCGCGCGGCGACAACGGNCAAGTGGTTTTCATNGANGACGACAAAACCCTCNCGCTACCCGANTGGCGCGGAAANGACCGNATCGANACNTTNCGNAACATCGTNCGCGACCCGCGNTTNTCGNTGATGTTCCTCGTGCCCGGCTCCAACACCATCGTGCGCGTCNATGGCAGAGGCCGGATATCCGCATCCCCGGACTTGCTGCAACGCTTCGCCAAATCCGGCAAGGCCCCGCGCACAGTGCTGCTGATCACGATTGACGAAATCTATTTCCAATGCGCCCGCGCGGTGATGCGCGCCGACCTTTGGAACGGCAACCCCGCCCCCGCCCTGCCATCCACAGGCGATATACTTGCCGCAATGACGGACGGCGAAGTTGGCGGATCCGAATACGATAAAACATGGCCTGCACGGGCCGAACAAACCCTATGGTGAAATTATGATTACTGCTCAAGACGCCTGCAAAATGAACCGCGAAGTATGCGCCCTCGCACCCATCGTTCCCGTTCTTGTCGTCCATGACGTCAGAACCGCGCGCCAACTCGCCGAAGCGTTGATAGCGGGTGGCTTGCCCGCACTGGAAGTCACATTGCGAACNCCCGNCGCNNTNGANGCCATCCGCGCGATGTCCGAAGTCGCAGGCGGCGTGGTTGGCGCAGGGACACTGATCACCCCTGCCGACGTCAAAGCCGCCAAAGCTGCTGGCGCTAAATTCGGCGTTTCCCCAGGGGCAACCGATTGCCTAATCAAAGCGTGCGAAGACGAAGGCCTACCTTTGCTAGCGGGCGCCGCGACCTCGACCGAAGCGATGCGAATGTTGGAAAAAGGCTACGACCTGCTGAAATTTTTTCCCGCCGAAGCCTCCGGCGGCGCGCCTGCCTTGAGGGCCATCGGCGCACCACTACCGCAGATTTCGTTCTGCCCAACAGGTGGCGTTAGCCTTGCAAACGCAATTGATTATCTGAACCTTCCAAACGTCATTTGCGCTGGTGGCAGTTGGGTGGCTCCGTCTGCTATGGTTGTCAGCGGCGACTGGTCGGGGATCGAGGCCTTAGCACGCGANGCAAGCCAGATAGGGCGTACTTGATGGAGGATATTTGGTCTGATCTAGCCACACATCGTAAGCGCACAGCCAGCGCGCGTATTAGCGAATTACTGAATGATCCCAANNGNTTTGATNCGTTCTNGGTNTCNGTTGANGACATGNTNCTGGACTATTCCAAAACCTCGATCGACACGCCAGCCATGCATATGCTGCTGCAACTCGCTTCAGGTGTCGAGGCCAAGCGAGACGCCATGTTCCGCGGCGATAAGATCAACACAACCGAGGACCGCGCGGTCCTGCACGCCGCCCTTCGAAACCGTTCCGATGATCCGATTCTGGTCGATGGCCAAAACGTCATGCCCGGCATTCACGAAACACTGAAACGTATGCGGCGATTTTGCCAAGGCATCCGACAGGGCGACATTTGCGCCGCCGATAAGCGCCCCTTTACCGATGTCGTAAACATCGGTATCGGCGGCTCCGACCTTGGTCCAGTTATGGCGACGCTGGCGTTGGCCCCGTACCATGACGGCCCGCGCACGCATTTCATCTCCAACATCGACGGGGCGCATGTTCACGATGTTCTGATGGGGTTGGACCCGGCGCGTACACTGGTGATTGTTGCCTCGAAAACCTTCACAACAATCGAAACTATGACCAACGCCAAAACGGTTATTAATTGGTTAACTGACGCACTTGGCGAACAACACACACAACATCTCGTCGCTGTATCAAGCGCAACGGAAGCCACCGCAGCGTTTGGTATAGACCCTGCGCGAGTATTCGGTTTCGAAGACTGGGTTGGCGGGCGGCATTCCGTTTGGGGGCCTGTTGGTCTGCCCTTAATGTTGGCCATAGGACCGGACAATTTCGACGATTTTCTGCTAGGCGCGTTCGAAATGGACACGCATTTCCGCACCGCTTCGCTAAACCAAAATATGCCTGTTCTACTGGCCCTCATCGGTATATGGCATAACAATATTTGCGGCTATCCAACCCGCGCAATCCTTCCATACGACCAACGCCTCAGCCGACTTCCTGCGTATTTTCAGCAGTTGGATATGGAAAGTAACGGNAAAAGTGTCGCTCTAAATGGCGATCNACTGACCCGCGGGTCTGGTCCAGTTATCTGGGGTGAGCCGGGAACAAACGGGCAGCACGCATTTTACCAACTCGTTCATCAGGGCAGCGCGGTTATCCCCTGCGAATTCCTGATTGCAGTACAGGGTTTCGAGCCTGACTTACAACATCACCACGATCTACTAGTCGCAAATTGCTTTGCCCAGTCCGAAGCCTTGATGCGTGGACGCCAAGCTTCATCCGCCCATCGGGAATTTCCTGGTAACCGGCCTTCTACCACGCTGATGTACCGTCAACTTACGCCGCAAACCCTTGGAAAAATAGTTGCACTTTACGAACATCGCGTGTTTGTTGAAGGCGTGATTTGGGGAATTAACAGTTTTGATCAATGGGGCGTCGAACTTGGNAAAGAATTGGCNTCAANAATGTTGCCNATGGTAAAAGNCGCGAAACAAAACGACGNTATCGACACGTCGACCGCAGGGCTTCTAAGCNCCTATCACGCTTTAAAATAGAANTTCAAAGCCANGCGGCACCACGAACACCAGAGCTGTCACCATGCATATTNCGAACNATTCNGGTNTTNAANTGATCGCCAAATACNTGNNGCTTCACCAAGTCNGGAATGGTTTCATATAGACGATCAATGTTAGAGACACCGCCGCCAAGGACAATAACATTCGGGTCGAGCACGTTGATGATCGCTGCTAACGAGCGCGCTAAACGGTCTTCGAATCGCGCGAACGTTTCAGCGGCAACTGCGTCGCCTGATTTTATCAAAGACATTATTTGTGGAACATCGGGCCCGTTTTCGNTTTGGATGCCTGCGCGGCGCGCATAATCTGCAGCCAAAGACGGGCCGGACAACCAGCTTTCTGTATGACCGAATTGACCGCAACTACATTTTGGCCCCGGGCGCTCGTCATCACGCGGGGTCGGAAGTGGCATGTGCCCCCACTCGCCTCCGATAGAGTTTGCACCAATCAATAACTGTCCATTAACAGCGATGCCCCCTCCAATTCCAGTCCCGAGGATCGCACCAAATACCACCGACGCCCCTTCGCCAGCGCCGTCTACGGCTTCCGACAAAGTAAAACAATTGGCGTCATTCGCGATTTTCACCGGCACACCAACCGCGTCCTCTACGTCGCCGCGCAAATCGCGCCCACTCAACCAAACGGAATTTCCAAGCGATATTCGACCGGTTTTTATATCGACCGATCCCGGCACGCCAATGCCGACAAAATCCGCCTTCACGCCGGCCACATCTTGAAGTTCCGCAGTTGCATTTTGAATTACGGAAACACCGGCCTCATAATTGAAGCGAGGGGTCTCTACGCGCAGTTCCGCAAGCTTTTCGCCATTATCNCCAATCGCGATTCCGGCGATTTTGGTGCCNCCATAATCAAATCCAATACGCATGAATGCACTCTCTGACGCCAGTTGAAAATTTTAGGATCGGAAGGATAATCCCATAGAATATTAAGATAACATTGTATATACGGTCACAGGTGTTTACCCAAAACCGTTAAGGAATTCAAATGATTCAAGTGCGTAGTTTCGGGAAATTCGAAGGTCGAGATGTAATTGAGGCCACGCTACGCTCGGATGTCGCTACGGTATCCATTTTGAACTATGGATGTGTCGTAAGGGACTGGCAGATACGCCATCCTGAAGGCCCCATTTCCGTCGTTTTGGGGTTCGATGAATTCNCGAGTTATCCTTTACACTCACCATATTTTGGCGCAATCGCCGGGCGTGTCGCAAACCGGACCGCGCGTGGGCGGTTTCAGATAAAAANCACCAAATACCAACTGCCCGTTAACGACGGTATAAACCACCTACACGGTGGAATATCTGGATTAAGTGGCCGTATTTGGGAGCTTGAAACAGACGACGCATCAAATTCGATCCAGCTGAGTTATCACAGTGAGGACGGCGAAGAAGGCTATCCGGCGGCTGTAAGATTCACAGTGACCTACCGCCTGCAAGGCGCCAGACTTACTTGCGAAATGACCGGAATGCCTAACGCACCAACCCCGATAAATCTCGCACAACACAACTATTATAACCTGAACGGCACCGGGAACGTGCGGGGCCATTTAATCCAGATCGCGGCGCGTTCNTANACGCCGGTTGATAAGACTCAAATTCCCACCGGTGAAATTCTGACAGTAGAAAANNCCCGATTTGATTTTACTCGCCCAACAACGTTCGAAGCGACGGACCCGTCACGCATTGGCGTAGATCACAACCTTGTAATGGATCCAAAGCGCGACGTTAGCAAGCCTTCAGCGACACTCTATTCGCCGCAAAGCAATCTAGAACTAAAACTGTGGACAGATGAGCCCGGACTTCAAGTGTATAATGCACCGAATCCGGGTATCCCAGTTACTGGGCTAAACGGCACAAATTATGGTGCGTTTATGGGAGTCTGTCTGGAAGCACAGCATTTTCCNGACAGNCTGAACCGCCCGGAATGGCCCAGTATAATCTGCACGNCAGACGAACCATACGCGCAGAAACTGGTTGTGGAAATTGGCNGGCGNNGAAATCTGCGTCAGTGAAGGCACGACCTCTTGATTAGATCATTGTTCACAACTGGGGGCGACAGTTTCAAAGTAAGGTAAATGGTGCACCCGACACGATTCGAACGTGTGACCCCCTGATTCGTAGTCAGGTACTCTATCCAGCTGAGCTACGGGTGCATTGGAGGGCGGTTTAGCGTTGCCCGCCCACCTTTGCAAGAGGCAAAATGCCGAATTTCCGGCTATTATTTTTCACCATCCGGCAAGAATATCCGAAACGATGTGCCAGCCTCGGAAGTCTCGATCAATTCGAGGTTTCCGCCATGTCCGCGCACCAGTTCTGCGGCAATCGCCAGCCCTAATCCGGTACCGCCACGACGGGCACCGCCCTGAAACGGTTTAAACAAAAACTCGCGTGCCTTTTCGGGTAGTCCGGGGCCGGTATCGCGCACGACAATATCAACGCCACCATCGTGAGCATCCGCCGAGATGCTGACAATCCCCATCTTGCCCGTTCCCTCAATCGCCTGTCGTGCATTGCGGATAAGGTTGGTTAACACTCTGAACATTTGTTCGGGATCCGCNGAAATNTTNGCGTCATGCGCCACNGTCGAAATCAACTGNACNTTTTCNGTTTCCCGTANCGCGTCGTTTTCGATTACATCATCAACNATCGCTTTCAGACCCACNGANCGTATCTCCGGTTCTGGCTCGTCTGCCTTGCCAAAGGTTAANGTGCGTTCACAAAGGTTNATCCCTCGTGAAAGTGAGTTCAGCAGCTTGGGTGCCATCTTCTGCACCTTAGGATCATCNCTCATCTCCAACCGGTCCGCCAAAATCTGTGTTGTCGTCAGAATGTTTCGCAAATCATGGCTAACCCTCGAAACCGCGCCGCCCAACGAAGCCAACCGCTCCTTCTGGCGCAACGATGCTATCAGCTGCAACTGCATGTCATGCAACGCCGTCTCTGCTTCGCGTAGCTCCAAAATCGATGCGTCAGGCTTGATCACATTGCTTGCATCTTCGGGGTTATTGCGAAACCGCGTCATCGAAGAAATCACCTTGATGATCGGCCGTGTAATCAGCGCCTGAAGTGACAAAAACAGCAACCCACCGGTTACCAAAGAGATCGCGAGCGACAAGAAAAACACGTTTCGACTATATTCCAGCATCGCCGCTTTAACCGGCGCTTCGTTCATAACAATTTCGATCTGAATGCCAGCGTCTTTCACCGGCTGCCCGATGATCCGGATAATATTTCCGGGCTTCCCGAATGCACAAATCACAGCGTCTTTGATTTGGCCAAAGAATCCCGGATCGCGTAAATCAAATGTCTGACTGATAGGTTTTGACAATGGCATCGCCAGAACCAATTCGCGGACCGCGTCACGGCGCAACACAATGTTCAAAACCTCGGCGTTTTTCAACAATTCGTCCGCCAGTTCGGGCGCGACCATGTCATCTGGCGTGGCCAGCAACGCCAAAGATGCCAACTGCGCTCGCTCCAACCGGTCCTGTAAATACGTCAGTCGGAAATTTGATACCGAGGGCACAAAAAGCAACACCTCTGCGACCATCACAAAAAGGAAGCTGAGCAGTAGAAACCGACCTGATAGGGTTTTGAAGAACATCTAAGTCCCGATTGTTTTATAGGTTGGCGGGAACTCTATGCATAAGTGCCCCGACCCACAAGTTATCACGCGACACCGCACCCTAAAGAAACCGCTGAACAAAACGGACAATCCACTTCACCCGCGCATTTTCAAACAGACGCGGCGTATAGTACTGCCCCGCCACGCGTTTGTTAATTTCGCCCAGCGTTGGGTATGGCGCGACCATCGCCGCCACTGCCCCGATTTTCAGGCCGTTTGCAATCACCAGCGCCCACAGCTGAATCAATTCACCGGCTTGTGTGCCGACAATAGATGCGCCGATCGGCTTACCTTTCAGCACCATCACCTTGATCAAACCTTTAGTGTTACGTTCGGCTCGCGCGCGGTCGTTCTCGCCATATTCAAACCGCAGCACCTCGACTTTATCGCCATGCACCCCGATCGCTTGCGCCTCTGTTAGTCCAACTTGCGCGATCTCGGGGTCGGTATAGGTTGCCCACGGAATATGTTTTTCGGTCGCCTTGGCTGGCATTCCGAACAACGCAGAGCGAATAATCACCCCCGCATGATAGTTGGCCACATGCGTGAATTGCAGACCACCGGCCACATCGCCAATAGCATAGACGTTTTTGTTTGTCGTCTTCAGCCCCGCATCGACCACAATCCCGGGTCGATGGGTTTCAATCCCCGCCTTGTCCAGATCCAGTTTGTCGATATTCGGCTTGCGCCCGACCGCCACCAATATATGCGATCCGGTGTAGGAGGCGCCATCCTTCGTTTTGACCGTAACACCGTCGCCCCCGTGTACTTCGGAAACCATCGCGCCCTCGACAATCTCGACTCCTTCGGCACGAATGTTTTCCAGCGCAATCGCAGCCATATCCGGGTCATCGTGCCCCAACGCTTTTAACCCCTCCAGCACTGTCACCTCGGCGCCAAGCCGCACATGTGCTTGCGCCATTTCCATCCCGATGGGTCCGCCACCAATAATCAGCAAATGCTCAGGCCGCTCGCGCAATTCAAACAGATTTTCGTTGGTCAAGTAATCAACAGTGTCCAAGCCCGGAATAGGCGGCACCAGCGGCGATGATCCTGTCGCGATCACGAAACGCCGCGCGGTGATAATTGTATCTCCGGCCTGCACCTCGGTNGGTGAAATAAAGCGTCCAAATTCGG
The DNA here is from genome assembly GCA_016765235.1 of Paracoccaceae bacterium. Lineage (GTDB taxonomy): Bacteria > Pseudomonadota > Alphaproteobacteria > Rhodobacterales > Rhodobacteraceae > NORP23. The sequence goes on from JAESQH010000032.1 coordinate 20,676, forward strand.
AAATGACTTTAACGCCCAACCCCTCGAACCGCTCAACAGAATCGTGCGGTTCGATGCCTTTAATGACTCCNGANACATGCTCCATCGCCGCTGCGTAATCGACTACGGGCGTCACCGGAGTCACCCCGTAAGGCGCACCCGTTGTCATTGCATGGGCGTGTTTTCCCGCCGCGATCAACGCTTTGGAAGGCACGCAACCATAGTTCAAACAATCGCCACCCATCTTGTGGCCTTCCAACAGAACCACGCTCGCGCCCATCTGCACAGCCCCTGCTGCAACAGACAGCCCGCCAGAACCAGCGCCGATCACACAAATGTCGGTTTTAATACGTTCCATTATGNNGTCCTTATTTCTTGAATGCTTTTAANACGATTGGCAGCACNGACAGCGCACATANNGCCAATATCGGNNCAAGGATTTTGGGATCAAAGATAATGCCNAGATCAGGNGTNTCNCCGCGNGCGAAAACTTCGCCAAGGCCGGAACCGACCCACGTATAAACGACACCACCCGGAATGATTCCGATAAACGTCGTCCATGCAAACGTGCGCAATTTTGTTCCAACCAACGCCGGCACTAGATTCGCCACAAAGAACGGAAACGCCGGAACCAGACGCATCAGCAACAAGAAGCTGACCTCGTTATCATCCAGCCCCGCCTTGATCCTGCCGACCACACCGCCCGCACTGTCCATTTTACGCGATAGATAATCACCCAGTCCCATACGCGCCGCCGTGAAAATCAAAACCGCGCCAATACTTGCCGCCATGATGTTGTAAAATGCCCCGGGAAACAGCCCGAACAGGAACCCGCCTGTCAGCGAGGCAATCGCTGCACCCGGCAGCGAGAACGCTACAATCGCGATATAAACCGATAAGAACGCAATGGTGGCCAAGATGAAATTAGCGTCCCGCCAAGCTAGCAATGCCTCGCGATTATCCCTCAGCGACTCAAAACTTAGATAGTCTTTAAGGGTAAAGAACCCGATGACCGCTACTATCGCGATCCCGATTAACGGCAACATCCGTTGCACCGAAAACCCGTCTGATTTAACTGTTGCCATGAAAATCTCCTACACTGGCATTATTCCGTTGCACCCTATTTGCCGCCTTCCGACCACTTCCGAAAGAGGCCTCACACATCCTTGATTGGAATTCATCTAATGTTTCAGTATTGTGCTAACAATAGTGGTTCCGGTGCGGCAAATGTTTCTAAAAACAGGGCATTTTTCCGCTGAATCAGAATTGACTTCCGATAAAACTGGGCCTAAACAGCCATTTCAGAATTTCCGGTCAGGCGAATCCCTTCGCTTATCCGAGCAGGAGTAAGAAAATGAAACGCACATTCCAGCCGAGCAACCTTGTTCGCAAACGCCGCCACGGTTTCCGTTCGCGCATGGCAACTAAAAACGGTCGCAAGATTGTTAACCGTCGTCGTGCCCAAGGCCGCAAAAGCCTAACTGCGTAAAACCGATTTAGGTTACAGTTTATGAAACCGCCGGAGGCAGACCGCGAACCCANCNTAGGGAACGCCGGTGACAAGCCCCCGGCGGTTTCCGTTTGCCCAACGGAAACCTTGCGTAAACGCAGCGATTTCCTACTGGCCGCCCGCGCGCGCCGTCAATCCGCTAAAGGAATGATGCTACAAGCGCGCCACCGTGACGACAAAGAACTGATCCGCATCGGCTATACTTGTTCCAAGAAAGTCGGCAACGCGGTGGCCCGCAACCGTGCCAAACGTCGCCTTCGCGAAGTCGCCCGCGCGGTTCTGCCCACACAAGGTATGGTGGGTTGGGATTATGTCTTGATAGGACGCCATCTTGAAACCAGCGACCGCCCGTTCCATCTGTTGGTGCAAGACATGGAAACCGCGCTGTCCAAAATACACGCGCCGCGAAAGCCCCGAAAATGACGCCACTAGCCTTTATCATCAGCCTGCCGGTCAAAATATACCGCACTGTCGGCAGCCCATGGGTAGGCCGCAACTGCCGCTATCAACCGACATGTTCAGCCTACGCGCTGGAAGCGCTCGAAAAACATGGCGCAATCAAGGGCACATGGCTGGCCATCAAACGCGTTGGCCGCTGCCACCCGCTTGGNCGNGACGGCTATGATCCGGTACCGGATGACCAAGACCATAAACATGACTGAAGCCTCTGAAATCCACCCGCTGTTTGAGGGCGCACCAACCTCGATCGCGTTCAAGAAACTCCGTAAACGCATCATTCGCCAGACCCGCGAAGCAATCGAGCAATATGGCATGATCGAGCGGGACGCCAAATGGCTCGTCTGCATCTCCGGTGGCAAAGACAGCTACACTTTGCTTGCGGCCCTTGCTGAACTACAATGGCGCGGTCTGCTGCCCGTCGAAATTCTTGCGTGCAATCTGGACCAAGGCCAACCCGGTTTTCCCTCCACCGTTCTGCCCGAATTCCTTGAACGCATGAAAGTCCCGCACCGGATCGAATACAAAGATACCTATTCTATCGTGATTGACAAAATCCCCGAGAATAAAACCTTCTGCTCCTTATGTTCCCGACTGCGTCGCGGCAACCTTTACCGCGTTGCCCGCGAGGAGGGCTGTTCCGCCATCGTCCTTGGCCATCACCGTGACGACATTCTTGAAACCTTCATGATGAGCCTGTTTCACGGCGGCAAGCTGGCCACCATGCCGCCCAAATTGGTTAACGACGAAGGCGACCTGTTCGTTTACCGCCCCTTGGCCCACGTGGCCGAAGTAGATTGCGAAAAATTCGCCGCCGCGATGAACTATCCCATCATTCCGTGTGACCTGTGCGGTTCCCAAGACGGGCTGCAACGCCAGCAAGTCAAACAGATGTTGAACGAGTGGGAAAAGAACTCTCCGGGGCGTCGACAAGTCATGTTTAAGGCGTTAACCAACGCAAACCCGTCTCATCTGCTTGATTCCAGCTTATTTGACTTCGCTGGGCTGCAAAGACGCACCATTAAACCTTGACCTTTTGTGCCTATCCCTGTTGAAGGCACTCAGAAGAATTCCCGCTATCCGGAGTGAACGATGGAAGACAATAATAAAAACCTGCTTTTAGCCACTGGCCTTAGCTTTCTGGTGATCTTTGTATGGTTCATCCTGTTCCCCCCGGCCGAGCAAGAAGTGCTGCCGGACGCCACAGAAACCGCCACTGTCCAAGTTGACGGTGTTGCCAGCGTTCCACAGGCTGACGGCACGTTCATCGCTGCGGCCCCTGCCCAAGTGGTTACACCTGAAGCGAGCCGCGAAAACGCGCTGGCCCAGACCGACCGTGTCGAGATTAAAACTGGCCGNGTCGCTGGATCNATCTCACTGCTAGGTGGCCGCATCGACGATTTGCACCTCACGGACTACAACGTCGTTCAGGGCGACGAAAGTGACAAGGTAACACTTCTGTCGCCTGCCAATTCTGCCAACCCGTATTATACAGTCTACGGTTGGGCCCCTGCTGGCGGTATCGATGCTTCCGCCGTNCCNGGTGCAACAACGATCTGGACGGTTGAAAGCGGTAGAATTCTAACCGAAACCACACCGCTGACGATCAAGTGGGACAATGGTGCCGGTCTTATTTTCCGCCGCACGATTTCCATTGATGAAAACTATATGTTCACCATCANACAGCGCGTTGAAAACAACACCAATGCCGCTGTACGAATGCAGCCTTACGGCATTATCGCCCGCAAAGGCGAGCCCGACACGTTGGGCTTTTACCTATTGCACGAAGGTGTTGTGCGCGCGCAAGATGGTGAATTGCAGGAAATCAAATACAAAAACATGCCGGACGAGGCATTCGATGCCGCAGAGGGTGGAAACATCGACCGCGTGGACGTGCTTGAGGGTGGCTGGATCGGCATGACCGACAAATACTGGATGACAACCCTGATCCCGCTTCCGGGTCAAAAGTTCGCGTCCGTATCCAAATACACACCCGCCAACGATACCTATCAGGCCGATATGCGCCTGCCGGTTATGGAAATCTCGGGTGGTCAAGACGCAGAGGTCACTACGTTGCTATTCGCTGGTGCCAAAGAAGTATCCACCATCCGTGCCTATCAAAATGACCTTGGAATCGACATCTTTGTTGACTCCGTTGACTGGGGTATCTTCTTCTTTATCACCAAGCCGATCTTTGCCCTGCTAAATCTGATCCACGGCTGGATCGGCAACATGGGTCTGTCGATCATCGGTCTGACACTTGTTATCAAAACCTTGTTGTCGCCGCTGGCATACAAATCCTACGTCTCCATGGCGAAGATGAAAAAACTTCAGCCAGAAATGCAGGAATTGAAAGAACGCACAGGCGACGACAAGCAAGCCATGCAAAAAGAAATGATGGAGCTTTACAAGAAGAACAAGGTAAACCCCGCCTCGGGTTGTTTGCCGATCTTCCTACAAATTCCGATCTTCTTCTCGCTCTACAAAGTGCTGTTCGTCACAATCGAAATGCGCCACGCGCCGTTCTTCGGATGGATTCAGGATCTCTCCGCGCCTGATCCAAGCTCCATCCTGAACCTGTTCGGCTTGCTTCCATTCTCGCCTCCCGGCCCTGAAAGCTTCCTTGCGATTCTATCCATCGGCGTATTCCCGATCCTGATGGGTATAACAATGTGGATGCAGCAGAAACTCAATCCCGCCCCCACAGACAAAACCCAAGCGATGATTTTCGCGTGGATGCCTTGGGTATTCATGTTCATGCTGGGACGTTTCGCGTCCGGTCTAGTGATCTACTGGGTGGCCAACAATACCATCACGTTCACTCAGCAATACCTGATCATGCGTTCGCAAGGGGTTAAACCTGACGTATTCGGTAACATCATGAAGCCCTTCCGCAAAAGTCAGGAAGACAAATAGCATGACGGGAGGCGTCACACATATCTGGCGTCATCCCATCAAAAGCCATGGCCGCGAGGAAATTTCCGAAGCGTTCCTGACGGAGGGCAAATGCCTGCCGTGGGACCGTCGTTGGGCAGTCGCCCACGAGGCGTCCCGCTTTGATGCGGAGCGCCCAGTGTGGCAACCTTGCACTCAATTCTCAATCGGTGCCAAGTCCCCGCGCTTGCAGGCAATCGCTGCACATGTGGACGAGCGCCTGAATAAGATTACGTTAAGCCATCCCGATTGCGCGGACATTACAATCGACCCCGACGACGCAGACGACGCCAATCAGTTCGTGCGGTGGGTCACGCCTCTTTCCAACGCCGCGCGCATGCTACCTGCCAGACTGGTTAGTGCTGCGCAACCAATGACAGATACAAAATTTCAATCCANCTCGATCATCAATCTGGCATCCCACGCCGAAATTGAGAAAAACCTCGGAACCAGTCTCGCGCCGACTCGCTGGCGCGGAAATATCCTTATTGATGGTTGGGCGCCTTGGGTTGAAAAAGAGATGATCGGCAAACGTATTCGCATTGGTGAAGCAGAGCTGGAAATTCGCGAGGAAATCACACGCTGCTTGGCTACAACGGTTAACATCGAAACAGGCATTCGCGACGCCGACACGTTAGGCGCGCTGAAAAACGGTTTCGGCCATCAAGAAATGGGCGTCTACGCCGTCGTGGTTAATTCTGGCCGCATCCGTCAACAAGACACAGTCGAGGTGCTATCATGAGCGTCCAATTCCCCATCGCCGAAATCCCCGATCACGCCGCCGCCGAACTTGGCCGCAAACTGTTCGCAGGCAATTCCGACTTCCTCAAAGGCGTCGTCGCAATGGACGGCTTACCACCCGCCGACCGCATGGAAGTTTGCTTCGCTGGCCGCTCCAACGTCGGGAAATCCACGCTGATCAACGCGCTGACGGGCCGCNAAGCCTTGGCACGCGCCTCCAACACGCCTGGGCGCACTCAGGAAATCAACTATTTCACACTGCTTGATGATCACTATCTCGTCGATCTTCCGGGCTACGGCTTCGCCAACGCCCCTGTCGCCGTCGTCGCAAAATGGCAACGCCTGCTAAAAGCCTATCTTCAAGGTCGAGCTACATTGCGCCGCGTATTTTTGCTGATCGATGCGCGCCATGGCCCCAAAGACGTGGACGAAGAAATCATGACGTTGCTGGGCTCCTCAGCCGTGACATTTCAGGTTGTGCTAACAAAATGCGACAAGCTGAAAAAGCCGGAACTAGATAAAATCATCGACAAAACCCGCGCGACCCTTACCAAATTTCCCGCCGCCTACCCCGAAATCGTCCTGACGTCTTCGAACAAAGGCGAAGGGCTGGACGTGCTGCGAACCATCATCGCAACGATGGAATAAACTCCGGTCTTGGGTTTCGCGACCCAAGCGGCTAAACAGTGCCAAACCGCAAGGAGCCACCCGATGGAGTTACAACAAGCGATGCAACGCGACTCGATTGCCACAGCCAGAACCCTAAGCGAAGCCCTGCCATTTTTGCAGCGCTACGACGGTGCTATTGTGGTCATTAAGTTCGGTGGCCACGCCATGGGTGACGACGCCGCGATGGAACAATTCGCCCGTGATATCGTGTTGATGAAACAGGTCAACGTGAACCCGATCATTGTGCATGGTGGCGGCCCGATGATTAACGAAATGCTGAAAAAGCAGAACGTCAAATCGGAATTCGTGAACGGCAAACGTGTAACTGACGCCGAAACCATGAAGATCGTCGAGATGGTTCTGTCCGGTTCCGTAAACAAACGCATCGTCGGCGCGATTAACAAACAAGGCGGTAAGGCTGTCGGTCTGTCGGGTAAAGACGCCAACCTGATGATCTGTGAGAGGGCCAAGCCTGACCTCGGGTTCGTAGGTGAACCGGTCAAAATCAACCCCGAAGTCCTGCACACATTCCTCGACAGCGACCTAATCCCCGTGATCGCGCCTGTTGGTGTCGGTGTCGACGGCCAAACCTACAACGTCAACGGGGACACCGCCGCTGGTGCCATCGCGGCAGGCCTTGACGCTGACCGCCTATTGCTGCTGACCGATGTTTCCGGTGTAAAAGACGCCGACGGTAACGTCATCACACAGCTAACACCCGAGCACGTGGCCGAACTAACCAACAGCGGTGTGATCGCCGGCGGAATGATCCCGAAAACCCAAACGGCCCTGTCGGCAATTGAAGGCGGCGTGCGCGCCGTAGTTATCCTCGACGGTCGCGCACCCCACGCCTGCTTGCTGGAATTGTTCACNGAACACGGTGCTGGATCGTTGATCCGCGAGTAANGCTGCGAACACATTCAGGTTATTATATGTAATATCACCGCATCCCCCTTGATCTTCCAGCAGTTCAAGCCCACCTTCAGCGCATGGAAAACGAAACTCTCATCCGTCTATCGGTCTTTCTCGGCCTGTTCGCGCTTTTTGCGATAATCGAGACTGTCATACCGCGCCGCGCGCGCCCCGTCCCTCGAAACCGCCGCTGGTTCGTTAATTGGGGATTAACGGTTATTGACAGCGCGACCATAAACGTCATGGCAGTGATTTTACCCGTTATGTCCGTGGGCGCTGCGATTGATGCTGGCGCGAACGGTTTGGGTCTGTTCAATGCCGTCAACTGGCCCGCTTGGGTCGAGGTTGCTGCCACGATCCTGATCCTCGATTTCGTAATCTGGTTTCAACATCTGATAACCCACAAAATCCCGCTGCTGTGGCGCTTGCACCAAGTCCATCACGCCGACCGAGACATGGATGTCACCACCGCCATACGCTTCCACCCGTTGGAAATCGCACTGTCGATGCTGCTGAAAATCGGCCTGATCTACATCCTTGGCCCAAGCGCCTTCGCCGTTATCTTGTTCGAGATCATCCTGAACGGCTCCGCCCTGTTCAACCACGCCAACATCCGNCTNTCGCCGCGTGTNGATGCGATTGTGCGCACNGTNTTTGTCACACCTGACATGCACCGCGTCCACCACTCGGTTATTCGGGCGGAACACGACAGCAATTACGGATTTTCCCTGTCGATCTGGGACCACCTATTCCGCACCTATGTCGCCCAACCAGCCGCTGGCCACGACGACATGGAGATCGGCCTACGCTGGCAGGATGAGCGCCCCAGCAAACTTTGGTGGGTCCTGAAGCTACCGTTTACCAACAAATGACACTTGACGACATCGCGGACGCAGCCAGCCCTTTGGGGCTGGCTGCCCTCGGTGCCATTCATAATGAGCGCGAACAAACGCTTGTGTTGTTGGGTCCAAATGAGCCAGCGTTCTGGCCCGTGTTTACCCAAAGTGTTGAGTATTTAGACAAAATAGAAAATACGATGGATCGATGGTCCGAGCGAGTGATTGGAGCATTGGCTGACAGGTTCAACGCCGAGGCAAAATTCCCTTTCGGTGGACCGCCCTACCACCCGTTCATCGGTTGGGCTTTGGAGAGCGGGCGCGCTTGGGAATCCCCTGTCGGGCTACTGGTNCACGACANCGCCGGGTTGTTTGTNTCNTANCGCGGCGCGTTACTGGTGGAGGGGCGTCTNGAATTGCCGCCNGCCNGTNNATCCCCTTGCGAAAANTGTTCAGAAAAGCCTTGTCTTTCCGCATGTCCTGCCGCAGCCTTGGGGCANGANGGNTANGATGTTCCGAAGTGCCACGCGCACCTCGATACAGCCGGAAACGAGTGCTTGTCCAGCGGTTGCGCTGTGCGCCGCGCATGTCCGATCGGGCAGAACAAACGATTGCAACCGCAATCCGCCTTTCACATGAGGGCGTTTCACAAAGGATAACATTAATGAAGAAACTCACCCTCATGCGCCACGCAAAATCCTCTTGGGCAGATTTCGACATACCTGACGTCGATCGCACATTGGGCGAGCGTGGCCGCAAAGCCGCAGAGTTACTGGGAGGGTGGTTAGAAACCTCGGGCCGCGCCCCGGACCATGTCATCGTTTCTTCCGCCACTAGGTGTCAGGAAACGTGGGAGTTGGTTTCCGCAAGTCTAACTGGCAATTCGACTGTGAGTACCGAAGCTGCTCTCTATTCGGCTTCCCCTGAAGAAATCCTTGATATTATCCGCAAAACGGCCACAGGTGACAACGTATTAGTCATTGGCCATATGCCCGGTATCGGCAGTCTGGCGCGTGCTTTGCGGGTTGACCCCGCACCGGCCCATGCAGATTTCGAAAAATATCCATCGGGCGCAACGACTGTGCTGGAAATACAAGGAGAATGGGCGGCCCTTGATTACGGCACCAGCCATCTGGATACCTACATCACACCCGCAGAACTTGGCTGACTACTGCTGGGATTTGATAAACGTCCCGTTGTTCAAATCCTGCATCGCTTGGCGCAATTCTTCTTGCGTGTTCATCACAATCGGACCGTGCCACGCAACGGGTTCCTGGATGGGTTTCCCTGAAACCAGCAAAAACCGCATGCCCTGTTCGCCAGCCTGAACGGTGATCTCGTTGCCTGTGTCGAACTGCACCAGCGTGCGATTTCCGGACATGTCACGGATATTCACCTCTTCACCCGCCA
>JAESQH010000154.1 GCA_016765235.1 Paracoccaceae bacterium
AGCCAAAATTGATCTGACATAGTGCCCTCCTGATGCTTTGGAGGGCATTGATTCAGAACTTTGTCTGATAGGCAAGATATTAATAGGTCCTGACCCTAGTCCCTAACGACAATCGCAACGTTCGTCTTGCGGCGAATATGTCGGTTCGTGGAAGTGGCCAACGGAAGTAGAAAATGCCGTGTCTTGATTGGCTTAAATACGCATGTAGCTTCATCTTGTGTCACACCTTTGTGTCACACCGCGCCAATATTCAGCTATCTTATTGATCTAAAAGGGGTTGGTGGAGCCAGAGGGAATCGAACCCTCGACCTCTTGCATGCCATGCAAGCGCTCTCCCATCTGAGCTATGGCCCCTGATATTCGGGTGTTGCTACCTGCGCAGCAACGCCCCGTATCTATGGCCGCGCTCGGCCGAGTTCAAGCGGAAAGTTCCGCCCGAATTGAAGATCAGTTGTCGTCGACGTTCGCTGGAACGTCTTTAACTTCTTCGAGCGTGACAGTGTCGTCGTCATCGTCCAGAAGATCGTCGTTCGAGGCGCCTGTGTCATCGTCGTCGTCCAGAACATCCTCGACATCGTCAAGGATCGGCTCTTCCGCCGCAGCGGCAGCTTCCGCTTCTTTTTTCACTTTCGCGGCGGCAGCTTTACCACCGTCCAGCAAGGACGCGAGATCGAATTCAAACTCGCAAGACGGGCAAGTCATCGGGTCGTTTTTCAGGTCGTAAAACCGTGTCGCACATTTTGGGCAGAGGCGCTTTACGCCCCATTCTTCGTTGGGCATGGGAATCCCCTTAATTGTTTTGATCAAATTCCCTCGTCACGTGCCATAAGCGAGCGACCTTGTCAAAGGCTTTACTGCATCGCATGTGCGAAATACCTTGATGCGGTGCAACATAACCCCTACGTTCCATTCAAATTGTTGAATGGAGAAACCATGCTGTACCACGCCTACGAGATGACTCACGCCGCCGTTCGCCCGATGCGTACAATGGCGAAGCTTAGCCAACAGATGTTGCAATCCCCGTTCAATCCAATGGCAGATAGCTATGCGACACGCACGTCGGTTGCCTCGATGGAGATGTTCGTCAATGCCACGCGGCGGTATGACAAGCCGGAATTCGGGCTGGAAACAACCATTGTTGATGGTATCGAAACCAGAATTGTCGAAGAAATCACTTTGGCGCTGCCATTTTGCAATTTGCTGCACTTCAAGCGCGATTCCGCAGATGCAAGCAAACGCAACGACCCCAAGGTTCTGATCATCGCGCCCATGTCTGGCCACTACGCCACGCTTCTGCGCGGAACCGTCAAGGCGATGCTGCCCGAACATGACGTTTATATCACTGACTGGATCGACGGTCGCGATATCCCGCTCTCGGACGGTAAGTTCGATCTGGACGATTTCGCCGACTATCTAGTTGATTTTTGCCGCATCCTTGGCGCTGATGGCGACCGCCCTGCCGTTATGGCTGTTTGCCAACCGGGGGTTCCGATGCTTGTGGCCGCCACGCTGATGGCGAAAAACGAAGACGCATTCCGCCCATCGTCGATCACGTTGATGGGTTCCCCAATTGATGCAACACAGAACCCACAAACGCCGAACAAACTGGCGACGGATAAGCCGCTGTCGTGGTTCAAGAAAAACGTCGTCGTAACCGTCCCTTGGCCAAACACCGGCTTTATGCGCCGCGTTTACCCCGGCTTCCTGCAACTGTCTGGCTTTATGTCTATGAACATGGACAAACACGTTGATGCTCACAAAAACCAGTTCAAAGACCTGATCGAGGGCGACGGTGACAGCACCACCGCCCACCGCACGTTTTACGACGAATNCATGGCCGTGATGGACCTGACCGAGGAATTCTACATCCAGACCATCGACCGCGTGTTCCAGCGCCACCTTTTGGCGCAAGGCGAATACTATTATCGCGATACACTAATCGACCCCTCCATTATCAAAGACATCGCACTGCTGACCATTGAGGGCGAAAAAGACGACATCACCGGTGAGGGCCAAACCAAGGCCGCGCACACGCTGACGCCTAATCTGCCCAAAAGTAAACGCGATCATCTGCTACAAGAAGGCGTCGGGCATTACGGCATCTTCAACGGCTCGCGCTGGCGCAGCATCATTCAGCCTAAAATCGCGGCGTTCATCGCAACCCACCGTGTTAAAATCAAAGGTTGAGCGGGCCGATCTTCATAGGCTCGCCACCAATCGAGGTTCGCATAAAACGCAACCCTCGCGCCAAACGCTTCACCCTTCGCCTGTCTCGTACAGACGGCAAAGCCACGTTAACACTGCCCACCCGTGCCTCGATACGCGAGGCCGAGGGGTTCGCGGAAAGGCAAGAAGGCTGGTTGCGGGCGCAAATCTCCAAACTCCCCGAAACTTCAGTTCTGCTGGATGGAGGTTGCCTGCCATTTCGCGGCGTTGACCTCGAAATCGCCAGCACCACAGGCAGGTCGATCCGCATGGAGGGCGACAAAATCCTCGTCGGCGGCAAGCATTCCGGCGCGCGCCTGCAAGCCTTCGTTAAGACCGAGGCACGCAACGCCCTTTACCCAGCCGTCGAAAAATACGCTGCGAAAATCAACCGCCCCTTCAACCGCATTTCACTGCGCGACACGCGTTCGCGCTGGGGATCGTGTTCTGCCGAAGGAAATCTAATGTTTTCATGGCGCCTCATTATGGCCCCGCCCATTGTGCTGGATTACGTCGCCGCGCACGAAGTCGCGCATTTGGCCGAAATGAACCATTCCGCCGCCTTTTGGGATGTCGTTAAAACCCTGATGCCGGACTACCAAAATCATCGGAACTGGCTGCGCGAACACGGTGCAAAACTTCATGCGGTCAAATTTACTACTTGACCCGATCTGTTTTGTGATCACAAGATACCTGTATGAACTCTGAACCCAAAATTCCGGCGCACGAACAGGTCTACCGCACCCTTCGCGCCCGCATTATGTATGGCGAGATTGAACCGGCAACGGCCCTGACCCTGCGCGGCATCGGCGCAGAATTCAACGTCTCCATGACCCCGGCACGCGAAGCGATCAGACGTCTGGTTGCCGAAGGCGCGCTAAACCTGTCCGCTTCTGGCCGTGTATCAACGCCCGAATTGTCCAACGACCGGATCGAAGAACTCGCCTGCATACGCGCCATGTTGGAGCCAGAGCTAGGCGCACGCGCCCTCCCGCGCGTCCACCCTGCCCTGATCGAACGTTTACAAAACATTAACGCCACAATAGCCGAGAAAATCGTCAAAGCTGACGCCATTGGCTACGTTCGCGCCAACCTCGAATTCCACCGCACACTATACCTTCGCGCCCAATCCCCCGCGATGCTGGCGCTGCTGGAAACGGTCTGGCTACAATCTGGCCCAACCATGCGGTCACTATATTCAAGATTGCCCAGAACCCTCGCTAGCGAAAAACACCGCACCATAATCGCCGCACTACGCGCCACCGACGAACCCGCATTGCGCATCGCGATCCAGTCGGATGTTACTAGTGGGCTTAGGATGCTGTTAACCTAGGTTAACAAATGCGCAAGTCTTCCCAGCGCCGAGCAGCACCCATTTAAGTTTCTGCCCAGCAACCGCATTTGGTTTTCTGTTCGTAAAAGACGTGCTGCATACCAGAGAATAGTTTAGTTCTGAGGTGCCATATGTATGAACCACAGCGATTTGCGTTGCAGCCTACTTGCTGTTCGGCACGCAATTCGCCTGCCGAACATTTTGACCAAAGAATGCTATTACCGCGAGCAAACAGTCTAAGCCATACTACCAAGGTCCACGGCGATCTGACTTAACTCGTTCATATGTAATTTTCAGTAATTTTTTGTGTTTTTGTTAATCGTAACAGCCCTGTTTGGAGCGTTCAAAGCCTTCAATGCGGTCTCGGAATCAGTTATCAGTTCAGCGCCATACAAGAAAATCAAATCCGCTGGAATGTTGTTTACAATCGTTGGCATTTCATAGATTGATTTTTGTCGACACCACGAAACTGAAGTGCGTTAGCGTCAAACGAAAACCTGAATTTACCGGATGTTTCTTCAATTCGGCCATCGAGATAATTTATCTGGCTGCGGCTTCGTAGCCGGGTGAAGCCGGGTTTGCTTTGCAAATAAGCGATTACACCCGACTTGTTGTCAAAAACCATATTCGCTTCTTTTATAGCAGCTTGAAATTCGGCGCCCCCATTTAGAGACCACTTTACCGGCATATCTAGTGCAATGAATTTTTGGAATTTCGCGGCTGAAGTTGCGGCAAACACTGCTGCGATCAAACTTCCCCAACCAGCACCAATCAGGATGTTGTGGCCACCGCTGTACCTTTTGCAAATTGCTGACAAAACCTGAACATATATTGGCACATAATACTGGTGCGGGCGTAAATACGCGCTCTTGCCCCTGCCCGGCATGTCCGGACAAATGACCGTATGTCCATTGGCGCAACGCACACAACAGATAAAGCGCCAAAATATCTCGAGGATTGCGATGTTCAGGCCGTTGCCTTCCCACTTCTCCACCCGGAAACAGTGCAATCGTCCAGGACCATTGATAATATTATTTCAAAAACCGTTTATTCGGCCACACCTCGTACGAGGCTTGCAGGACTGATCAACGCGGTGCCATACTTGGGAGCTGCTCTAATCCGTCTAAAACGGCGTTACTTTTAAAGTCTAATTGTCCACTACCAATACAGCTTAGCCATTCGAGATCACTTACTTTGCACAAACACGAAACAATTTGCCGCGTTTGCAAAACACAGACAGAATTTGTTGGCGTGAGACCATTATTACAAAGCGAAGTGTCGTATTTTGAGTGCCCAAACTGTGGATTTGTTCAAACAGAAGGTCCCTATTGGCTCGAAGAGGCTTACGAGGAAACAATTAACATTTCCGATACTGGCATCGTTGCGCGCAACCCGACCAATCGGAATATCGTTATTTCCAAGTTGTTGATGTTAGTTGGGTTAAATCAAAAGGTAGTCGATTTTGATGGCGGCTACGGGCTTTTGGTTCGTTTATTGCGGGACGGGGGCGTTGATGCATGGCACTCGGACCCATATTGCGACAACCTCGTTGCGGTCGGGTTTGAAGATGATGGATCACATGTATTCCTTGTTACTGTGTTCGAGGCTTTCGAACATTTTGTCGATCCAAACACTGTATTGGCAAAAATGTTCGCTCTTGCGCCCAATATTCTCCTTTCTACCGATCTCATTCCCAAGCCCATGCCCAAATTCGACGACTGGTGGTATTACCAGAGCCGAACACGGACAGCACATAGGTTTGCATCGAAGACCTACGCTTCAATACCTGGCTGATAAACATGGAAAGCACTTGACCAGCAACGGGCGCAGCTTTCATTTATTTAGCGACAAGCCCATCATTGATCTACAAAGGAAAGGAATGCTTCGTGGGCAGAATTTTTGCGAATTTTGCAGCCCGTTTTTTGCTTAAATCAAAAACGTGGACGGATCACTTATTAATGGCCAAAAAAGGCTGAACATGAAAATTGCCTACGACCATCAGATTTTCTGTATTGAGCGCTTCGGCGGTATCAGCCATTACTTTACAGAACTGACCCCTAGGCTGGCCGCCCTCGGACACAATCCAAAAATATTTGCGCCATTCCATCAAAACCACTATTTAGCACAACTTCCACCGACGGTATATTCTGGCCACGGGTTCAACAGGTTTCCCAATAAAACCAGCCGGATCGCAACCCATGTAAATCGGGCGGTATCCAACGGTATAATTCAGCGCTGGCAGCCCGATATACTGCACCTGACCTATTATGACTGGCCGAATCTTGTCCGTAAGGGCGCCCCGACCATTGTAACCGTCCACGACATGAACCATGAACTTCAACCACATTTATTCGGGCGTTTCGAAAGGCTCGCTGAACGCAAGGCAGCGGCCGTACGGAATGCAGATCACGTCATCTGCATCTCGCAGAACACCAAGAAAGATATGATGGAGATTTTGGGAACACCGGAAACCAAGATTTCTGTTGTTCATCATGGGGTATGCGAAACCGCTTTCGCATACCCCACGATTATTGACCAACTTTGATATCATCGCTTTTGGTGGGCCTCAGTTTACAAATACTGAAAATGCGGAGATACATGCTTTAGGAGTTGCCTCCGATCAAGTTAAACATACTTCTGGAAGCGACCGCGCGCTGGCAAGTCACTACATGAACGCATCCATTTTCGTTTATCCATCGAAATACGAAGGGTTTGGTTTTCCGCCCCTTGAGGCGATGAACCAAAATTGTCCTGTTGCCAGTAGCAACACAAGCTCGATGCCCGAAATCATTGGCACAGCCGCCGAATTTTTTGACCCAAACAGCAGCAGTGACATTTCTCGTGCCATTGAGGATGTTGTTTATTCAAGTAGTCGCTCGGCAGAGCTTGTAACTTTGGGCCAAGCGCGCGTTCAAAACTTCACATGGGAAAAATGTGCATTAGAAACCTTGGAAACGTATCAAAAATTTATTAAACCATTCTGACAATCCAGTTTCCGGAATATTTTTGTTAGTATCCCTTTTGCCTATCGCATTTCACGATCAAATACAGCGAAGGATTAATTGAGCATGTATATATCAACGGCCTCAAGTGCCCTCGTTTTGGGTTTCTTCGTGTCTTTCATTGTCAGCATAATAATCTACAAAACCAAACATCTTCATAGCGATAAAATGCTCGACCAGGTTGAAGGAGTTCAGAAGTTTCACAGCGTTCCAACGCCCCGTATAGGTGGGATCGCGATCGCTGGCGGCCTATTGGCCGGATGGTTGGTGTTAACTGATGAAACGAAGCAACTTTTCGGTTTGCTCAGCCTCGCGGGGCTTCCGGTTTTCGCATTTGGTTTGGCTGAAGACATTTTTAAAACAGTAAGTGTTCGTGCGCGATTGCTTGCATCAGTTTTTTCCGGCCTGCTTTTTTATATGATCACAGGATACGCAATTGAACGCATCTTTGTGTGGTGGTTCGATCCACTATTGAGCATTTCCGCCATTTCAATTGGCCTAACGGTTTTTGCGATAGCGTCGGCAACAAACGCGATAAATATAATCGACGGGTTCCATGGCCTCGCATCGGGGACGATATTGCTGATACTTTTTGCAATCGGATTCGCCAGCCAAAGCGCAGGTGATACGGAGTTATTCGTGATTTCCAGCCTGCTATTTACAGCTACGCTTGGATTTTTTCTCGTTAACTTCCCGTTCGGCAAACTATTTCTGGGGGACGGGGGGGCATATTTCATGGGATTTGCTGTTGCAGCACTTGCCGTCATGCTGCCCGCACGCAACTCCGAAATATCTCCTTGGATTTCACCGCTTATTCTTAGTTACCCACTAACCGAACTTGTTGTTTCTATGACCCGAAAAGCCAGACTAGCGGGTCGATCTGTGGGGGAACCTGACGGATTTCATTTGCACATGCTTGTATATCGGATCGTTGTCAGATCGGGCCGAAGCAAGCCGGAACATGTTTCGCACGCGCTAACCAGTTTGGTCCTGTGGACAATGCCAATCCTTTCAACCGGTTTGGTGATCGTATCCGATTTTAGCTCACAGTTTTCCTATCTTGGAACTCTTGGTATATTTTTACTCTATTTAGTCCTTTATAATACGGCTTTACGCCTCGACCGAAAATGGCCGGTTGAAGCAAAACCGAAGGGGTAGGCATGCAAACCAGCGTAGTTTCAGCGGCTGACACACTTAGTGTTGTCGTGCCTTGCTATAACGATCTAGAAAACTTGCAACTAACGTTGAATAGTTTGCATGACCTGAACAAAGCTGATGAAATAGTTATTGTCGACAGTTCAGACAATGCAAGCAGTTGCCGCACACTTGTCGATTCCACTCCTTTGAATTGTCGGGTCAATTATTTGTGGACCAACTCGTAAGGCGTACATTCGGCACAGAACTTCGGCATTTCGAACACCAGCAATAAGTGGGTGCTGATTCTGAATTCCGGCGACCGGATGGCCGAAAATGGCCGTGCTCAGATATCCAAATCGATTGAAGGTAGTCCCGGCATTGAAATCAACGTATTCGCACAAGAATCTGGTATCGACAATGCGCCCAGCATCGCGTTCTCGCCCCGAGCCGACAGTATTTGGCCACATCAATCTATAGTCGTTCTGGCAGATATCTACCGAGTGGCAGGCCTGTACGATCTAAAGTACAAAATCTCGGCTGATCAAATCTATTTAGCAATCGCACGTCAGACACACAGCTGGAAAATTCATGCCTTTCCCCTTAACTACTATGATCTCAGTGGCGTGTCCGCGAATTTTTCCCTCGATACGCCAAAAAATAGCGGCGCGAAATCGCCAAAGCTATGTTAAGCTTCTACTCTAAAACACCTTAACTCCCGGGTTTCCGATGCGGCAGAACAACCATTCAAACACACAGCTGAACCCGTTGGTTTCAGTAGTCATGCCGGCCTACAATTCAAAAAGTACCATTAACCAAAGCATTCACTCTGTTCTGGCGCAGACTTACGAAAATTGGGAATTGTTAATCATTGACGATGCTTCAAGCGACAACACCGCTGCCTTAATCTTGGAAGAACACGCCGATGCGCGAATAAGGCTCATTAAAAATGATCAAAACCTAGGTCCCGCAAAGTCGCGAAATATTGGTCTGGACAATGCCAACGGAGACTATATCGCATTTCTGGATGCCGACGATTTTTGGGCGAAAGAGAAGTTGAAAACCCAAATGGCCTTTATGATGCTGAAAGAATGCACAATTTCCTTCACCTCATACTGGCGGGTCGACGAAACCGGATTGAATAAGTTGTACGAAAAGACAGCAGCACCCGAAATCGGATACAACAACTTGCTTGACCACAACGGCATCGGCTGTCTAACCGCGATTTTTGACCGGCGAAAGCTGCCCGAAATCCGGTTTTTAGACCCATCTGAGTTCATCAAATCCGGCAATGTTAACGGGTTGCTCAAGCGCCTCCTTAAAGGGCGTGTTGGGCACGAGGACTATGTATTCTGGCTTTCAGCGTTACGCCCTGCTCAAGGGCGACCAACGCCAATTGCACACGGAATCGATATTCCCTTGGCTTTTTACCGCGTTAGCACGAGTTCGTTTTCTGGCAACAAATTTCAGGCCGCAATTTACCAGTGGTTTATTTATCGCTACGTCGAAAAACTGCCGCTATGGCGATCAATTCAACATTTTAGTCGCTATGCCCTAAAAGGCATATATACCCAGTTACGCAGCCGGTAGTATTTTCAAATACCGAATTTTAACGTTGGCATGATAGACAAGGACCCAATTTTTTGAACACTCCAGAACATAAACACGGTACTCCTTCGCTTCTTCAGGCGGCCGCAAATACAGATGTGCGGCTTGAGTTCCCTAAAACCAGTTTTCGCACCGATTCTCCCGCCCTGCTTCTTATGCTATTGCCAGCATTGCTAGGATTCGGGTTTATCGCATTTGGCGTAATTTACGCCGGATCATTGCGCGCCGTTGCCTTTGAGTTTTCCTGGTTATTTTTCGCATTTACATTAATAGGCGCCGCTATTTCTTCCAAAGCTCCGGTGGTCGAAGAAATCAAATACCTGCCGAAAGCATACTTGGTCGTGTTTTTTCTGTTCGCCTGCGTCTGGGCCTACACAACCATTTTCGTAGCCCCAAGCTCCCGCCAGGCCAACTACGCATCCGGCATCGGTATAACTGCCATCCTTGCAGGCCTCGCTTCGGCAGCTCTGAAAAGACGCTTTGGAAACCAGATTATTATCAAACTAAGTTGGGCGCTGTTTATCGCAATGCTGCTTCACGCCCCGTCCTGGATCTGGCTGTATGCACTTGAAGGTGGAAACCCGACATTTGACTGGAATCACTCTTCTCCTGGAGTGCCTAGCTTGCGGATGTACAGTTATTTGGTGGAGGCGGGTATCGCCGCAGGTCTTGGTTTGTTTTTCTTAACCGGGATTCACGACAGACAAAAACGGCGCATTTTATATCTCGGAACTACAATTCTCTGGATGTTGCTAATGTGGAGTGGTGGTAGAGGCGGGGTTTTTGCCCTGCTCGCACTGCTTCCGGTCGCTTCGGTAATTGTTCCCGAGTTTATAAGCAAGATGTGGAAATTTGTATTCTCCACTTTAGCGCTCGGAGCAGGCTTGTCGATGCTCCTACCATTGCCGAGCGGAGATTTCGGAATACTGAGAAGAATAGCAAATGACGTGAACTCGAACTCGCTGAACGATTTATCGACTAACCGATTAACCATATGGGCTGACGCATACAGTGTTTTCCTCGATAGACCGATATTTGGCTATGGTGTCGCGCAATATAGGCATATTACGCAAAATCCGGAGTTGGTTAAAATGGAGCAGGCACACAATATAGTACTCGAGTCGCTGATGTCATTTGGTCTGGTAGGAACGGTAGCTCTTGTATTTCTGCTGGGCAAGATATGGTTTACTGCCGCATTTAGGCTTCGTAGCAATCAATCCCTGGCAACTTTGCCAGTCTTCCTGATTTCAACGACATTACTCGTCCACGGTCTTGTTTCTGGCACGTACTATCAAATCCATTCGGTCTTTATAATCGCAATCTCGCTGGGTCTTTTGCTCCATGTTCATGAAAAACCACCAAGCCAGCCCATCAAACATCCGCGCAATGAAACGTAACAGGTCCCCAAAAGTTAATCACTGTTAAGCAACTTTTGTTCCCTAAATCTGACCCATCTCTACTATTAATGGAGGGGAACAGGTGGGAAACAAAAGGGGTAATACATCTCCGCGACTGGTCGAGTCAGCAAAAGCACGGTTTTTGTCGTACATTTGTAAATCTTCGTGACTTTGGCTATATTTCTTAGCAACGATGCCGTTGAGGCCAACGCCATTAAGTTGAAGCAAAATTTTGGCTATGCGGCTAAGCCGCTTTTTTTAAAAAACCGCGGAAAAATCAGTCGAAAAAATGTCGGCATTTGAAAAAATATTCCGTCCAATCAGCATAAAAATGACTAAGTTCAGTTTTGCCTCAGCCAATGACCGTTATTCAGTGTTATCGACTGATCACACGCCATTTGTGGTCACACGCGGGCATTAAGTCGTCGCGTACAGCCTAAGCATTGCATGCAACTATCCGTCGAAATAGATCCTACGTCAGGTAAAAAGGGCGCCGAAAAACCGATAGATTACGCGTTCAAGGAAAACACCGATGCGTTCGCTGTCCTGCCTTTGGGCGCAGGTCACCACTAATAAGCATTAACGGATTACGTAGCACAATGACGAGAAGGCACGGATCTACATGGGGAGCAATATCGGCTTATTTTTCGCGCATTCATATTTCTAAACATAAGCCAATAAAGTGACCGTGAATTTGCGTTTGAGCATAATCCACAATTTAGTTAGGTGCTTTCGTCCAGCCACATCGACTATGTAATTCAAATATTATGTAAATTGGTGAAAGCAACAATCCGCGCTAAAACGTTCGCTGTCGACGAAAATACTCGAAGAAATCAAATATGTTCGGTATACGATACATATATACGTTTTACCTAGGCGGTTCCGTCCATTTTTTGAAAGTGACAGTATCAAATGCCCAATCCCAAAGCTGCTCTCATCACTGGCGTAACTGGTCAAGACGGCTCTTATCTTGCTGAATTTCTGCTTGAGAAGGGATACGTAGTTCACGGTATCAAACGGCGGGCTTCGTCTTTTAATACACAGCGTGTGGACCACATATATCAAGACCCGCATGTCGCGGAAAGTCGATTCAAGCTACATTACGGAGATCTGACGGATTCCTCGAACTTGACGCGGATCATTCAAGAAGTGCAACCGGACGAAGTGTATAATCTAGCGGCGCAATCGCATGTGGCAGTGAGCTTTGAATCACCGGAATATACGGCGGATGTGGATGCGCTGGGGACGCTGCGAATTTTGGAAGCTATCCGTCTACTCGGTCTAGAGAAAAAGACAAAGTTTTATCAAGCGTCAACTTCTGAGCTATACGGGAACGTTCAGGAAACTCCGCAGACGGAAACAACACCGTTTTATCCACGCTCGCCTTATGCCGTGGCTAAGATGTATGCGTACTGGATAACAGTGAACTATCGCGAGGCATATGGAATGTATGCTTGTAACGGCATTCTGTTCAACCACGAATCTCCAAGACGAGGCAAGACGTTCGTGACCCGTAAAATCACGCGCGGACTGGCCAACATCTCGCAGGGCGTGGAAGATTGCCTGTATCTGGGCAATCTGGATGCAAAACGCGACTGGGGGCACGCTAAGGATTATGTCAGGATGCAATGGATGATGTTGCAGCAAGACAAGCCTGACGATTTTGTCATCGCGACCGGCATACAATACAGTGTACGCGACTTTATCCGCTGGTCGGCGGCCGAACTGGGCATCAGCCTACAGTTTAAAGGAAAGGGAATTGAGGAAATCGCGTTAGTTGCGAGGATTGATGGCGATCGAGCAAATTCGCTACAAGTCGGTGATGTGATCGTGCGAATTGATTCACGATATTTCCGCCCGACCGAAGTGGAAACATTGCTGGGCGATCCATCCAAAGCCAAGAAATTGCTGGGTTGGGTTCCCGAGATAACCGTGCAGGAAATGTGTGCCGAAATGGTCGCTGAGGATTTAAAAGAGGCCAGACAACATTCCCTGCTGAAAGCACATGGGTATCAACCCACTGTGCCGATAGAACAGTAGGGGCGCGGGATCAATGATTGACACTCAAAACTCCTTATTGCCCGTGATCCTAGCCGGAGGGTCGGGAACCCGTCTTTGGCCATTGTCTCGTAAACATTACGCCAAACAATATCTTGCGCTTGGTGGCGAGCGGACAATGTTGCAAGAGACGGTAGAACGGTTGGCTGATTTGGCTCACCGACCTCCTTTGCTAATTTGCAACGAAGACACACGGTTTTTAGCCGCCGAACAGATGCGCCAGATTGGGTGCAGCGATGCGTCAATCCTGTTGGAACCGGCAGGACGAAACACTGCCCCTGCGATTGCACTCGGCGCATTTGAGGCGGTTGCAGATGGGCGTGACCCTATACTTTTGGTGATGCCGGCAGACCACAAAATCCTCGACACCGCGAAGTTTATCTCTGCCGTACAAGTGGGAACTGAATTTGCTGCTTCTGGAAAACTTGTGACGTTTGGCGTTAGCCCGACACATCCCGAGACTGGATACGGTTATATTCGAAGTGGAGAAGCAATCGCAGCTGCGTTCAAGGTTGATGCCTTTGTCGAAAAACCAAATTTGCATACCGCCGAGGATTACCTTAAAGGCGGTGGATATTTTTGGAACAGTGGAATTTTTATGTTCCGCGCCAGTCGATATCTGGAAGAATTGGAAAAATTTCGCCCCGACATTCTTAATGCCTGTCAGGGCGCATTTGCAGGAAAACAGGCCGATCTGGACTTCTTGCGCTTCGA
Source organism: Paracoccaceae bacterium (assembly GCA_016765235.1). GTDB lineage: Bacteria > Pseudomonadota > Alphaproteobacteria > Rhodobacterales > Rhodobacteraceae > NORP23. Next base: position 13,452 of record JAESQH010000154.1, read on the forward strand.
CAAAGATATGTTTCTAGCTTGTGCAAGCGAGTCCATCGATTACGCGGTTATGGAAAATACCGATGCTTCGATAATGGTACCTTTTGATGCGGGATGGAGCGATATTGGTTCCTGGGCGGCACTATGGGATGCCTCACCAAAAAACCCAGATGGAAATTGCGAAATTGGCGATGTGGTTAGTCTGAATGGATCTGGTAATTATATTAACGCAGGCAGCCGTCTAGTGACGGCGATCGGTTGTGAAAACATGGTAATCGTGGAGACTAAAGATGCAGTATTCGTCGCTCCCAAAGACAAAGTAGATGGTATTAAGGTATTGGTTACACAACTTAAAATGGAAAAACGTACCGAGATCGAATATCATCGTGAAGTTTATCGCCCATGGGGGAAATACGATAGTGTTGATCTGGGCGAGCGCTATCAAGTGAAACGGATCACCGTTAAGCCGGGTGCAAAATTGTCAGTGCAAAAACACTTCCACCGAGCCGAGCATTGGGTAGTAGTGCGAGGCACTGCGAAGGTAACAAAAGGTAACGAGACCATCCTTCTTTCGGAAAACCAATCCACGTACATTCCGCTCGGCGAGATCCACGCACTAGAAAACCCAGGCAAGGTACCGTTAGAATTAATCGAGGTGCAATCTGGTAGCTATCTTGGCGAAGACGATATTGTGCGGTTTGAAGATAGATATGGACGAGAATAAACAACGGTTGCATTTGGAAATGCTGATACTATTTGGCATCGTTCCAACACATATCTTGCCCAGATACGGTTATATTTATATCGTGTAGTAGTTGATATGTTGTATCAAAATAGTCTTCCACGCCAAAAGAAATCTTGGGCAACAACACTGTTAGTTTGGTAATCCCCCCGAAAGTAGGTGGTGTTCATAAGTAGAATTTTCTCGGCATAATGATCTGAGGAGATTTTGATGAAGAAGACACGATACAGCGACTCGCGAATCATGGGGATACTACGGCAAGCCGAGAGCGGTGTGCCGGTATCTGAACTTTGCCGAGAACATGGAATGAGCAATGCCAGCTTTTACAAATGGCGGGCGAAGTTTGGCGGTATGGACGCTTCGATGATGTCGGAGATGAAGGCTTTGGCCGAGGAAAACCGCCGCCTGAAGCGGATGTATGCCGAGATGAGCATGCAGAATGACCTGCTGAAGGAAGTGCTTGGAAAAAAGTAATGCGGCCGTCTCTACGCAAGGAGATGGCCGTGAAAGTGGTCGCCAGTCACAGGGTCAGCATTGCGCTGGCCTGCCGGGCGTTCAGCATCGGCGAAAGCTGTTATCGCTACGAGTACCAGTTGAGT
>JAESQH010000009.1 GCA_016765235.1 Paracoccaceae bacterium
ACTCGTCCAGTCTACATTGCGGTCATAATCGCCGAGGCGTGGGTTTACCGGTACGGGGCCAATGCCGAAATCTGGTGAAACGATGGGGCGGTTCGGGTTGCCAGACAGGGTCAGGCGCAAGCCGAACTCGGATCCGTAGTTGTAGTAGCCGCCAAGCGAAACGCCGCGAAAGGGTTCATAGTCGATACCGAAATTCAGGGGAGATTTGTGTTCGAATGGGCCGAATGCTTGTTCGCCTGCGTAGGCGTCTGACGAATATTCAGCCTTTAGTGACAAGCCCTTAACGGGTGTGTCCCATTCCAGCCCGCCAAACAAAGCCACATCGCCTTTGAACATTTGATCGATTCCAACACTTGAGTCGACCAGCGGGCGTGTGCCAAATGACGTAACCGGTTGGTAGCTGCCAAGGCGACCCCACCCAAGACCCCCTGTTACGGTCAGCCCATAGCCGACGTTTTTACTAGCAACAATATACTCGCTGGTAAGCGGCCCGTTAGACAAAAACCCGCGCGACCCGATGGCAAGTGATGGCAAAGTGTCAGTTTCATCAAAAATCTGGTATTTCAGGTCCAGACTTTGCGCATAAAGCGGAACGCCAAGGCCTGTCCAGTCAAGAAGCGTCATGAAATGCACGGATGTTTCCAGCTTCGGCAAACTTTGGAACGTCAGCGTGCCACCGTAAGAAGTACCGGAGTTGGAGAACGTCCAAGCGGTTTCACCGTCGGGCAACATTTGCGCGGTCGGCATGTCGATCAGGCCAGCGGTTCCGTTTAGCGAAAAGCTGGGCGATTGCGCGTATACGGTACTGGCTGCGAGCAGTGCGAAGCCTGCCGAAATGTGACGAAAAAGGAGTTTAGACATGAACATGAAACCAACTGGCAATTGCAGAAAAGCCGCACGGATAATCCCTGCAACCAAATGCCAATTTTACATCGTGGGCACTGCATAAGCCAGCCGTTTCAAATGCAAAACGGCAGTGGAGCACGATTCAGTCGGTTTCAGCGGTTAACAAAGCCTTAAGGCCACTGTGATAGTCAGGATATTTTAAAGTGATCCCCAGTTCCTCCAATATCCGCCGATTCGAAACTTTCTTCGATTCGGCGTAAAAACTGCGTGCCATCGGGGTCATCTCGGCAGTTTCGAAATCCACGGCCTCGGGTAGGGGCAGGTCTAGCATCCGCGCGGCCTCGGCGATTACATCTTGGGGCGGGGCAGGGTCGTTGTCGCAAACATTGTATATCGCGCCAGCGTTCGGGGCAGCGATGGAGGCTTGCAAAACCTGCGCGATATCTTCCACATGGGTGCGGCTGAAAACCTGCCCCTTTTTGATAATCCGACGCGCGGTTCCGGCGCGAACCTTGGCGAACGGCCCACGCCCCGGGCCGTATATTCCCGCAAGGCGAAAAATATGTACCGGTAAACCGGCTGTTACCCCAAGATTGAGCCAAGCCTGTTCCGCATCCGCCCGCAACTGCCCACGCCGAGTGGCAGGGGACAGGGGCGAGGATTCATCGACCCAACCGCCATCGCGGTCTCCGTAAACGGCGGTGGTAGACAGGTAACCGACCCATTCGTATTGCGCCGCGCGTTCGCGAATTTCGGCGTTTAGCGCGGCTAAAACCGGATCACCACCCTCTGACGGGGCCGCGGATAGCAGGATGTGCGTCGCGGAGTTTAAGGCGTCAGAAATGTCTTCCGCTGGCCAAAGGACCGCCTCGATCCCATCGGCTTGCATGGTGACGGCTTTGTCCGTCGATCGGGTCGTGCCAATCACGCGCCAACCTTGCGCCAGCAATTCTTGGCCGAAAACACGGGCCGTGTATCCGAATCCGAAAACTAGTAGCGTCTTCATGCTAACGGCCTTTTTCTTGTTCCAAGCGTTGTTTGGCGACATCCTCGTTTCGGTGATCGCGGTTTTGTTGAAGCATCGCGCCTTCGATATAGGTTAGATGCGCCTCGACTGCGGCGCGTGCAGAATTCGGTTCTTGCGCGATGATGGCGTCGAAAATTGTGCGATGCTGGTCCAGAAGGGCATCCCGCGTGGAGCGTTTTCCGAACAGGAGTTGGCGATTGTAAAAAACACCCGCTTGAAGCATTTCGAACATCGAACGCATCATATGCAACATCACCACGTTATGCGCCGCCTCGACAATGGCCAAATGAAATTCCGCGTCGATGGCGGCCTCTTCAGTCGGGTTGCGTTTTTCGTGCGCCACTTCCATCCGTTTGAAAATGCTGCTGATTACGGCCAGATCGGTTTCATTGGCATGTTCAGCCGCGCGGGCAGCGGCCATCCCTTCTAGGTCGCGCCGGAAGGAAAGATAGTCGAACAACGCTTCGTCATGTGTGGAAAAAAGTGTCACCAATGCAGGGGCGAAGGCCGAGCCGAGAACCTGTGCGACGAACGCGCCAGCGCCGGGGCGGGTAACGACAAGGTCACTAGCTTCTAGTTCCGCCAAAGCGTCACGGACAGTTGGGCGGGAAACCTCGAACCTGATCGCAAGTTCTCGTTCGGAAGGCAATCGTTCGCCGGGGCGCAAAACGCCGCGCAGGATCAATTGTTCGACTTGATGAATAATTGCACTCGCCGCTTTTTCAGGCTCTATTTTTCTGAATGGCATAAATCACGTCCCCTAGAATTGGTTAAAGGATATTACCAATTGAATGTCATACGCAAGGATTAGTCATAAAAAAAGGTCGGCGCGAACCGACCCTTTTTAGTGTATGTCAGGAACCTAGCGGTTGGGGGTGATGAAAATCTCCACCCTGCGGTTGGCCTGACGTCCGGCGGAAGAGGCATTCGATTGGGTTGGTCGCGTCTCGCCAACGCCATACGCGACGACGCGGCTTGGGGTCACCGTGTTGATCAGGACGCCCCGAACCGCGCGGGCGCGTTGCTCGGACAGAGCTTGATTGTAAGCGGCGGTCCCAGTGTTATCTGTGTGACCTACCACCTCGATCGTAGTATTCGGGTAGGTGTTCATGCTGGCGGCCAGCGTGTTAAGGTCGCCAATCAGGCTGGATTTGATCACCGCGCTGTTGACAGCAAACGTGATGTCTTCAGGCAGGGATACGATCAATTGTGAACCGGTGTTGATGATATTGACCGAGCTGCCCATTTGTGCCCGAAGCGCGGCTTCCTGCTTGTCCAGATCAGCGCCGATAGCACCGCCGAGCGCGCCACCGATAACGCCACCGATAAGCGTACCTTTTGTTTTGTCGTTGGATACTGCACGGCCGATTAGGCCGCCAAACAAGGCCCCGACCCCGGCACCGGTTCCGGTGTTGTTTGCGGTTCCGTCCGGGTTTACACAACCCGCTAAAGTGACCGTGCCTGCAAGAGCGATAACGCTTAAGGTTTTGAATATGGCCATTGGAAATATCCTTGAATTAGAGGTTTATAATCTACTTGCCCCTATTTTCGCGTCAAACGGCGGCAATTCAAGCCCGTTTTATTCCACACTTCAGTTTTGGGCAATATCCCGCTTAACCGGCCTCGAGACGGGCGGCCTCGTAAGCCAGCATTGCGCGCTTGACCGGCAGGCCCCAGTGGTACCCGCCAAGCCCACCCGATTTGCGCAAGGCGCGGTGACAGGGGATAAGCCAACTGACGGGATTTTTGCCAACGGCGGTGCCAACAGCGCGGGCAGCCTTGGGGTTGCCGATCCGGTTTGCGATTTCGGAATATGTGGTGACATGACCCGAAGGAATGGAAAGCAAAGCTTCCCATACTTTTATTTGAAAAGGGGCACCGATAAGGTGTAACGCAGCCTCGCCACCCTGTCCAAAGGCGGCCGATGTCCATCCGGCTATGGCAGCAGGGTTTTCGACAAATTGCGCGTTTGGCCAGCGGTTTTTCATATCCTGCATGGCGATGTCGCGGCCAAATTCCGATGAAAACGCGATGCCGCACAGGCCGCGCGTCGTGCCCATTGCTAGAACTTCGCCAAACGGGCTGTCGAACCAGCCGAAATTGATCGTTAATCCTTCGCCTTTGCGGGCATATTCGCCGGGCGACATTGCCTCCCATTTCACAAACAAATCATGCAGGCGGCTGGAACCGGATAACCCNGTTTCNTGCGAGACATCCAGCACNGTGAAGTGATTGTCGAGCAGGTCTTTNGCNTGGTCCANCGTCAAGTANTGTTGATACCGTTTNGGGCTAACNCCNGCCCACNGGCTGAACACACGNTGNAAATGCGCAGGTGAAAGGCCGACCGCCGCCGCNGTTTCNTCAAGCGATGGTTGATCGGCGACGCGGTCCCCGATGAANGCGATNGCGCGGGCGATTACGGCGTAGTGATAAGGGTCTTTATCGCTTAGGTTGTTCATCGTNGTTCCTTCGTGAATTNCATAGCCAAGGTANCGCAAAGNCGCTAGAACTCCACCCGAATCTTGCGCTTTNNCAGGGACGCTATGACCACCCAGCTTGACTATAAAACCATCTCCGAGATTTTTCGGCGTTTTCAGGCTAGCGAGCCTGAGCCGAAAGGCGAGTTGGATCATGTGAATGCGTTCACTTTGGTGGTGGCTGTAGCACTGTCGGCGCAAGCGACTGATATTGGCGTGAACCGCGCAACGGCGGAGTTGTTCAAGGTGGCAGACACGCCGGAAAAGATGCTGGAGCTGGGCGAGGAAGGCTTGATCGAGCATATCAAAACCATCGGCCTGTTTCGCAATAAAGCCAAGAATGTCATCAAGTTGAGCCAGCGTTTGGTGGATGTTTACGACAGTGAGGTTCCGTCGTCGCGTGCCGCCTTGGAAAGCCTGCCGGGGGTGGGCCGCAAGACAGCTAACGTCGTGCTGAACATGTGGTTTCATCAACCGGCGCAGGCCGTGGACACGCATATATTCCGGTTTGGCAATCGCACGGGTGTAGCTGTTGGCAAGGATGTCGTGGCCGTTGAACGCGCGGTCGAGGACCATATTCCGGCTGAATATCAACATCACGCGCACCACTGGATGATTTTGCACGGGCGGTATATATGCAAAGCCCGCAAGCCTGTTTGTGCCAATTGTATCATCGCCGATCTGTGCGATTCCGAGGATAAGACAATATGAAAAAGTACCAAGTCGTTGGCATCGGTAATGCGATGGTGGATATCCTTGCGCATGTGGATGACGCTTTTTTGACCGAGCATGGTGTTGAGAAAGGCATCATGCANCTGATCGATACGGATCGTGCGGCTGAGCTGTATGGTGTTATGGGTCCGGCTATGGAAATCTCGGGTGGGTCGGCGGCGAATACTATTGCTGGATTGGCGGCTTTGGGGATGCGGACGGCGTATGTTTCTAAGGTTAAAGACGACCAGCTCGGTGGGATTTTCTCTCATGATATCAAGGCGCAAGGGGCGGATTTTGATACGCCTTTGGCGGCGTCTGATCATCCGGCTGAAACGGGGCGTTGTATGGTGTTGGTTACGCCTGATGGCGAGCGGTCTATGAATACTTATCTAGGGGTTTCGGAGTTCCTGTCGCCGGACGATATTGACGTTAATATTATGGCGAATGCGGAGTGGATTTACCTTGAGGGGTATCGCTTCGACGGGCCGGAAAGTCATGCGGCTTTTGCCAAGGCGATTACGGCTTGCAAGGGGGCTGGTGGACGGGTTTCAATCACGCTTTCGGACCCGTTTTGTGTGGGGCGTCACCGCGATGCATTCCTTGAAATGATCCGCGCTGATGTGGACCTTCTTTTTTGTAATGAACATGAATTAATGTCGTTATATCAAACAGATGACCTGTCAGTTGCTATGACGTTGGGCGCGGTGGATGTGGACATTCTGGCCTGCACGGTTGGTGAGCGCGGCGCGTATGTTGTGCAAAACGGCGAGGAGGTTCACGCCCCCGCCGCTGCCCTGCATGTCGAGGATGCTACTGGTGCTGGAGACCTGTTTGCTGCGGGGTTTTTGTACGGTTTGACGACGGGTCGAGACACCCTGACATGCGGGCGCATGGGCTGTGTTGCGGCGGGTGAAATCATCGGCCATATCGGCGCGCGGCCTCAGGCGGATTTGATGGATTTATTCGCGTCTGAACGGCTGGTTTAGAGGGTTTTTACCAAGCACCCGAAATTCCTGATTTGAAATAGTTAACGCGGCCCAAAAACCGCGATTTTTCGTGTGCACAACGCGTACACAACCCGTACACAACGCGTATGTACGTTTTTGTGGGTGGCGGCGTTAAGGTTTAGGACTGTTAGCTTGAATAATCTTGAAAATTTGCAATTAATCAGTACTTAACCTATAGAAACTATAAGACCATAAAGAAGGTCATGAGGAGAAAATGGTTAGATATAAACTAAACCATATGAAAGTAATCGACGCTATTGATCTAATAGCTCGCGAACTTCCAAATGTTACCCAGTATTATCTAGGCAAAATATTGTTTTTTGCTGATAGAGAGCATCTGCTTGATTTTGGACGTCCAATTACTGGCGATAAGTATGTCGCAATGGAACATGGGCCTGTTCCGTCGGCAATTAGAGATTTACTGCGACCGGGAACCGATTCCCCTGATGAAGTAGTCCGTGAACTGAATTCAAAAGTGGAAGTTAGAAATGAAAATAATTTACAACATGTAACTTCGCGAAACGCGTCCGATCTAAAACATTTATCGGGGAGCGATGTTGAGTACCTGAAAGATTCCATTAATAAATATGGAAAACTCACCTTTGGGCAGCTACGTGAAATTTCACATGAAGATAGTGCTTACAACGAAGCTTGGAACAAAAGTGGAAACGCTAACGAAATTGATATTTTGTTATGGATGAATGAGTTTTCCAATGTCGATTTGGCTTCATCTCAACTCGCCGAAAAGGCTACTTACGGAGTATAACTTTGCAAAAATGGGACGTTGTTCGCATTTATTGCGATGATCTGCGTACGCCGCACGACAAGTATTGTATTTGTATTTGCCCAGAAAGAAATTGGTTTTATTTTATTAATTCTGAAAAGCCAGAGTTTAGGAAATCACGTGAATTGGCTGTTTCAATTGAGAGCTATGAAGCTGTATTTCTGAATCGAACTTCATATGTTGATACAACGACGATTCAAAAATTTCATTCTGATCAGCTTAATGACTGTAAAAGTGATAACGACAGGCAATGTGGGCCATTGCTGCCTGCTGTTAGAGCTAGAATTCAGGTCGCGGTCGGCTCGCATAATGCTTTAAACGCTGCAGAAGTTGCTGCGGTATTGAACGATTAACTCTACTTGAGAATATCTGCCTGCGTTGCTGTTCTTGTGAAAAATTTGGTGCAGTCGTGGCGCTAATCCAAAAACTCCCAAGTATTTGCTCCATCAAACCGGCGGACTCTGATTTTCGCCATGTCCGCCTCACTCGCCAGTTGGCAGTTTACGGCGTAGCGAGAGCCGTCCGTCGCCATCCAGTGGGTGGTGCAGCCGCAGATTTGCAGTTGTGGGATTCGATTGCAGCTCCTCGGTTCACCCGCCCAGTAATGCGCGGGCTTCGAAGGCTTTTAGGGCGGGTTGGGTTAGCGTGCCATAGGCGGCGATGTTTGTGCGTAGCTCGGGGAAGAGGGTGTAGATTTCGTTGCGGGTTTCTTCGGGCATTTTGCCGAAGCCCTGTTCGCCGGGGTGGAATCTTTCGCTTGGGCAGCCGTTGGCGAATACGATCTCGTGTTTGTCAAAGAGGATGTGGAAATACTCGACGGTGGTGGTCGGGCTGACGTAGATCGTGTCGCCGTTGACCAGATGTTTGGCGGCTATCAGAACGGAGGGTTCTGCGAACAGGACCTCGGCGCGCCAGTTGGTGATTTGCATGCGGTGTTGGGGGGAAACGGTCAGGTCTTGTTGCGGGAGCGGGATGCCGTTGTGGTCCGTCAATGCGCCTTTGGTGAATACAATCGGGGCGGTTTTGGGGGTGGTGTTCAGTTCACGCGAGCCAATCCAGCGTAGGGTTTGCA
>JAESQH010000155.1 GCA_016765235.1 Paracoccaceae bacterium
ATTCGCCGCTAAGAATACCAAAGCGCGCCTTCACGGGCGCGTTTTGCGTTACGCCTATATGATATGGGCACGTGGCATCGGCCACATCGCGGGTTTCGTCCATGGGGGATGAACCGCAGTTAGGAAAATGAAAATGTTCAAAGAATTTAAACAATCAATCGAATGGGGCGGCGAGACGCTTACCCTTGAGACAGGCAAAATTGCCCGTCAAGCAGACGCATGTGTTATCGCCACTTTGGGTGAAACCAGCGTTCTATGTGCTGTAGTGTTCGAAAAGAAACCGAAGGTTGGCTTCGATTTCTTCCCGCTGACAGTGCATTACCAAGAGAAATATTACGCCGCCGGTAAAATCCCGGGTGGCTTCTTCAAACGCGAAGCACGTCCTACTGAAAAAGAGACTCTGACTTCTCGTCTGATCGACCGTCCGATCCGCCCATTGTTCGTACCGGGCTTCAAGCACGAAACTCAGGTTATCTGTACAGTTCTTTCGCACGATCTGGAAAATGATCCAGACGTCGTTGCAATGATCGCCGCTTCTGCTGCGCTAACACTTTCCGGCGCGCCATTCCGTGGCCCAATCGGTTGTGCCCGCGTTGGTTTCGTTGATGGTGAATACACATTGAACCCATCTTGCGATGACATGCATAAATTGCGTGAAAATCCAGAGCAGCGTTTGGACTTGATCATTGCCGGTACTAAAGACGCCGTGATGATGGTTGAATCCGAAGCATACGAGCTGTCCGAAGCTGAAATGCTTGGCGCGGTTAAGTTTGGCCATGACGCAATGCAGCCAGTAATCGACATGATCATTGATCTTGCCGAAGACGCTGCAAAAGACATGTTCGACTTCCAGCCTGCTGATTATTCCGAGCTTTACGCGAAGGTCGAAAAAGTTGGTGAAGTGGCTGTTCGTGCCGCATTTGCAATCACGGACAAGCAAGAACGCACAACAGCGATTTCTGCAGCCCGCAACACTATCAAAGAAGCCCTTTCGGAAGAAGATCGCGGCGACGACCAACTTGGCAACTGCTTCAAGAAACTGGAAAGCGCAGTTGTTCGTGGTGACGTTATCAAAACCGGCAAGCGTATCGATGGCCGTGACCTGACAACAGTTCGCCAGATCGTTTCCGAAGTTGGCATTCTGCCACGGACACACGGCTCGGCGTTGTTCACACGTGGCGAGACACAGGGCTTGGTTGTTACCACGCTTGGTACTGGCGACGATGAACAGATGATCGACGCATTGACTGGCACATACCGTTCCAACTTCATGCTGCACTATAACTTTCCTTCATATTCGGTTGGCGAAGCTGGCCGCATGATGGGCCCTGGCCGTCGCGAAATCGGTCACGGTAAACTGGCATGGCGCGCGCTTCAGGCTGTTCTGCCTGCGGCAACCGACTTCCCGTACACTGTGCGTCTTGTTTCNGAGATCACNGAATCNAACGGCTCNTCTTCNATGGCNTCNGTNTGTGGCGGNTCGCTNTCGATGATGGANGCNGGNGTNCCNNTGAAANCNNCNGTNGCCGGNGTTGCNATGGGNNTGATNCTNGAAGACNGNGNCGACTATGCNATCCTGNCNGACATCCTNGGNGACGAAGATCACCTCGGCGACATGGACTTCAAAGTTGCAGGTACTGCAGCTGGTATTACGTCGCTTCAGATGGACATCAAAGTTGCCGGTATCACTGCCGACATCATGGAAAAAGCACTTGATCAGGCTAAAGCTGGCCGGATGACGATCCTTGCTGAAATGGACAAAGCACTTTCCGGTGCTGGTGATTTCTCGATCCACGCGCCTCGCATTGAAACCATGAACGTTCCTGCGGACAAAATCCGCGAAGTGATCGGTTCCGGTGGTAAAGTGATCCGCGAAATCGTTGAAGTTTCCGGTGCTAAAGTTGACATCAACGACGACGGCGTNATCAAGATCGCTTCGGCTAACGCTGAAAGCATCGAGAAAGCCATGGCGATGATCAACGAGATTGTTGCGGTTCCTGAAGCTGGCAAAATCTACACCGGTAAAGTTGTGAAACTNATGGACTTCGGTGCATTCGTTAACTTCTTCGGCAAACGNGACGGCCTTGTNCACGTNAGCCAGCTTGCNAACGAGCGCGTTAACCACCCGAAAGACATTCTGACTGAAGGTCAGGAAGTTAAGGTTAAGTTAATGGGCTTCGATGATCGCGGCAAAGTTCGCCTATCGATGAAAGTTGTCGATCAGGAAACTGGCGAAGAGATTAACAACGAAGGCTAACCCCTCCGTTTGAGAATATAGAAAAGCCTCGATGGAAACGTCGGGGCTTTTTTTGTGTTAGGAGTTTTGCTGAATAACGACCACAACTGGATTTGTGGACAGTAGGTCGATCACAAAACACGTTGTGGTCGCTTTATCTTGAAATAACGACAACAACCTTGTTTGTGATCGTTTTATGTGTCACAAACACTTTTATGATAGATAAAACCGAAATAAAGATACACAACACAATATATGATGCGTCTGGCGCTGCCACCTACCACTACGGGGGGTTCCCGCCTGAACAGCCCGACCTCAATCGGCTTCTAATGCCATTATCGGATGCACTAACGGTTTTGACCCGCTACGACACCTTGCTTCGCAGCATGCCCAACAGCGAATTGCTTTTGGCTCCGCTAAGGGCGCGGGATGCGGTGGTTTCTTCAAGGATGGAGGGCACGATCTCGACGTTGGAGGAGGTTCTGAGGCTTGAGGCCGATGCTGATGACCCCCAAGAACAAACCACCACCAGAAATGATACGTTGGAAGTGGCTTTGTATGCGCGGGCTTTAAGGCAGGCCGAGCAGCAGATCAGTGACGGGTATGCAATATCTGAACACATCATTAAGGCCGCGCATAAGACTTTGTTAAGTTTTGGCCGAGGGGTCGAAAAGCGACCGGGTGAATATAAGGTTAACCAGAATTACATCGGTGACAGAATACGGCGTAGTATAGATTTCATCCCGATTTCCCCCGAGCACCTTCCCGCAGGCATGGTTTCACTTATTGATTTTATCCGAAACAGCGAAATGCACCCGCTTATGAAGGCTGCGCTTGCACACGCAGAATTTGAGGCACTGCATCCGTTTGAGGACGGAAACGGGCGGTTGGGGCGCATGTTGATCACCTTAATGCTATGGGAATCTAAAACACTAAGCGCCCCGCATTTCTTTGTCAGCGACTACTTCGAGCGCAACAAAGACGAATATATAACCCGCCTTCGTGCGGTATCCGAGGAAGGCGACTGGACAGGTTGGGCGGAGTTCTTTTTCAAGGCACTCCACCACCAGGCCAACAGAAATATCGAGGTAGTCGGCCAGATACAGCAACACTTCGACGAAATGCACGAGGTTTTCCGCGACACTTTGCGGTCACGGTGGTCCTCTGACGCACTGAATTACATTTTCGAAAATCCGATTTTCCGAAACAATCGCTTCAAGCGAAATGCAGGAATTCCGAGCGCCGTGGCAAATACATTTACAAACAAACTGCTGGAGGCAGGGCTATTGAAAACCCTAATTCCCCCAATGGGAAGAGCCTCGGGGATGTATGCATTCCCGACATTGTTGGAAATTGTGCAGGAGCCATAACGCACAAACCTACCGCTGCGATTCTTCCCAACGCGGGCTTATCCACGGCTCGGCATTCGATTTTGGCAGTNGAGCTTTACCCAAAATGTGATCGCTGGCCTTTTCCCCAACCATGATCGACGGGCCATTCAGGTTACCGTTCGGTATCCGCGGGAAAATCGAGCTATCGGCCAACCGCAATCCTTCGACCCCAATCACGCGGCACTCGTGATCTACAACGGCCATCGGGTCATCAGCGCGACCCATTCTGGCAGTTCCGCAAGGGTGGAACGCGCTTTCGGCGTGTTCGCGTATGAAATCATCCAATTCATCGTCGGTTTGCACGTCAGATCCGGGCTGGATTTCTTTGCCCGCGTAGGGCGCGAAGGCCTCTTGGCCGAAAATCTCGCGGGTTAGGCGGATGCAGTTTCGGAAATCTTCCCAATCTTGCGGCTTGCTCATGTAATTGAACAGGATTTTCGGTGGGTCAAGTGGATCGGCCGACCGCAACGTCACGGCCCCGCGCGAGGCTGATCGCATTGGCCCGACATGAGCTTGATAGCCGTGCCCCTCGGCGGCGGCTTGTCCGTCGTATCGTACGGCGATGGGTAGGAAGTGATATTGGATGTCGGGGTATTCAACGCCTGCTTTGGAACGAATAAATGCAGCGGATTCAAACTGGTTAGATGCCCCGAGGCCTGTTTTGGTAAACAGCCACTGTGCGCCGATCAAAGCCTTGGAAAACAAGTTCCAATGTTTGAAAAGCGTAATTGGCTGGATGCAGGCCTGCTGTATATACAGTTCCAAATGGTCTTGAAGGTTTTGACCGACACCGGCGCGATCAGCGACCAGATCAATGCCATGCTCGGCTAATTCAGCCGCAGGACCAACACCCGACAACAATAAAATCTTGGGCGAGTTGATCGACCCAGCCGCCAAGACCACTTCGCGGTTGGCGCGGATAACTTCGATCTTGCCGTTGAATTCAACTTCGACCCCGACGGCGCGGCCATCCTCAATCACGACTTTACGCACCAGCCCACGTTTCAAATCAACATTCGGGCGTTTCAAAGCCGGCTTCAGGTAAGCATTCGCGGCAGACCAGCGGCGGCCTTTCCAAACGGTTTGTTCCATCGGGCCGAAGCCCTCCTGCTTTTCTCCGTTATAATCGTCGGTAACCTCATATCCGGCCTGTTGGCCTGCATCGACGAACGCTTGGAACAACGGGTTTGCGCGGGGACCACGAGTTACATGCAGCGGGCCATCTGTTCCACGCCACGTGGGATCGCCGCCGTGGCCACCATCGTGCCAGCTTTCCATACGTTTGAAATATGGCAATACGTCACCGTATCCCCAACCTTTGGCCCCCTGTTCCTCCCAATAAGCGTAATCCTTGGCGTGCCCGCGTACATAAACCATACCGTTGATCGACGAAGACCCACCGATAACCTTACCGCGCGGTGTCACTAACGAGCGCCCGTCAAGATGGGGTTCGGGTTCCGAACTATAGCCCCAATCATAGGTTTTCATGTTCATCGGATAAGAAAGTGCGGCAGGCATCTGGATCAATGGGCCGATGTCGGTTCCACCAAACTCGATCACCAAAACGTTGTACTGACCGTCTTCGGAAAGTCGGTAGGCCATTGCGGAACCGGCGGATCCACTGCCGACAATGATATAATCTGGGTTCAACGGAGCCTCCTATGCGATTGCACGCGAACTGTCGGGTAAATCTTTCGCATGGTCAACAAATTCAACGACACTTTCTAAGGTAAATGCGGTAGGAAGCTGCCTTTTTGTGCGACTATGAAATCCAAAACTTTCTCGGTAACAGGCGGGAAGCCGGCGTTGATTGACCGAACCAGGTACCATTGCCGAATTATCGGTAAACCCGGCATATTGATTGTGTCAATCCGTCCGCTGGCAAGTGCGTCCATGACCGTGTGCGCCGAAATCAACGCGATGCCTAGTCCGGCGATTACGGCCTGCTTGATCGTTTCGTTGGTGTTAAATTCGATTTGGTCATACGTGCGGCCTTCGCCGACACGATCCAGAAACCGTTCCATAAGGATTCGGGTGCCTGAACCTGCTTCGCGCATGATGAATGTCTCGGATAGTAGGCGTTCGGGCGATATGTCGCGGGTGGTTATAAGCGGGTGATCCGGCCTTGCGATAAGGATGTGTGGATGGCCGCCGAGCGCCACCGATTCCACCGCCGGATAGCGTGGTGGACGGCCCATAATCGCAAGGTCGATTGATCGGTCTTCAAGGGCGGAAATGATGCGCTGCCGGTTGCCGATTGTCAGATCCACGCGGATGTCAGGTAACTGCTTTTTGGCCAAAGCAACGAGGGACGGGGCATAGTATTTTCCGGTGCTGACAACGCCCAATGTCACCAATCCTGATTTGCCTGAATTTATGGAGTCGATTGTTTTTGCACAGTTATCCAGCGCGGACTCTATTTGCGCGATCGTTGTCAACACTTGCCGGCCTTGTCGCGTGATAGACCCATTGCCATCACTGGAGCGAACCAACAGTTTCGCCCCCATGTTGGCCTCTAGATGCTTCAACTGAGTCGAGACCGCAGGGACAGTAAGGTTCAGCATGTCCGCCGCCGCTGTGACGGAGCCGCGAACATCGACTGCGGCCAGCGCCCGGAGCTGTTTCAAAGTTATCGCATTCATCTGTGTCATAAAAATAATTTAACACAGAATAGAAAATATTCAATTTTCTTTTTAAATTTCTCTGCCAAACACTAGCTTAACTTAATATGACCGGAGACCTATCTAAATGGCCGAGCATACCTCGCTAAAGAATATGGCAGACATTCCCGCTAAGCTAATGCCTGTGATGTTGGCACTGGCGGATGTGTCCGAAAAACTTGCCCAGACAATCTCTGATGGTCCGCTGGCTGGCGATTTGGCGGCGGCGGTTGGAACGAACCTTGGGGGGGACGGCCAAAAGGCGCTCGATCTGATTGCGGACGATGCTTACATGGTCGCGCTGAAGGATACGCAGGTGCGCTGGTATGCGTCCGAGGAACAAGACGAAGTAGTCGAAATGAACGGCGCTGGCGATCTGGCACTTGCGATTGATCCGTTGGACGGGTCTTCGAATATCGACGTTAATGTTTCCATCGGCATGATATTTTCGATTTTCCCGGCGGTTGATGATAAAGATGCCAGCTTTCTGCGTCCGGCGCGGGATCAGATTGCCGGAGGGTATTTTATTTTCGGGCCTCAGGGCGGGCTGGTAGTCACTTTTGGTGACGGAACGATGCAGTTCACGCTCGATACCCGCACCCGCCAGTTCTTGCTGGTTAAACGGCGCATCGAAATTCCCGTTGAATCGTCCGAGTTTGCGATTAATGCTTCAAACTATCGCCACTGGCCGCGCCCCGTTCGTGCTTATATCGACGATATGGTCGACGGCACCGAAGGCCCCCGTGGCCGCGAATTTAATATGCGTTGGATTGCCTCTTTGGTTGCCGAAACGCACAGGATTTTGTCACGGGGCGGCATTTTTCTTTATCCCGGTGATGCCCGCGAAGGATATAAGCGTGGTCGTTTACGGATGATCTATGAATGCGCGCCGATTGCGTTTTTGATTGAACAGGCGGGCGGCAAAGCGACCGACGGGATCGACCCGATCCTCGACCAGCAAGCCAGTGAGTTGCACGGGCGCACCCCCTTTGTTTTCGGCTCTGCCAGCAAAGTGGAAAAAGTTACGACCTACTATGACCTTCCAGAAAACGAGACCTCGGCCCTATTCGGGAAACGCGGTCTCTTCCGCGGCTAATTAAGGACCTTATGACATGAGCACCAAGCATCCAATCATCTCCGTTACTGGTTCTTCCGGCGCGGGCACATCGACGGTTAAAGCAACATTTGACCAAATTTTTCGCCGCGAAGGTATCCAGGCGGTCTCTATCGAGGGCGACGCGTTTCACCGGTATAACCGCGCTGACATGAAAGCCGAGTTGGACAAACGCCTTGCCGCTGGCGACCACTCGTTTAGCCACTTCAGCCTAGAAGCCAACGAACTGGGCGATCTTGAACGCGTATTTCGTGAATACGGCGAAACTGGACAGGGTAAAACACGGTATTACGTTCATTCGGACGAAGAGGCCAAAGCTTTGGGCACGCCTTCGGGGGAATTCACTGAATGGGGGCCGTTTGAAGAAGGCTCCGACCTGTTGTTTTATGAAGGCTTGCACGGAGCTGTGAATGCGGGGGACATCAATGTTGCCAAATATGCCGATCTGAAAGTTGGTGTTGTGCCGGTTATCAATCTGGAATGGATCCAGAAAATGCACCGTGACCGTGACGTTCGCGGATATTCGACCGAGGCGATCACCGATGTGATCCTGCGCCGCATGGACGCCTACGTGAAATGTATCACGCCACAGTTCAGCCAAACCGACATCAATTTCCAGCGTGTGCCGGTGGTTGATACGTCGAACCCGTTCATCTCTCGCTCGATCCCGACCTTGGACGAAAGCCTCGTGGTTATTCGCTTCACTAACCCGCGCGGTATCGATTTTCCGTACCTGATCAACATGATCGAAGGCTCGTGGATGAGCCGCGCGAATTCCATCGTTGTGCCGGGTGGCAAAATGGACTTGGCGATGCAACTGATATTGACGCCGCTGATTTTACGTCTCGCCGATAATTCCCGTCGTGCTTAAGGAGTGATTGATATGACCAATGAAACAAATATGGCCAACGCCATTCGCACCCTTGCAATGGACGCAGTTCAAGCGGCAAATTCCGGCCACCCCGGTATGCCGATGGGCATGGCAGATGTAGCAGCGGTGTTGTTTAACCGCTTTATGAACATTGACCCATCCACGCCAAAATGGGCCGATCGTGATCGCTTTGTTTTGTCTGCGGGTCATGGTCCGATGTTGCTTTATAGCATGCACCACTTGTTGGGCTTCGCGGATATGGACATGGGTCAAATCCGCAATTTCCGCCAGCTTGGGTATCGCACGGCGGGCCACCCTGAATATGGCCATGCGGACGGCATCGAAACCACGACTGGCCCGCTTGGTCAGGGTATTGCAACGGCTGTTGGAATGGCTTTGGCCGAGCGTATGCAAAACGCACGGTTTGGCGATGATATGGTTGATCACTGGACTTATGTTATCTCCGGCGATGGTTGTCTGATGGAGGGCATCAGCCACGAAGCGATCGACTTGGCCGGCCACATGGGTTTGGGCAAGATGATTGTGATGTGGGACGACAATAGCATCACGATTGACGGGGCGA
>JAESQH010000033.1 GCA_016765235.1 Paracoccaceae bacterium
CGATGGGGCCGTATGAACTACAAGACCTCACGGGCCTTCAAATTGCCTGGGCCAACCGGAAACGGCAAGTTCGCGACCCGGCCGAGCGGTATATTGGCATAGCGGACCAGCTTTGCGAACAAGGGCGACTTGGCCAGCGCACTGGTTTAGGTTGGTATAAATATCAGGATGTAAATCGTACACCTATTCGCGATGAAGCTGTCGAAAGCCTGATCATTTCCTATTCTGCGGAAAACGAAATGCCCCGTCAAAACTTCACAGCTGAACAGATATCAGAGCGCCTGTTGGCTGTGCTGGCACGTGAGGGCACAAGCATTGTCGCCGAGGGAATCGCAGAACGAAACGCCGATGTGGATACGGTGCAAATCAACGGCTATGGCTTCCCGCGTTGGCGCGGCGGGCCGATGCATTACGCAGAAACGACGGGAAAAACCGAATGACTATTCAAAAAATCAGCAGTTTTGCAGCCGGTGCGTGGATTTCGCCCGGGGCTGGAGCGCGCTCCATTTCAAGTGCGATTACGGGCGTTGTGATTGCCGAGGCGGGCAATGATGCCCTCGATGTTCAGGGGATGCTGGACTATGGGCGAATTGTTGGTGGACCTGCGCTCCGCGCGATGACGTTTCATGATCGCGCGCGAATGCTGAAGGCTTTGGCCGCGCATATTTCGCGGCACAAACAAGCGCTTTACGACATCAGTTTCGACACTGGCGCGACCCAGTCTGACCACCTGATTGATATCGATGGGGGGATCGGAACGATGTTTGTTTTCGCCTCCAAGGGTCGGCGGGAAATGCCGGATGCACATATCTATCTTGATGGTGAAGTCGAGCAATTATCGCGTAATGGCACATTTTTAGGGCAACATGTTTGCACTTCCTTGCAAGGGGTTGCGGTGCATATCAACGCTTTCAACTTTCCGGTTTGGGGGATGTTGGAAAAGCTGGCGCCAACGCTTTTAGCGGGTGTTCCGGCGATCGTTAAACCCGCGACTTCAAGCTGTTATGTGACTGAGGCGTGTGTACGTATCATGATCGACAGCGGCATTTTACCTGCGGGCGCGGTGCAGCTAATTTCGGGTGGAACGGGTGACCTTCTGGATCGCCTCGACATGCAGGATGTTGTCAGTTTTACTGGGTCTGCCAGAACGGCGCTTGCACTTCGCTCAGCGCCGAACATCCTTGAAAATTCAGTGCGGTTTGTCGCGGAGCAGGACAGCTTAAACGCCTCCATTCTAGGGCCGGATGCGGTTCCTGGCACGCCCGAATTCGATCTGTTCGTGAAAGAGGTTCAGCGCGAGATGACCACGAAAGCGGGGCAGAAATGCACCGCTATTCGCCGAATAATGGCACCGGAAGATCAGGTTGAAGCGGTGATCAAGGCGCTTTCTGCCCGACTTACCAAAACAATTGTCGGCAACCCACGCGACCCGAACGTCCGCATGGGCGCGCTGGTTTCCACGGCGCAAAAGGCGGATGTTTTGGCGCAAGCCGCGATTATTGGCACCGAAGCCACGCGTGTTTTCGGGGACCCTGATAACTTTGAAACACTGAATGCGGATGCTAATAAGGGCGCGTTTGTGCCCCCTATGCTGTTCCACTGTGAAGCCCCCGATACGGCCCAACGGGTCCACGATACGGAGGCGTTTGGGCCTGTTTCGACCATCATGGGGTATCGCGATCTGGGCCATGCCATTGAACTTATTAATCGTGGGCAAGGCAGCCTTGTGGCCTCGGTCATCACGCGCGATGTGGATGTTGCGCGCAACGTGGTGCTTGGGGCTGGGGCATATCACGGGCGGCTTTATTTCAATAATCGCGATTCCATGAAGGAAAGTACGGGCCACGGATCACCCCTTCCTCACATGGTTCACGGTGGCCCCGGCCGCGCTGGTGGCGGCGAGGAGATGGGCGGTATTCGCGGCGTCATGCATTATATGCAGCGCACCGCAATCCAGGGCAGCCCCGATATTCTGATGGCGATCGGGCAACAATGGGTCAGTGGCGCAACCGAGGTTCGAGCCCCGACACATCCGTTCACACGCACCTTCACCGAACTTGAAATCGGCGAGACGATCAACACCGCCGCGCGTGAAATCACGCTTGACGATATCGAACATTTTGCAGCCTTCACGGGGGATAACTTCTACGCCCACATGAACGACGAAGCCGCTGCCGCCAATCCGTTTTTCCCGGGTCGCGTAGCGCATGGATATTTGCTGTTGTCCTTTGCTGCCGGTCTGTTCGTCGAACCCAACCCCGGGCCAGTTTTGGCCAACACTGGGCTGGAAAACCTTCGCTTCATGAAACCAGCTGTGGCGGGAGACAACATCAAAGTCCGCCTTACGGTCAAGAAAAAGACACGGCGCAATGATGATTATGGCGAGGTGCGGTGGCATGTGACGTTAACTAATCAGGATGATGATCTGGTGGCGGAGTACGAGTTGCTGACCATGAACGAGTATTGATATAGCGCTGCTGTTGTGCACGCGTTATAAACCGTGAATGACGGATACTTCGCGGCACCATTTCGAAAATATTGTACAAGAGCTGACAAGCAGTGGAAGCAGCCGCACGTGGTCAATTCTTGTCACCATTTTTGGCGACTTGGCGCAAAACCCGAATGATAAAATTAGCGGACCGTTATTGTCTTCGCTTACGCAACTTATCGGTATCAAACCCCAAGCAATGCGTGTGGCGCTGCATCGACTGCGCTACGACGGGTGGATTATCACGGAGAAATCCGGGCGGACCAGCAAACATCGCCTTTCCGAATATGGTCTAATCCAGAGTGTGATTGCCAGCCCGAAAATATATGCCCGGACAGCTACTCCGCCCGAATCTTGGCGCATTATTATTACCAATCCTGATGCGTCGGTGGATGAAAAAACTCTCGTAATACGCGGATATAGAAAGATTTTATCAGGTGTGTATATTGGTGATCGCACGGTACTGCTTGATACCTCGGATTTTCTAACACTTGAGGGCGATTTGCTATCCATCCCAGAATGGCTGCAATCTGCGATCGCAGATGAGGCGAGTGTTGGTGAATATTCCAGACTGATAGGAATGCTGGTCACCGTGGAACGCGCATTGAACGACGGGTACGCGCCGACGATCACCGAGACCGCCGTATTACGAACGTTGATTGTACATGACTGGCGTCGAATTGTGTTGCGTCAGCCCGATTTGTCTTTGGAGTTTCTCCAGAAAAATCCCTCTGCCCAATGCCGAAAAACTGTTTGGGAATTACTTGAACGGTTGGAGCGTCCACCGCTTGAGGCACTCGAAATGGTCGCGACCTAAACGAGGTCCGCTTCCTGTTCCGTCTATTGAGCGGTGTTGTTGAATACTTCCGNTNCAGCTTACGGCACTTTCCAATCTGTTGATATAGATCAAGCNGTGATNGANCGGCCNATATATAGTGCANCGAGCAGCAATATNATTCAAACCGNACAAGGACATCGTAATGCCGTCATCNACNCCAAATACCTGCAAAAATTGCAACCTGCATTGCGAACCAGAAAACTTTTGCGCCAGTTTAACCCCCGANGAACTTGTTCAACTTAACGGGAAATCTCACGCCATAAGCATGAAACGAGGNGATTCTCTATCTGACGAAGCGTTAATGCAATGGCCTATTGTTGCCGTTTCTTCGGGTGTATTGAGTTTGCAACATCTTATGGCAGACGGGCGCAAATCTATCGCGGCACTATACATGCAGGGTGATATTATCGACCTCCGGGGCATCTCGAATCGTAACCGTTGCAACCTTATTTCACTGGGTAATTCGCNGATTTGNAAACTTTCACCCGAAGTATTCGAGCGNGTCNTTTCAACCAACTCGAACGCCCAAAGCAGCATTTTGGAAAACCTGCGTGAACAAACTTTCCGTGCCATAGATCATTCCGTGGACTTGTCGAAAAAGCAGGCTTTAGAGAAGTTGGCCTCGTTTATAATTGAATGCAATCATCGCGAGTTCAGCACGGCGAAAGGCACCACCATTGCCAAAATCCCGGTGCGCCGCGTGGATTTAGCTGAATATATCGGTGTGCAACCAGAAACCGTTAGTCGATGTTTCAANGATTTGAAGAATCGCGGCATCATCGAGTTTGAAANCCTTTCGGTTGTATCTATCCTCGACGTCGTAACGCTTCGCGAAATCTCGAATGGCGATTGGCACCCTGATACCCCAAAAGTGCGACTCGCCGGATGATATTCTCGAAATTGGTTGCCCATATTTCAACGTAATCATAGTAACTTAGCCATATTTAGGTTAGACTAGGATAAACGTAGGAACCTATATGAAGATTGCAGTTTTAAGATTTCCCGCCGATATCATTCATTGGCATTTAGTTAAGAATTTCCTTTTTCTTCGCAAAGAAGTGTTTGTGGACAAAATGGATTGGCCGCTCTTTCATGCCGACTCCATGGAGTTCGAGCAATATGATACCCTGACCTCTGTTTATATTATTGCGCATGAAGATGACAAAGTGATCGGCGGTGCGCGNTTGGTTNGAACAGATCAAGCTCAAAGTTTTGGCAAAATNGTNTATTCTTATATGATTAGAGATGCNTATCTCGAAAANCTNCCNGGATTNCCCCCCGAGATNTGCGCTGAAGCTCCCCCCGTNGATCCCAAAGTATGGGAGCTGACAAGGTTTACGTCGCTCGACAACATGTGGGTCGGGCGCGGTATTTTGGAAAAGTGCAACGAGTTTTTGAAAGAAGAGGGTGCTTATGAGTGCCTGTTTCTCGGGCCGCCGGCATTCCTTAGAATGGCCAGAACTATGGGNTTCAACCCNAAACCATTNGGCAAAATCACGGGTAACAAAGACGGTAGGTTCCTGGCTTTCAGCTGCGACGTGATTTAGGNATGCATTTACCATCCAATTGTTTACATTTACAGNTCAATAAAGTACCTTGACACAACCATTAGATGTTGTACTTTATGATACTATTTTTTTATTTATCGATTGCTTTTNCCCCAAAACCTTATACTTTTAGATAATATCTCGACAGAGGAATCCAATGCTTAAATCTATAATTCCAAATTTTGATTCAGAAATCTCCTCGCTTAGGTTTTTAGGCGAGTCCGGCTTCATAATGGCCTTCAATATGACCTTTCGCGGGCCGGAATACCTCCATTCCGAGTACTCCGAAGAATGGCAGAAAATTTACGAAGAAAAGAACTACTTTTTTGTCGATCCAGTATTGATCTGGTGTGTCACGAAAAACGGCAATAAACGCTGGTCCGACATCAGGNTGCCAGATATTCGCGGCGTCATGAAAGAAGCGCAAAGNCACAACCTGAAATATGGNGCTGCGTTTTCGCGTAAATCNATGAACAAGCGGTCATTCTTGACGATTTCAAGACCCGACAGGGAATTTACTGACCAGGAAATTTCCCATCTCGATGACAAATTTAACAATCTGGTCGATTATGTGGTTGGCCAATGTGGACTAACGAACAAAGAACTCGACGCGTTACGAGGTCTTAGAGATGGGTTNAGTTATAAACAAATTGCNGTTGAACTAGATATTTCTGTCCCGACTGTCAAAAGTCGCGCTGAACGCGCCAAAGGAAAATTAGGTGCTAAAACCACAATGCAAGCTGTTGCCATGGCCTCCACCAGAAACTTTATCTAGTCCCTTAAATCAAGGCAGGGTGGGCAGTTATGTACCGCCCTGCTTAATGTAATCTCAACGCAAGTTTCAAAACACCAACTTTGGTTAATGTGTCGTCAACTTCGATTTCTGGGCCCACCACCTCAACATCTAGGCCAAGGTATTCGGTCCAACGAGCCCATTGAGCAGGCATTAATCCGATAATTTGCGATGCTCCCAAAGTACGTGCTGCAGTCGTCATTTCGGCAACAAGACTGGCTTGTACGCGGGCGAGGCGTCTTTCGGACACATCATCCGAAATGAAAACGCGCGACGCCTCCCAAATGTGCGAGGCGACCGGGGCCTCATAGTCCATCAGGTTGCTCGGCAAAGTGTTCAATAGACCACGTTGCGCATCACGGATCATATACGAATAAACACCGCATTCCGCTGTTGTAGGGGTCAATCGCACGCCAGCAAGAACTTTACCATTTTCGTGAACGGCGATCCAACGGCTCGCCGGACTGTCATACTGGTCATATTCCATCCCGTCGGTTTCCGGGAGTTCCAGTTTTGTGCCCATGAAGAATGAACGCTTGCGGGCACGAAAAAGATTCGTGAACAAATCACCATTGGTGTGCAAGTTGTCAAAGGATAGTGTAGTCGTAAGCATGGTAGCCTCCAGCTTTAATCTAAACATTCTGCGTTGAGAAACTATTAGAGCAACCCGTTAATGTTGCATTCGCCACCCATATTGGTAACGATTGTAGATACACTTTGCCTGCCGAGCTTTCACGGGTTACGTTATTCCTAATTGATAGTCACAACGACATATTGATATCAGTCCGCAAAAATATGCGGAATTAAGATTGATACGACGAGAAAGTATTATTTTACCCGTCGCGGGGTGAAACTCGTATACTAATTAAAAGAGGCGGTGCACGGCGCCGAATGCTTTACACAAACAGTTGCCGTTTACACTATTAACGTAAGAGTACCGCCACAAACAAAACACTATTACGCCTCAGTTTAAACTAAAACGTTAGATTTTGCCAAATGTATTGACACAGGCGATAAAGTCGCGCTTTTTCACTAAATTCAGTATCGTATGCGAATTCATTTTTGCATTGATTATTCTAATATTAATTATGATGAATTTTCGTATTATAACATAGTTTCAATGACTTACGCTGATGTCACCTAAATATTTTATAGAAAATTCATCGTTAGGAAACAGCGCGTTTGGATAGCACGTAATCGCCTACACGTATGTTTCCACTCTGTTATCTCGGATAAATTTTACGGACCTATCCAATTGGATATGTCTGTTAAGTGATATTGCCGAATCACCTAGTAACCTTAGATTGGCAGTTAGTAATTGGTGCTTGGCGGTGACGATTTACGCTAATTGCGCTAAATTTATTGCATTATTTTGCAGCGTCGCTGCAATTGAATCGGTAAATTTAGTGTGAGCGGTGCCTGTGTTCGACGTCAGTAAAAAGTTGTTACGAGTATTTGAGTGAATTGTACCATTTCGGAGTGCGGTGGGGCCCGCTATCCGAGAATTGCGAACTAGTTTTTAATTAACCAGTGTAGCCGAGTAACTAGTAAACCAAGGCCCTGTAGTCCGCCGCTACAGGGCCTTGCTGCTAGTTTCGCTACAATTTAATAAAAATTGCCTGATTTCAACAAGATGTGCGTCGAAGGTAATGCACATCCGCCCCAATTGAGGTAGCTGACCAAACTTGTTGGTGATTGTCATTATTAATTACACAATGGTCTTGGTTTTGGACCAAAAAAATCGTATAGCCCTCTGATTATTAGACCATAATCAATTGCATACCTCCGATTTATTTCGCCGGATTATCGGTTCACACTGGTAGACTTCGTTCAAGATGATTTCGACAAGTTCGAACTGCGACTGCCCGTTAACATCTTCAAAATAAATATGGCTTGGCCAAGGCGCGCTTACGTGATTGTCATCCGGTAAATCAATATTTTCGCAAACGCGCTTAACAGCCTGAACAAAGGATCGTGCCTCCTCGGTGAAAGCTGCCTTAGTGGCGTCCAGATCCTCAATGCTGTTCCGATCGATCTGGGGCGATCCGATCCCCGAAGTTAGGGGGAGGTTTCGTTGAATGGCCTGCTGTTCGTAAAACGAAATATCCACTTTATCCGCCTCAAGTCGCATGATGAAAACCGGATTGACGCCGACCTTAGCCTCCGTCAACTCAAGCAAACCAACTTTATGAACGCCCACTGTCGCCGCAGATTTACGACGTGAAGAACGGGCCTTTTTCTTTACTTCGGATACAAAATCCCCGCGATAGTTGTTGTCAAACACACGATCGGCATATGGCTTATCCCGTAGCATGTGCCGGATTGATCGGATCGACATATTTTTGCAGTTTTCCGGCCCGATAAAGAACGGAGAGCCCGACGCGTCTGACAGCTCGACCCAGCCGTTCGGAAAGGTTTCGAAATGGTGATCCATCCAAGGACCAAGCACTTTGTCACCTAGATGATCCAGAAGCGCATTCACATTGTCAGTATCGTTCACCACATCTGCCAACAATGGTTCTTGGCCATATATGTCAGCAGCAAGGCTATAGGGCGCTGCAATGTTCAACAGCGGTGCCATACCGGTCAGATCTTCAACGGCACGCAATATGTCGTCGATGGCCTTGGGAACGCCCGTGGTGAAATCCGGTGTTTCAAGTTCGTGCCAATTGTCGCGGTTAATCAACGTCGCATCAGGATCTGCCCCTGGTGGAAACTTGTCTGGGTACATCATCACCTGCCCCAATGGTTCGCAAGTAAAGGCGTACAATGCCCACGTATTGTAGTACTTATTCACACCCAACAGACGGCTGATAGCCAGATTGGCGCGGACGTAGCGATATGGGTCAGTATTATAGTAATCCCAAGATTCAACGCCATAGAGATCATGCAGAACTGCCAATCCCAACATATGAACGGATGCCGTGGAGTTCACTCTGTCAGGCGGTGCAAGAACGGCAAAATTACTGTCAAATTCCCCAGCTAAAGTTGCATCAAAGAGATTAGCCATCTCTTGCTTTGCACCTGCCTCGTCTTCTTGCCAACGTTTCAGCAAGTGAAGGCCTTTAGGAAAAGCATAGTCTTCTATCTTGATCATGATGCCACCAATTCGTCCATTTGCGCAAAATCTCGGCGCTTTCTATCCTAGTATTGTGATTATGCTATTCTCAATTGGACGTACCGAATATACCCATTATAAGGATTTCTATAAGCCCATTTGGAGGTTATGATGTCAAAATCACCCAGCGGAGCGTTACTTCAAGGATTCAGCGTCGAACGTGACTCTGGTATACCAATCTATCGGCAACTAGATGCTTCAATGCGACGATTGATTTTGGATGGCACACTGCCCGCAGGGCAAAAATTGCCCTCGACCCGCGATTTAGCGTCTGAGCTTGGCGTATCGCGCATCACAGTGAAGTCTGTTTACGAACAACTGGTTGCGGAGGGGTATGCAACGGCAAAGACAGGCGCCGGAACCTTCGTATCCGATGGACTCGACTTCGAAGCCTCGCCGAGAATACGACGCCGACGTCTCAAAATCAAACCACCCACCATCGAAATTTCGGACCGTGCGCGATTGATAATGTCTTCCAAGGCCAGCATGCGTCACGGCGAAACAGAACCGTTTCGCCCCGGTGTGCCTGCGCTCGACCAATTTCCCGTCAAGATTTGGAATAAATACCTACAAGATGCTGCGATAAACAACGAGCGGCGTAATTTAAGCTATGGCGAAGTGAATGGCAGTGCCGCACTTCGGGCGTCAATTGCGCGGCACCTGACAGATGCCCGCGGTATGCAGGTCGATCCAGATCAAATTATTATAACTTCGGGCGCACAACAGGCTTTTGTACTCATCGCGTTTGTACTGCTGAACGAAGGTGATACGGTTTGGTACGAAAATCCGGGGCATATCGCCGGGCGGGATGTCATGAAAATCATGGGGGCAAATATTGCGCCGGTGCCAATCGACGATGAAGGGATGGACTTGAACTTTGCTGTCAAAACACATCCGCGACCCACATTGATTTTCACAACGCCTTCACACCAGCAGCCTTTGGGCACAACGATGAGCCTGGTCCGGCGGCTAACGCTGCTTGGCTATGCACATGAGAATAACTCTTGGATCATCGAAGACGATTACGACAGTGAATTCAGATACAAGGGCCGTCCCCTGCCCGCCCTTAGTGCACTAGACAGCGAGCGGCGGGTTTTCTATGTGGGTACGTTTTCGAAATCCATGTTCGCCGCCATGCGGATTGGCTACGTTGTGGTGCCACCCGCATTGGTGGAGACCTTCGCGAAAGCCCGCAATCTTCTCGGCCAAAACTCTTCCGCAGTCGTGGAGTTAGCCCTGTCGCGCTTCATGGACGATGGCCGGTTTGTCGAACACATCAGGAAAATGCGGCGGATCTACAGCACACGCCGGGACATCCTGTTCGATTGCCTAACAAAAGATTGCACCGACGTTCTGGAGCCACAACACACGGACGCAGGCATGCATATGCTGGCTTGGCTGAAAAACGGCGTAGATGACCAAGCGGCACATCTCGCCTTGCTTGAGGCTGGCATTGAAAGCCTGCCGTTATCCGCCTACTGCGTCGAACCATTGGGGCGTTCGGGTATTGTTTTGGGATTTTCCAGTGCCAATGAAAAACGCATACCAAAACTGGTGAAACGAATGTCTTACACGTTAACGTTCATTGCATCACCTCAATAAGTCTCGACGATTGAATCAATATATCTCGCGCGGAGAATACTTGTCAGCCATGTTCGACAGCAGCAATAACAGAATTGATGGTCTCTCACGACACTCCGTTTAGATGGAAAATTCTGAAAACTGTGTATTGTCATCCCGGTCTGAAAAATCCTGCTGATAAATGTAGGCGTGAAATTTTGACTTTTCACTGTCTGTAGGTCAATATCTCGAGACTTTGATCAAAGTGACATTACTATGAAACAATTTAGCCGACGCCAGCTGATTATTTCCATAACTGGAATCCTTGCCACCGCACCGGCCGTGCGGATCGCTATACTCTGGTCTAAGGACAATCTTTTGCCGGCCGTATCCACACCGCATCTGGTGTTGATCGATGGCTGGCTTCTCGACGAAAATGATGACAAAGCTTTGAGTGGAAGTGCATGATATTTGATACCAAGGCAGGTGCGCCGCCGCTCCAAAGCAAGTATGATATCTGTGTGATCGGGTCCGGACCTGCTGGAATTACGCTGGCGTTAAAGCTGGCCGAGGGAGGCAAACGCGTCGTTTTGCTGGAAGCCGGCGGGCGGGACTTTACTTCTGAATCTCAAGAGATTTACGAGAGCGATAATCTTGGATTCGAGTTTCAGTCTACAGACATATCACGGCTACGATATCTCGGAGGAACTTCGGGGCATTGGACCGGGCGGTGCTTACTGCTTGACCCATCGGACTTTGAAGTACGCGATGATATACCCCTTAGCGGCTGGCCCATTGGTTTCAATGACATCCTGCCTTATCAAGCCGAAGCGGCGGAAATACTAGGAGTTACCAATTTTGACCGAGGGCGCACACCGCTGGATGACACCGGCATACTTGACATTGTCGAACAGAGATTCAGCTCCGAGCATAAGTTCGGTAACGTCTTCGGAAGCGAGTCTCGTCGCTTTGGCACCTATTATTATAGTGCGTTATCGGAATCTAAAGCGATCGATGTAGTTCTGAATGCAAATCTAACCGAGTTTTCGCTAGACAGTGCTACGGGCCGCTTCGCTCATGCGCGATATCAGGATTATAGCCAAAATTTCTACGAAATCCGCGCGGACATATTTATTCTGGCAATGGGCGGAATAGAGAATTCTCGGTTCATGTTGCAACTGAACGAGGCGCAAAATGATCGTTTTGGCAATCAGAATGATATGGTCGGGCGGTGTTTTATGGACCATCTACGCTTACCTCTTGGGGTCTACTTCATTACTAAACGTCTGTATTCGAACTCCCCGAATTGGGAGTTCGCGCGTTTACTTCGCCGAATTATACCCCAGATTGCGCTTAGCCCTTCCCCGGATTTTGCGCGCAAGAATAAGATTTTGAACGGGGTGATCAGGTTGGACAGACTACACCGGAGGCCGCTTAATGAAAAAGAAATCGGCACTTCGGAGTTCATGCGCAATCTGAGATATGACAGCGATTATTTTTTCGTTGGTCAAAGTATTGCGTCTAGTGAACACGCACCCAATCCTGACAGTCGCGTCGTACTAACAGAAAAACTTGATAAATTCGGTTTAAAAAAGCTTGGAATGGATGTTCAAATTACTCCTAAGGACATTGAAACAATGCGGCGTGTGGCGCTGGAAACGGCAGAGTATTTTGTCCGCAGTGGTCTTGGTCGCATGCAGGTCAACTCAGCGATGTGGGAGCATGGATCGCCTGAAGATATGGAACTTGACTTTAGTATGCACGCGATGGGTGGATTGCGGATGACGGAAACGCCGGAAACTGGCGTTGTTGATGCCAATTGCCGCGTGCACGGTGCGCAGAATCTTTACGTGGCAGGTTCTGGTGTATTCCCGACCAGCGGCATGGCTAACCCTACTTTCACTATCGTTCAATTGGCTTTGCGATTGGCGGATCATCTGCTAGTTCGCACGAGTTGAAACTAGTGCATCGGCTAGAATTTGATACAAAATATTGAATTTTTTCTGTGAACATTCGATTCGCATGAATATCTGTACATGCGGATAAAATTGGTCGCTGACCGCAAATGGTAAGCAAACCGAGTGTGTCAATTGGTTGGTAGATCATTGATTGTATCGTTACTGATTGGAATATATAGGTAAATTAAGATCTCAATTTGGACACAGTTTGGACACACAAAATTGGAAATTTTCTCGTAACTTTAATAATAAGAACAAACTTCAATCGGTCTAAGCATAACACCGCCTAACGGAAAAGCTAAAAAGGTATTAAGTGTTGACTAATTGGTGTTTGACTGCATTTTATAAAGCATAAAAGACACTGTTCAAAAAAGCAGGAGAAATATTTATGGCAGCTAAATATTTAGTTGCAGGCCCATTAAGCGCATTAATCAGCTTTCTAATGCTTGTAGTGGCCGGCGTTGGTATATCACCAGCGGTTGGGCTATCTTGGCTGGCAGGAATCGCTGCGGTTGTTGCGCTAATTGTGGTTCAGGTATTACGCTCTGACAAAGCTGAACAACTATGCGCGAGTGACGTCGTACGAACATCCAGCACAAAAGAGGTTGTTGGAAACTAGACACAGTTGCTATTTTCAGTTCAAAAACCGATGGCGGGCCGTAAATCAGCCCGCCTTTGGTTTATTTTGCGCGGCCTTAATTAGCCTCGGCAACCACAACGATCGCCAGTGAAGGCGCCGCTTCGAAAGATCCTCCTAGTGCTAAATGCAATTGAACACGGTTCAGTAGATAGGCAACGTGTACTCCAACTGCGGCACGTTGAGTATCATAGTACCTGATGCGCGTGTCTGCCAATCGGAAAAGATCAATCTCTCCGGCATCGAACCGCTCCTGTTCACTATCAATGCTATTTCGGAGTTCTCTCTTGGCTCGCCCGAGGTGATATAATTGGCGACCTAGATATTTTTGGTTCGAAAGCGCATCTTCAACTTCACGAAAGGCGTTTAACGCGATGGCGCCGTAGTTGGCGAGAGCGGCATCCTGGTTTGCGGTGGCTATCACCACATCTTGCTCAAGCTGCCCGGAGTTGATCAGGGGTGCAAATATGCCACCTACCAGGTTCCAGACAATATTGCCAGGCGTCAGCGCTGAACCGATTGTACCGCCACTACCCATGAGACTAGCCGAAAGCTTAAGGCTCGGCAATTTTGCGGCCTTGGCTTCGCCACGACGATAAAATGCCGCCGCTACTTGACGTTCGGCGGCAATAATATCCGGTCGGCGTTCCAACAATTCCGAAGGTAGCCCAGCAGAAACACTTGCCGAAAGATAAGGAAGCGAACCGTAAACGTCTGTTTTAGCGTCTGGGTACCGCCCTAACAATACTTCGAGTGCGCGAACGGATTCTTCGACTTTACCTTGCGCCGCCGCAACGCGATTATTCGCTAACTCAAGGTTGGCAGACGCCTGGCTTTCGTCCACGGCTAGTGCACTTTGCTCGGCGATACGTGCGCGGGTGTTCGCAAGAGTTTCCTTCCGACTACTCACTTCGGCATAAGCGATATTAAGAATTTGCCTATTTCCGTTTATGATTATCCAGTTTTCAACAACCTGCGAAGCTATTGATTGGCGTGTATATTCATAAAGTAACTCTTCCGAAACGGCGTCCAACTGGGCTGCTGCGCGATTACCTCGAATACGCCCCCAAAGATCAACTTCCCACGAGACATTAAATCCTATGTCTATCCCGTTGATATTGGCCCCTCCACCCGAGAGGGTGTTTTCTGTGCTGCCAGTAACACTACCGGTCACCGATGGCAGCAACTGGGCACCCGCCTGTAGCGCTTTCGCACGCGAAATGACTAGATTAGCGGCAGCAATTCGAAGATCTCGGTTGTTGGCTAGTGCTTCAACCACGAGGCCTTCCAACCGCGCACTTTTAAACGACTTCAGCCAACCATCATCAACCATATGCGGTTGGGATTGCGCGAATGCACTAAAACTTGATGCGACGCGGAAGTCCGTACTTTGCGAGTATAATTGTGACTCCTGAACGGCACACGCCGATAAAAATGTCGTTGACAATAAAATGAAAAGTAAGGGTTTAAATTGGCGGCTATGAGGCTTTCGCGCTGCGCCATCTGGACTATAGTTCAACATAGAGAACCTTCCTGATATGTAACGGTACTGAATCGCAAACATCAAATAAAAGCGGCACAATACCGAAAACTAAATGTGATACTAGATAACCCCTCTCATCGGCTGCAAGCAGGACCGCCAGAAAAAAGGCACTATTCACTAACCAAAACGATCAGCAATCAATAGGTTAGCAAAATATTGATGTAGATAATAGTCTTTTTCTATTTGTTGTAAAAGTCGGTGGCAGGAGCATTAAACGTGATTAATCCTCAGAACACCCCCTGTTCGCATCGATATTTTCTTGCGTTCAAACAAAGGTTGCTTCGAATCCTGCTTTTGTGCAGTGTAGTTCAGCGACGATAAAATGATTTCTGTTCATATTAATTTTGATATGATTAAAACGGGAGCGGCGTTGCAAACAGTTGGAGTTAGATGTCAAATTCTTTTTGTGGAATTAAATCTATGATTCGTCGTTTTATATAGGCGAATAATCCGAGTGGGATCGAACTGGTATTATTGAGGTTGGTCGACAGTTGTTGTTGTACAGTGTGTAATGATTTCTGGAGTGCCTATAGATGAAAATAGTAAATGGTGTGCATGATCTGCCACGTGGCAGAAGTGCAAGTAAATTAAGTACGATTTCGGATCACAGTGCTTGGTTGTATCGAAACTTTGGCAAGCGAATTTTGGACGTGTTGTTAGTTGTAATAGGCACCCCATTCGTTTTGCCATTCATGATTATTATAGCCATACTGATCAAATCGGATGGCGGGCCGGTATTCTATCATCAAGCCCGTCTCGGCAAAGATGGTCGAGAATTCAAATTCTGGAAATTCCGGTCTATGATTCCTGATGCTGATATTAGACTGGGCAAGTATCTGGCGTCGAATCCGGCGGCTGCGCAAGAGTGGCGTATTTCACAGAAATTGCGCAACGACCCAAGGGTAACGCGAGTTGGCCGGTTTATCCGAAAATCTTCGTTAGATGAGTTGCCACAAATTTTTAACGTGCTGATTGGGGATATGAGTCTCGTTGGGCCGCGCCCGATGTTGCCGCAACAGTGGAAGCTTTATCCCGGCGCTGACTATAAAAAACTGCGCCCAGGCATCACTGGTTTTTGGCAAGTTTCGGATCGAAATGAAGTGTCTTTCGCCGCGCGGGCAAAATACGACGCTAACTACAACATGAAGCTCAGTCTTTACACTGATCTGCGCACGTTGGCCCTCACTGCCGGGACGGTCTATCGCGGTTCTGGCGTATAAAGCGGTTTGGCGATGTAAAAGGGATATTCATGAGATACCGGCCTTTCGATTATTCGAGGAAGTGTAAGCGTAATCTCAATGCAGGATTGCCATTCTTTTATGACAACCTTGGCGACGATCTGTTAATTGTATTGATTGCATTTGCGTTAGCAAGCGACACGCCACCGTGGGTTGCCCTTGGCGTTACTGTTCTGCATTTCTCATTATGGATAATCTACGAAATCGGGTATTTCGAGAACGACAGTGTGTCCGTCAGCCTAGAAGTTGACGGAAAAACACCCGAAAACTTTGAGAAGTTCAGGTCCGTATTTTCGCAAAAAAGCGCCTGGGCTTGGGCGATTGCGATTGGCATCGTAGGTGTAATTATTGTGGTGATGGCCCCAGAATCGTATTTCGCAGGAACCGGTATCGCGGGTTTCCTGATTGCTTTAGGATTATGGATCGGCCTATTGGGGGCTTTGCGTGGCGTTTATTACGTTTTTAACCACATTGACAAAATGTCCCGCATTTACGTCTATTTGCCGCTACAACTACTAAAATACGCTTTTCCCGTACTATTCTTTACACTTTCTCCTGCGGGCGCCGCCCTCATTTTTGCACAAGTTACTAGGCGATGGGTACCGTATATGGTTTATCGTCATACTCATAAAATGCCAGAATACCTACCAGCACGCTTGTTGCGGCTAATAGTTTTTGCAAGTCTGTGGATATTGCTGCTATTTTCCAATCTTACGGAAGAACATTTATTAATTGGGGCAGTTGCAGGAACCGTTCTTTCTATACGCAGCGCGTCCCAAATCAAGGCGCAGTTTCGAAAATCGAGGGGCATACGCAGCGATGAATGGCAATCTGAAGCTAAGCCGCGCCCCTAATACCAGAATGGAATATATTATAATGACCGCACGCACCCAAACACGAACGACAAGCAAGCTTGCGAATATGCCCGCGGTCTTGATGCTTTTACTGGCAATTGTTCTGCTAACCCCAACAACTGGACTTGCAGAAATCCGCCTTGGGAAAGGTGATCGCGTAAAAGTAGTAATCGCGGGGCTATCTTCTTTGGATTTCGAGGCAAAAGTGGCTGCTGATGGTTCGCTCGATTTCGCGTGGCTTGGTAACTATGATGCGGAGAGTAAATTGCTAACAGATCTGGAAGCGGAGCTTCAGGCTGCCTCTGAAGGCAAACTTGTCAAGCAATATGACCGTGATGGTAAGCTCTTTATTATTCAACTGGAAGGGCTGGATGTTAACCTTTTGCACATTGCTTTTAACCCAATTGTTGTGACGGGTAGCGTGAGCAATCCGGGACAGTTTGAGTTTATCCCCGGCATGACAGTTCGCGAGGCCGTTGCACTGGCCGGAGGCGAAAGCAATCGATTAATGGTTACGGACGTTACAGTTGACGCGACTCAGGTTTTGCGGTGGCAGGGAGATTATGGCGCTGCGGCCTTGGATCATGCCGAAGCGACGATTAGAAGCTGGAGAATTTCGGCAGAGATTGCGCAAAATTTTGACGCCTCCCCCCCTGAAGGAAAGATTACCGCGGTGTCTAACAATGTGGTTGAACGGATTGTTCAGGTCCAACGCAGTATTATGACCGTGAACCGCGAAACAGACGTTGGTGAGCGCGCATATTTTGAACGCGCAAGATCGCAAGCGCTGTTCCGAATAGAAATTTTAGGGTTGCAACAAACCAATCTGAAAGAAGCATTATCTGCCGATGAGGAAGAAGAAGCTCGTGTCTTCGCGCTTGTACAGCGTGGCCTTGCAGCTGGATCCCGGGCCTCGGATGTACGCAAAAGCACAGTTCTTTCAGCCACCAGATTGCTTGATCTAGAGAATGATCTGGCTAAGTCGGAGCAAGATATAATCAAGCTGGATCGTCAAACCGCAGCATATGAGGAACAACGGTTACGGAATTTGTACGATAGCCAATCTGCAACCGAGCAAGATATCCGATTGGCGCAGATTCGAATGGATATCGTATCTCAATATCTAGCGCTAACTGGATCCGACCTAGCAACCAGCGAGATTATCGCCGAGTTTGGGTTGGTCGCGATAATTTTTCGCAGTGTTTCTAACGAGAAAGTCGAAATTACNGCCGATCTAACCACTATCTTGTCGCCAGGNGATACCGTNGAGATTACTTTCGAACAAATCGTTGAACTGNGCATAAGCCAATGATTGTTTGGGTTAGGTTTCTGGNGCGAAAATGAANAGCAGCGCACCAAAAGACTGGTCCTATATATTTGTTCTAACATACGGACGTTCGGGCTCAACCATTTTGATGAGGCTGTTGAACCTGCCAAAAACAGTTGAAGTGCGCGGCGAAAATACGAACGCGTTGTTTCATCTGTATCGAGCCATCTCCAGCGTCCATCGATCCAATGAACGATTTGGCGCGGCATTGCGTGAAAGCAACTACCCCTAGTTTGGAGCCGACAAAATCCAAGCAGACCTATTTGAAAAAACATATTTGGAAAGTTTCGTGAAAACTGTCTTAACTCCTTCACAAGGGACTACGCATACCGGCTTTAAAGAAATAGGACACCTACCTAACCGCATGGATGATGAGGATTTCGAGGGCTATATAGCGTTTATCTTATCGCGATTTCCAAATGTAAAAATTGTGTTCAACACGCGCGATCCGATGTCGGTGTCTCGCTCAGGTTGGTTCAAAGAGATGCCGCAAGATTACGTGATTGATCAAGTGGAAAAAGCAAATAATCGTTTTGCCGCCGTTGCAAAGAAAAATAGAAATTGTCGGTTGATTGATTATAGCGATGTTGTTGCGAATGGACCCGACTTGCAGGATTTATTCAGTTGGTTAGGTATCGAAATAGCCGAAATTACGGTTGCTACAATTTTGAACACACCTTTGTCACATATGAAGACAATATCCTTTTCCAGTAGGATAATTTCAGTGATTCCAAAGCCGCTACAAAAAGGCCTTCGCAATGCAATTTCAAAGTTTCGATAGTCAGTATGTATATAAGCAAACAAGTTGAAATGTCGGATTCGAAGCAAAATTATAATACTATTCGTTCCGAGTTGTTGGTTGACGCATTACCTAATTTGCAGAACAGATTACTTCTACTAGATTTTGACGAAACGCTTTGGTTGCGAAATTCAACCGAAGCTTTTCTAGGACACACAAGGCCTGCTTGGCTCGTATCACTAATTCTGTCGATTGTGATGTTGCAACGACCGGTTTCGCGACGGCTGTGGCCAAAACTCTGGATCAGTCAAAAAGATTGGTTGCGAGTTGGAGTTATCACAGTGTTACTTCCATGGAGCTTACCAATCTGGCGGCGCCAAGTCCGTAGGCAGAAAGTAGGCCAAGAACACCAAAATACTTCTCTAATCCGCGTATTAAAATCAAAAAAACCGAGCAGGGTTATAGTTATATCGAACGGTTTTCATCCAATTATCGCACCATTGATGGAGAGTATTGATTTTCCGATAGAACTGCTGATCTCGGCCCCGCTATTAACCGGAGCAATCTGGCGCGCACAGGGTAAAAGTGCAAATGCCGAAGCAATATTGGGTAAAGAAGAACTTGATAATGCTTGTTTTTTAACAGACCATATCATCGACGAAGATTTACTGGACCGCGTTGGTTTTGGCATACTTTGCAAATGGCAGGAAAGTAGTTTCAATCAGGTCGGGCTGTCATTCAAGCGAAATCAGTAGCCCTTATTTTTGAAGACTTTGCCGGCAAATGACATTGAAGCGTCTCCGTATTTTGCTATCTTGCCCAGCTTCACTCGAGTTGCTACGCAGAATTCGACCTTCGCGTTAATATCTGCCAAAATTCGAACTGCACTTTCTACTGCCCCGGCGGGCGTGGAATTCCACTGCACAAAGTAGAGAACCAAATCTGCATGGGCCAATATTGATACAGAATCCACTACTGGCAGCAGTGGAGGTGTGTCGATGATTATGCGATCGTAGTTTAAGCATAGATTCTCGATCAGAACCGAAAATGCCCGCGAGTTAAAAAAGTCAGTTATATTGTTTTCAGAACTATCTGTGTCTTTGTCGAAAAGCGCGGGCAACACGTAAAGACCGGGAACAGCCATGGGCACAACTTGGTTGCTTACTAATGCTGGTCTGGCTCCAATTCTCGCCAGACTTTCGACGGGTTCATGGCCGATATGCGCATATGCGGAATTCCAAAAGTTACAATCTAACAGCAAGACTTTCTCACCGGATCGAGCAAAAGTTGTGGCTAACAGAAAAAGTGAAGATGACACGCCTTCAGAGGGTAAAGCAGAAGTTCCGGCAATGATCGCTGCACGTTTGGTCACCGATTCATTTCCATCACGAGTTGCCGAGGTGACAACAGGTGCCGGTAGTTCAGAACTTAAGCTTACACGTAGTTTGCGTACGAACTGTAACAGTTCCGGGTTATCAGGGTTGTTGATCAGGTCAACATCTTTACCTACGTTGGGAAGAAAACCCAATAACGTAAGGCCAGTTACACTTTCGAGCTCGTAAACTGTCCTGAGTTTATTTTGATAAATCTCCCGGAACAGCACTATTGCAATACCGAAAATGAAAACTAAAACAAAGGTAACGACACCAGTTTGGGACCTGCGCGGAGCCGAAGCCCTAGTTGGAGGGCGTGCGAATTCAATTATACGTCCGTCAGAATCCAGATAGTCGTTTTGTTCCAACCGACGGCTTAACTGTGATACAAAATCTTTGTAGATGGTTTCGTTTACAGTAATTTCGTTTTCAATCCGACGCGTTTCGCCTTCGTGCTCGGCCTGTAGTTCCTGATCCGCCTGCAGTTCCAGAACACGTGCCGAAGAAACNNTCATGCGGGNCTCNATATCGCTGATTTGAACGNNTAAGCGTTCTAGTCCACTGGCTATCTCTTCAGATAGAANTGCTTNCAATGATNNANTCATTCCNCCTTCGGANANNGCTAGNGCCGCNATGACACGATCGNTTGCANANGGCAATNTTCGCGCCGCTTCGAGCAACATGCCTTCTTCGGTAAAAGCTTGAATTTCGGCCATCAAACCTTCTGCTTTCAGAAGGTTCTTCTCTTCAGCTTTAAACTGCCGCTCGGTAATTTGACGTTGTGCTTTGATGGTAGCGTATTCTTCGAGTGAAAACGGGCTTTCGATCAAATGCCCCTCAAGCTCGTTAACAAGATCGTTAATCGTGACTTGCAATTGTTGCGTTCGCAGAGTCAGCCAACCCTGTGCCCGTTCTAGCGATCGAATTTTATCAGCTGTTTGTGTATCTAGATATTCTTTTGCGAGTGTATTTGCCATTTCTGCGGCCAAAAACCTGTTCGCGGCCGTCATGCGTACGGCATATACAGCCGAGTTTGCACCCAATTGTTCTACTGTTTCAGAATCGGAGACAAGCTTGATTGTTTCTTCCAGAGCAAGGTCGATACCCTCACCTGCACCATCATTGCTTGCTGGGCGGCTGAACAGATCGCGAAGGAACGCACGGGGTGAAAGGCTAAAACCGCCGCCGCCGGACAATGCTTTGTTGTTTTGTAGGTCCAGTTTGATCACCACNCGTTCGATCAGGTCNGTTGANCGCAACACCTCGGTTTCGCTCTCCAACGTGGTCAANNTTATGGGCAATCCCGAANCGTCCGGTGTGTAGGTCGTGTCTGCATTNACGCGCGTATTCANCATNATACGCACNGTCGCCGTGTA
Organism: Paracoccaceae bacterium; assembly: GCA_016765235.1. Taxonomy (GTDB): domain Bacteria; phylum Pseudomonadota; class Alphaproteobacteria; order Rhodobacterales; family Rhodobacteraceae; genus NORP23. The sequence continues at coordinate 21,390 of JAESQH010000033.1, forward strand.
NGTTTTTGTCATCGTAAAGGTGAAAGCGACTGCAATCACAGCAGCCAGGAGAGCGCCGATAAATACAAATACGATTTTGCGGCGAACGGCCAATACCAAATTGCGTAGTAACTGTATTTCCTCTTCGCCTCGACCTGTCACACTCGTCGAGGCAAGTTCCAAATCAAGGAGGTCAATGTTACCTGGTTTCATATTCATAGGTTCCCGCTAAAGTAGTCGGATAATTACTAATATTGATACACTCGAGCAAAGGTCGAATTAATGTGGTTTCAACGTCTTAGCCGTCGAATCACTCTATGTTTTGCAAATATGCTGGGTCAAGGCGATTATGAATCTAATCTTTGGACACATTATTGTCCTAAACGCGCAATAATGTGTCCAAAACGCGACCGAGAATAGACTATTGCTGGGATTTGACTATTATCGTCTTCCTTAGAGAAATTTGAATTGTTAGATTTTTGTCATAATTTATGATCAGTATAGTTTTTAGTATGAGGACAGATGTTTTGTCTAAAAGACACATTAAGCATACGACTGTTGGCGGCGTGCGAACGGCCATCGTCACTGAAGTTGAATTGATCAATCGTATGATCGAAGATTGCGCTTCCTACCGCTCGGGAAAACTTGATCAACCTGTAACGGTAATGGATATTAACGGGCAAGGCCTGTCCATGTATGCGCAAGATAAAAACTATGCATCGACTCTGGACTCGGCAGACATTGTGCATGCTGACGGCCAGTTTATTGTCTGGATGTCGAATTTGGGCAGCAGGGAACCTGTACCGGAACGTACGGCCACAACCGATTTGTTTTTGGTCGCTGCGAAAGTGGCTGCACAGAAGGGCTTGCGGGTTTATCTACTTGGCGCCACCGTCGAAACAGTCGAGGCATGTGCCAACACCCTCGAACATAATTACCCGGGTTTGCAGATTGTGGGCTATCGCAACGGGTATTTTTCCGAAAACGAAGAGGCTGAAGTAATCGCACAGATAAACGCGTGTGATGCAGACATCGTTTGGGTCGGCCTTGGCAAACCGAAGGAGCAACTGTTCACCCAGAAATTTAAATCGCAACTGAATTGCGCGTGGATCGCGACGTGCGGAGGATGTTTCAACTTTGTTATCGGAAATTACCCGCGCGCGCCGATCTGGATGCAAAAGGCAGGGTTAGAATGGCTACACCGGATGGCTACCGGCCCACGCTATCTAGTCGGGCGGTATATTTATACTAACGTGCACGCAATCGGGTTAGTGATCTCGAAGGATTTTCTACAACCGCTATTACGCACCAACAGAAAGTCCTAGGATGGGTCAATTTGGAAAAGTTGGGTTTATCGGAATCGGAGCGCAGAAATCGGCAACTTCGTGGCTACACCATGTTCTGTCTGGGCATCCAGAGATAGTCGGTAGCGATCCCAAAGAGTTGAATTATTTCACCGCAAACTATGATCGAGGTGATGCGTGGTATGAAAACCAATTCGCGGATGCGTCGGATGAATTCATACGTGGTGAATGCTCCCCAACGTATTTTTTTAGTGGGGATGCGGTAGAGAGAGCCCATCGCTACAATCCTGAATTTCGCATAATTGTAGTGCTGCGCGACCCGGTGAAACGGGCCTTTTCCAACCACTTGCACGAGTTGCGCAAAGGACATATTCCTGAAGGCACTTCGTTCGAAGACGGTTTGAAAACGAACCACGCGTATATTAAACAAAGCCAGTATCGCGCCAACCTTACGCGATGGTTAGCTCGTTTTAACCGAGAGAATTTGCTGGTGTTGCTATCGGAAGATATCGCAGAAACTCCTGAAGTGGTATTCCGCTTGCTCTGCCAGCATTTAGGAGTGTCGTCAGACCACATCCCCGAAGGGCTTTCTGAACGGCGACACGAAAGTTTAGCGAACCGATCAGAAGGGTTGCAACGCAATCTGCGTGCAGTGGGTGACATGGCGCGTTCCGTTGGTTTGGATGCGGCCGTTAATCGGATAAAGCGAACGCAACCTATTCGGGGGATGCTCGCGTTGAATAAACGGGATCTTCGCCAAAGCGTGGCACCAATGCTACCAAAAACCAAACGGGAACTTTGTCAGTTGTTTAGCGAAGACGTATCATATGTTGCCGAATTGATGGGACGAAAAGAACTGCCATGGGCCACCTCCGGTACCAAAGAAAGAACTGAAAATGCGTGCTAAAAACCTCATGCAAGCCATCGGTTCGACTAGATTGCGAGATTTTCCAAACCTCGCCAAGAGAGTGATTGGAGTTCCATATCTTTCGCGCGAAGATTTCTCGCCCAAATTCACAACCGACGAAGCAGAGCGCCTGCGCGATCTAGCGTTGCGAGCACGTGGTGACGCCCCTGCACCGATACTTGTTTTTGGGGTTATGCCGCGATCAGGAACAAATTTCGTGCGCGATCTACTTGCCCAGCATCCTGATGTTTGCGCCGACCCTGGACAGTTGTACGAATTTCCGTTGCTGCATGCAGGGGGGGCGGCACGGGCATTTATGAACGAGTTCATAGCAATGTTCCCGCGTAACGCCGAAGTCCTTAATCAATGGGACACATTGGCGATGCTATCCGGCGCATGGCTACGTGAGTTGCAACTCGAAGCAGTCGGGAAACAAATTTTACTCAAAAGTCCGCATGTACATAACCTAAATCTGGCACCATTTATTTTCCCGAATGCAAAAATTGTTTTATGTTTGCGTGACGGGCGCGATGTTACTGAATCCTCATTGCGCACATTTTCACGATGGTCACTAGCACGCAAAACTTTTGGACAACTTGCACATGAATGGGCACTCGGGACGGATGCGATCTTGTCCTTTGAGAATGGCGGACCGAATGCACACCCTGACACAATAGTCGTGCATTATGAGAAACTTGTATCTGATCCAGACAAGGGAGTTCTCAGGATTTTGCGGCACGTAGGGTTGAACCCCCAGCGATATCCATTTGAGAAACTGGACGCTATGCCGGTTCGCGGTTCATCACGTTCGATTTCAAAAGATACCGAGCGTTGGCAACCACAGAAAAAAGACAAAAATTTCAAACCCATAGGTCGTTGGAATAGTTGGAGCAAAACGCGTCGCGCTCGGTTCGACAGAATTGCAGGGCGGACACTGGAAGGGGCCGGGTATGAACGGTCAACTTGAGCAATTTAGCGTAGCGATTTGCATTGCGACCTACCGCAGGCCAAGGGGGCTGGAGGCATTGCTGGCCAGCCTAGATGCTTTGCAATTTACAGGCGTCGAACCCGCGCTGACTTTGGTAATTGTGGAAAATTGTGTCAAGGAACCGGCCTCGGATACCCTTGGAGACATTTCGGCACTGTCGCGTTGGCCCGTCCTTTACATTTCCGAACCCGAACGCGGTATCGTATCCGCCCGCAACCGCGCCCTTATTTCTGCACCTGCGGACGTGGATTATATCGCCTTCGTTGACGACGATGAAACGGTCTCGCAAGGTTGGATGGATGCAATGCTAAACACGATCAAAACCACCAAAGCAACTGCTGTGCAGGGTCCGGTTTTGCCATCATATGAATCGCCCCCACCCGCTTGGATCGACGAACTAAAGATTTTCCAGCTTGGACCTTTCATTGAAGGTGAACAATTGGATTTCGCCGCAACAAACAACTCACTTATAGACGCAACATTTTTACGCAAACAGAATCTGCGCTTTGATTTCCAGTTCAACAACTCGGGCGGCGAAGACGAGGAGCTTTATGGCCGGTTGCGAAACGCGGGTGGGACAATTCGGGCTTCGGCAGAAGCTGTGGTGACAGATGCCGTACCAACCAACCGGATGACGTTCCGCTGGGTGTTGCGCCGCCAATTTCGAAAAGGAAATACGCTGGGTCGCATCGCTTTGTTGCGTAGATCCGGCCGAATTAAGCGGCTTGCCAAAGCGATCTTGGCGAACGGGTACGGTGTTGTATTAGTTCTAACGTTAGGATTTGGATCTCGCGCACGGTTTTTCACCGGTTTCTTTGAAATTGCGCGCGGCTGCGGCATGATCGCAGCCTTTGGACGCATTCGCTTTGAAGAATATAGCACCGGTGCAGTGCTGAGTGACAGGAGTTCGCGATGATGCCGAAAGCCGGTCCAGATAAAGTTTTTACGGTGGTAATTCCTGCCCGCAATGCTGAGGTTTTCATCGAGGAAACTTTACATAGCCTCGCCGTACAGACCCTCCGTGAGTTTGTAGCGTATATCATCGATGACGGATCGACAGACTTAACCGCATCGGTAGTTCAGGCGTTCATAAACAACAGTGGCGACGCGCGATTTGTCCTGCTCGAAGGGCCGGCCAAGGGTGTAAGCGCCGCGCGCAACGCAGGTTTAGAATTGGCAAAAACACGATATGTTCTATTTCTAGATGCTGACGACCTGCTGGCCTCCGATGCGTTGGAGCGCTTTACGAATAAATTGGACAACACTGAGGATGTCGCTGCACTCGGTCTGATATTACGNATTGCACAAGATGGAACGCCGTTGGTTTCACACGATAACCGGGACCTCGTTCCTGTTAACAACCAATTAGCAGGCCTTATCCGTAAGAACTATATTGTAAATGGTGGTGCGCTGGCGATCCGTACCGAAGTTTTGAAAGCTAGAGAAGGTTATTCCGAAGACCTTAAGTTTGGCGAAGACTGGGAGTTTTGGTGTCGTGTTTTGCTCGAGGGGCAACTTTCGGTAGTATCCGGCGGGCCAGTCTTAAGTTATCGTCAAATCTCTACCGGGGCAAACAACCTCGCGAATGCCTCGGTTTTTGCGCGCGAGGTACCTTGTCTAGAAAGAGTTTCGCACAATTTGGATATTCAGAACCGATTTGGTGGCGACTTGCAAAAAATGATACGGGCGCGGCGGATTGATGTTTTCTGGTCGGGGGTACGTTCTCGCTTTCAATATGGCGCTAAATCCAGTGCAATGTTGATCGCGCTTGCCGGTTTGTTTGTCTATCCAGACAGTTTCACACGACCTGACCTCGCGCTCCGTTTCATTAAAAGTTTGCGGGGATAGGATATGAAACACACGTATTACGACGTTTTCTTCATAGGTTTTGCGAGCATACTGATTTTTCTCGTTGGCACTAACGTATATTCTTTATTTTTAGGTCCAGGCGGTCTTAGCGTACGCCTCGAATTGGTAACCTTATTGCCGATGCTGGCGATCACAATTCTTTATTTTGGACCGTTTCTGCGTGCGGCGGTCGTGGTTCCCGAGCTTTCAGTATTGATAGTACTGGCATTAGTATCCGCGGCGTGGAGTTACGCACCCTCTAACACAGTCGAGCGAGCAATCCCCCTACTCATTACTTCCGCATTTGCGATGACATTGGCTGGAGTATTGTCATTACGCGCCTTGATACTTCTTTTTGCATTCGTCGCGGCCCTCTCTATGTTTGGTAGTCAATTCGCGATTGTTACGATTCCAGGAGCCCGCGGGATACCTCCTTGGGAGGATACTTGGAACGGCGCTTTCAATCATAAAAATGGTCTCGGAGAGGCCAGTTTATTGGCNANGNTATTTNCTGCAAGCGCCATTAGTTTAACGACCGGTCGCGCTCGCGTATTTTTTATCGCAACATTCCTTATGGCTTNGGTTATGATAATCGCCAGNGAGTCCCGNAGCTCGCAGGTCATTCTAATATTAACGGGATCTGCATTTTTGGCACGATTCGTAATGACACGATTTACTGTTATTTGGGCCATTTTCTTTTTGGTAATTTTAATTGCTGTTATTGGAACCATTTACTTTTTAATGACAACGGGCACATTAGATCCAGTTTTTTTCGCTCTTGAACGTAAACCAACATTGTCTGGGCGAATTCCGCTGTGGTCATTGGTAGTGCCATATATATCGGACGAATTCTGGGTCGGTTACGGGTACCGTGGATTCTGGGATCAATCTTCGTATCGCGTGTTGAAAATCACAAGCGACCTAGGCTTGGGTTTCACACCTTTTTATTCTCACAGCGGTCTATTGGAAACGTGGTTACATCTGGGTGTGGTAGGTTTCTTACTTATGGTCGCTGTTATTGTTCGAACATTCAAAGCTATATTCGCAGCAATGCATCAATTGGAAGATCAGAGGCTGATCATTACTGCCTTTCTTGTCATCGTTACGTATCTATTATCGAATATTACCGAGAGTAATATTTTATCGAGAACCAGCCTTTCCTGGATGACATTTGTAGCTGTGTCGACAAAGCTTTGTCTTGTAGCGCGGGCGCTCAGAGTCCAACCACCCTCGCAGTTAAACCAGTTCGGCGGGATAACTCACAGGCACTTCGGTCGGATGCGGGTGAATACCTAATGGGATGGATTTTTATTCCTAGGCTTGTAGCCGCCGCGATGATGATTGTGACACTAGTGTTACTGACGCGCCTTTTAGGGGCATCTCAGTTTGCGCGTTATAATATTGCAATCACTATTGGCGCTGTTGCTTATGCGTATATTTTCGGCTGGTTATCTTCCTCGATGCAACGTTTTCACAAAGCGCCGGATTTCGAGGGACAGGCCACCGCCGTAGTTCTGGGNATTTCACTTCGAGTGTTAATCGTNGCTNTGGTAGNAACACTNATAGCCAACNTNTNCATTCCGGCCATCTCCGGTAAATTNATGNTGNTGTCNGCAGCCTANTTTCTGGCGCATTCCTTGCACGAGATGGGGCTTTCNGGTNTGCNNGTCCTCGGCGCCGGNCCAAAATTCGCATTTNCTGTAATNATGCGNCCNGTGNCAGCGATTGTTTTAATGATTGTCGCGCTCAATGTGTTTGATTCAAACTATGAAGGGATGTTGATTAGCGTAACAATTGCTGCGGCAGTGTTTGGATCAATTGCTCTTTGGGCCACTATTCGCAAAGTTGGAATTTTAAAGCCTCGCTTTGATTTTACTAAGCAATTTTTCATCTTCGGAGCCCCTCTTGCTTTTGTAAGCGGCTCCTCAATGATAATGAGCCTTGTTGCACAATTCATTGTCGCTTCCGCCGCTGATTTGACGGCGGTCGGGGTTTATGCAGCTGCACATACATTAGCAATGCGTTCTATCAACATGCCAATGGTGATGCTTGGGAGATCCATGTCCGCTACAGTTTACCAATCTTTCGAAGAAAACGGCGAGGAATCCGCGACGCGTCAGCTAGTGAAATATTCGTCTTTTTTACTACTAATCTCACTGCCAATTGTCGCAATCCTGGTTTTTGCAAACAACACTGTTGCAACCCTTTTGTTCGGAAACGCACTTAACCAAGGTATTGCACCACATCTGCCAATTCTCGCGATTGCCGCATTTCTTTCTGGTTTGCAAGGGGCGCTTTTCTCGTATGCTTTCACGCTTCAGCGGCGCACTAGCACTCAGGCTACCATAATTATTGCCTCAACTACGCTGCATGCAATGCTGTCATTCGTATTCATTATTTATTTTGGCCCGATAGGTGTTTCTTATGCAATGCTGGTTGCGTCAAGCGTTAGTTTGGCGGCTTTCATCATCTATGGGCGACGCTTGCATCAGNTCTCAGTTCCTCGCGAAGACATTATCAAGTTNGTTCCTGCGACGTTTGCGCTTAGTCTATGCGCAATTGCTGCGGACAAAGTTCGCCCAATGCCGTTATCTATTGCCTTAATCGGAATGGGGATCGGCTTGTTTTTGATTATTTTATACTTCCTGAAGTTTTGGGCGGTGCGCAGTATCGTCGAGAATTTAATCCGCCGAATTAAGGGCACTAATATAGTGGAGCATCCCGAAATAAAGTGAAGCCCCAACTGAATATAAAGCCACCTGAGGTTACGAATCCTGCGGCAAAGTAAATAGTTTATGAGTTACAATTAAAGGGAATATATTATTATGGTAGAGTTTTCGCGGCGTCGCTTCCTTCTAAATTCTTGTGCGGTTATTACTACAACGATCGGCCTTGGCTGGCCCGCGCACGCCATGACGGTAAAGTCTGGCGAAAATTCAATCGGATTTTCAGGACCTAACTTAATCCAACTTGTCATTTATGACACAAAAATTTCCACCCCACGCGCATACCCCGTCCAATCCGACGATGTGTTGAAATGGAAGCCAAATTACCAAAAACGAAACGGGGGATTAGCCACCTTAAACGGTGTTTCCGGTGTGGTATCCGGAAATAAAANCCCAAATACCGCGCAACTTTTTCGAGAATGGGCAACCACAGTAGATGGAAGTCAGTTAAAGGGATTTGGTGATCGCCCATCTAACGTTGATGGCCTGAAAAACTGGAAAGTCTTGGTTGATGATGAACCGGTTACTATTTTGAACGTCTACCGGAAGTCTATTCCCATCAAAGCAAGTAAATCTAATTCGAACGCTCTTATNCACGAGAAACGCCACCATGTAACCTTGCAACTTGCCGAAGAAATCCCACAAAAGGCCACGCTGACCGTTGGTNATTCATCGATCGGCGAAATGCAAATTGTACGTAGTGATGCCGAAATTTCCGAGGCTGTTCACGTCTGCCAAGAAGGCTATCCTACTGATGGGCCGAAAAAAGCATATATTGGCCTTTGGCTTGGGCATGATTGGCGCGGCGAGGCAGGCAGCACAGATGCAGCCTTGTCGCAAAATATGGTCTGGCGATTGGTGGATCACGAAGGCGGAGCAGTTGTCGCGATTGGTCAGTTGGAGTTGATAAAATCCGCCGAAGATCCTCACCGCGATGAAGCTAACTTTAATGGTTGTGATATTTATGTTGCCGATTTTTCGAATNTTTCTGCGGAAGGAACTTTTCATCTAGAAGTTTCCGGCGTCGGCGCATCGGTTCCCTTCCCCGTCAGCGCCAATCCCTATACGGAAACTTTGCGCTTGGCCGCACGATGGTATTACCATCNACGCTCTGGCTGCCCGATCGAAGCCCCCTTTGGGGNGGGTCGAACCCGTCCACGTAACGGCCACCCAGAGGACAATTTGACGATTTGGCAGACAGATGTGAAACTGGGGGACACTTCTGAGGGAAACGGCGGTGCGCAAGCCATGAGCCTTGTGAGCCAACAAAAAATAGATGCGTTATCCAATAATGACGACGAACCGATTGCCCTTGGTTCACCAAACCTCAACGCTTGGGGCGGTTGGCATGATGCAGGTGATTGGGATCGACGTATTCTGCATATGGATGCGGTTTACAGTATAGCTACGATAATTGAATTATTCGAGACAAGCCGCACACTCGATTTAAATATCCCCGAAAGTGGCCTGACATTTGCCAATGATTCAGTAAAAGCTAGAAAGAATTCGGATGACATGGGAGACGGCACAACTGTGTTACCCGATCTGATTCACGAGGCATTGTGGGGTATATCGCTATGGCGACGCACTCAAACAAAAAAAGGCGGGATCATTGGCGGAGTTGAATACTCACGAGATAATATCGATGGCTCAGTTTCTTGGAACCCCGTACAAAGAGCCTATGCTTTTGCGACCGAACCTTGGGCCGCCTACCGTTTCANTATTGCNGCAGCAAAATTGGGTCATGTCNTCAAAACTGTNTGTGGTGACAAAGTTCTTGGCGAAGCANTAATTGTCGANGCTTCNGATGCCTGGCAATGGGCAGAGCTTCAATGGCCAGACTCGGTAGACGCCGCTTTTTTTGGCGACGCCAACCGCGACGAAATAGTTCGCGAAGCAAGCGTTAGCCCCAGCATAATGGGCGCTCGTGTGGCCGCAGCGGCCTCGCTTTATCGTGCGAACGGTGAAAATTCAGCGCGCAGGGTATATGAAGCCCACAACCCGTTTGCACCTAGATCCGTTAANGGAAAACTANGCACTCGCNNNGGCGTNTATAGCTTTTCCTCATTCGATTATCTACATGCAGCNCNGGAAGGTCGNGAATNCAATCCCGAAGTTGTCGTCGCAATGTATGATTGGACACTTGGAAGGCTCTCTCGTTACAAACGGATGGGCGCTGACTATGGTTTGCACAGCACGGCAGTTTATAAATGGGGCCGCGGGTGGTTGCGGTTTGGCCCCGGATCAAATTGGCGGGCCAGCGATATCGGGTTGCAATATTCAACTAATCGGGTTTCGCTTGAATTTGCACGTAATTCCGTAATCGAGGGGATGTGGTTCGGACTTGGTTGTAACCCCTCAAACACCTCATTCGTTCAAGGACTTGGAAAACGTCAGTTCGGCGATCCTACCGGGGCNGATTTTAAAGGTTATGATCCNATCCCNGGTCAAATTTCCTTTGGGGTAGCCGGNGGTGAAATGCATCCATGGGAGCAACGACGGGTTAAGGGGAATTTGTATCCGGCAAATCAATCTGATTGGCCGATATATGCGCAAATTTTCGAGAGTAGCGACGTCGCGATTTGCGCAGAACACGGGATTAAGTCAAACGCGATGGAATGGCTTTTCGCCAGTGCTTTTGCAAACGAGTTATTGACCGGAGCGTAAGCCAATGCGAGTTGAGTTCCAACGACCAAAAGCGCGGTTTCTCACTGAAATCGAAGTTGGTAAAGGAATAGGTATTACACTAGTTGTCGTCGGCCATCTGGTCGCCGTATCCACGTTCGGGCCGGATTGGTATGCGGCGTTAAAACGATTGATATATCAATTCCACATGCCGTTATTCATGTATCTTAGCGGGTTCTCCTTCGCTTGGATACGTCCGTTCAACCTTGGCATACCGTTCGTGACATTCCTGAAAAAGCGTGCAAGCCGATTGCTAATCCCGTTTGCAGTTTTCGGAGCAATCATTATTTTGGCCAAATACGGCGCACAATTCATAGTGTTCGTAGACAACGCACCTGACAGTCTCGGGGCGGGTTTTGTGGCGCTAGTAATCGACACCGAGAAAAGCCCTGCCCTTTCCATTTGGTATGTATTCGTGTTGTTCGTCTTCAGCGTAATGACTTTTCTTGTCAGAGACCTGACCAACAAACGCATATTTGGACTACTCGCTCTATCACTGGTAATGCACTTCAGCAAAGTGCCAGACATCCTATACTTGAACCGCGTTTTTTACTTCTTTCTGTTTTTCGTCCTTGGATTGCTAGTTGCGCGTAATTACGACACGCTCGTTGGCATTCTTAAACGGTTTGGGTTGATTGGTGTAATTGCGTTCTTGATCGGCGGGGGCATCGTCCTTTCCATGAACCGGATTTCTGGGGAGACCAAGCTGATAACAGGCTTGCTTTCACTACCTGCAATTCACTACATTTCTTTGACCCTAACTGGGCCAATAGCCAAAATGTTCGAATGGATAGGGGGATATTCTTTCCCAATATACTTGATGAACACATTAACAATTGGTGGGTTCAAAGCGCTCTATATTATACTAATGTCCAGTATGACTACATTTTTCCCGCTGTATCTGTTGGGCGCGACGGTTTTCGGATTGCTGTTACCAATCGGACTTTACAATGTCACATACCGCATATTGCCCGGCGTTGCCAAATTCCTGAAATAAGCGTTAATCGCCAGCTATAAGCCAGTCAGACAGGTCGGTGTTCGTCAGTTGGCCCAACAGTTCAATATCCTCCCGAAATGCTGTTTGCAACTTTTTGTGCATTGCACCCGGCAATGGAGTACGGCTGCGCTCTTGCAAGTTCCACGTTTCCAATCTCCTGAAAAAACCGGTTTGTAACGGTGGGATGTGTAGTGTATGGCGTACGGTTAATGCCGCTTCTTTGAAGTGTTGAACGACCATGGATTTGTGTTTCTTGGCGGCATTCACCACGGGAAAAGTGTAGCGGCCGTCATCTATCAGTTCAAGAAACGCCTGCACTTCTAACCAGACTCTGCGCGGTTCAGCACGAAAATCATTGTTAAAAATGATATGAACGCGTTCGCGAGGCACATGTTTATATAGCCGTTGCAACTGGTCACCCAATTGGCAAATCCGTTTGTAATACAACATTTGAACATCGGTCCCGGGCGGTGACAATGCTGTTCCCCTATCGCGTGCCTCTTGCAGTTCCCAAGCCTGTTCAAAACTTGGGCTAGTTTCATAACCTGAAAATACATGCTGCTCGTAAAGGGCTGGTGCCATTTCCAGGGGACTGCGCAGCATAACAATATAGCGGGCGTTTGGGCATTCCTTTTCAATTCTTGGAACTGCCACTTGCGAATACAGATAAAAAACCGAGGCTTCGCCAACTGTTTTTGCACCCGCATCCCTAAATAATGCAGCGTAAGCTGCTGGATCTTTAAACCCGCCGTGTTTGTGATCGCTGTTATAATGATGCGGTTCTTTTGGCGTGGCCATAAATACTGCCGGATGATCCGAAAGAAATTGCGCCATCGCTGTCGTGCCGGTTTTCGGGGCACCAATTATGAAAAAATCAGGTTTAGTCATTGTAACGGAAATTTCTTTAACAACTTGGAGCGACGATTACATAGAACCAGGCCTCTGTCACGCTAGAACGTATCTTCAAATGCAACACGTAAAATTGGGAACGGATGGACGAATTATATTCGTCGGATTAGGAAACCACATTTTGAACATCCCCACTGCCATAAAGGCAAGTAAAATCAGAGAAAGTTTACGGGAGGTATTTACATGTGTCGAATTGTAGATTTAAATCCTGCGCTCAACGATAGCCAATGCCAGTCGTGTATTGCACAAGAAGGCTCTCGTTCCATATTTTAATTTCGTCGTTTGTAAAGAAAAGTTTCTAATGCACAAAATTACCAAAGCAGTATTCCCGGTCGCCGGCCTCGGAACAAGGTTCCTGCCCGCAACCAAAGCCATGCCGAAAGAGCTGCTGCCAATTATCGATAAACCGATCATTCAGTATGCGGTTGAAGAGGCGATTGCTGCAGGTATTACGGATCTTGTATTTGTCACCGGTCGCACAAAGCGTGCGATTGAGGATCACTTTGACAGCAATCTGGAACTTGAGGCGGTACTGTCGGAAAAAGGCAAAGATGACCTCCGTGACATGGTGCGCAATATTGTTCCCGCGGGGGTGAACTGCATTTTTGTGCGCCAACCCAAAGCACTTGGTCTAGGTCATGCAGTACTCTGTGCAGCGCCAGTGATCGGCGACGAGCCGTTTGCCGTATTGTTGGCCGATGACTTTATGCGTGGAGACATTCTACCAACCGAGGCGCTTTGTAAGGCTTACATGGAACATGGCAGGGCAGTAATCTCCGTTTCGAAAGTTCCTGATAGCGAAGTTTCCAAATATGGAATTATTTCTACAGGTGATTCAGGATTTGAAGGATTGCCGGCGGTAACAGGAATTATCGAAAAACCGGCGCAAAAGGATGCACCATCTAATCTAGCCTCTATCGGAAGATATGTGTTTGGCCCTGGATTTTTTGAAATTCTACGCGAACAAAAACCGGGATATGGTGGTGAAATTCAATTGGCCGACGCCATCAACACGCTCGCCCGTCAATACGGAGTGCTGGCCGATTGCGTTGAAGCTACACGCTACGATTGCGGCTCGAAATTCGGGTACTTGGAGGCAATTGTTGACACGGCGCTTGCGCATAAGGATTACTCGGAACAGTTTAGGGAATTGTTGATACAAAGGGTGGCGCGTAAAGACTTGGCAAAGTGAATTAATTCGATGCCGTACAGTATGGCACTTAACTATCTGCAAGCCGAAATACACGAGTTTTCATTTGGCGAATCCCTAATTCTACGCCTCTTCAGACACAAAATTTAGGCCACCCGACTAGGCTGCTGACTTGCTAATCGGAACCAAGCAATTTTGGACTCCATGCCTTGCAACTCCTATTCCAGCGGACCCGTGTATGAATCGCAGTTTGTGGGATTATTTCGCCGAAACAAAAACCGACGGATTGAAACTCAACCAACTTTCGTGCTCTGAACCGATGGCAAAGGGTGTGTGAGTAGCTTTGGGATTGCAGCAATGGGCCAAGTCCAATCGGTACCGTTCGTGTCTGGATACTACAGAATAGGCGGTTGGTCTAAGTAACCAAGTGTAATATAGCAAATCTTATTCTCCACCAAAACTTGACGACTGAAAAACGACGGCATTTCCTAGATTGATGCCATTCCCGTATCTCCGACCTTTTGCATAGCGCTCCGTGGCATCTGACCGATATTTTAGGGAACGCATTTGCCATCAGAATCGAACATCTACCAATTGCTAGAATTGGCCGTGCGCGCAGGCCACAACGAACCAGTCTCGCCCAATTTTCCCTGATAACAGGGAAAATACAGGGAAAACTCGCGTTTTTGACGAAGTTATGAGTGAACAAATCGAAATAGTTGCCCCATTGCAACTACTTACCAGCGATTTCCCTACCAGGGAACGTAGTTACTTGAACAGGGAAGTTTGCACACAACTGCCCGACGTCTGCGCCTATGAAACAGTTTCCCGAGCACTTAACCGCTTCTCTGGTTGGCCATAAGCCGGCTCGATCGGAGAAAAAGATGACGTGCGGGATATATTCTGCGGGCATTTCCGACGAGCAGAATCAGGTAATCGTTGACGGACTAGCGCTTCCAGAAGCGGTTCGGCCATGCGCAACCCGATACACGATATCGAAGCTTCGAGGAACGAGCGGCCATCATCGAATACGATGGCGGTCTTTCAAGGTCGAAGGCGGAAGATGTAGCGGCCCAAGGCCAGAGTTTCCGTAATGCAGCCCATTATCGGCAAATGCTGGCCGACTATGTTCTCAATCGAAATATTGAGTGACCACCAAAACCCTCGGCGAGCTACTTCATCGGGGTTCGTCGGGGCAATTCACTGCTCTTTTCTTTATCAAACGGGTGTGATGAATGCGGGAATACTCGGCCATTTCAGGCAGAGCCACGAGTTATTTTAAAGACTTCATGGCTCGCAACATAGCCAGTCATCAGAGCCCGAATTTGAAAGAAACCTCAAATGTCCAAAAATAGTGTAACTCACTGATAATACATCTCTTTTCCAGACAAAGCTTTCCAGGTCACTCTAATAGAAGTATAGCACACTTCGCGAAGGGCTTAAAAAGGCCACTTTGCGGGCCAATTACGACTCTGCAACCGCCCTCGAACTCTTCGATATATTCATTAAATTATTGGAGAAATATATGAACTTGACACCTATACGGGGAAATATCCCCGAACCAACCACCAAAGACATCGCAAACCGCCACCAGCTCGCCAAAGAAGTGAGTAGCTGGTTCGTTCGTCGAGACGGAAAATCCTACGAAATCGATAACTTGAACGTGGCACTATCCAAGCCGGACGTGCAACGAGTTTGCCTCTACCGGATACATCAACGGCTTTTGTAACCCGCGCCGGAGACACTCGGCATTAGGCTGGAAAAGTCCCTTGGCATTCGAAAGGATTGCGGCCTAAATGAGTTCATGGGGCGGCACTAAAGCGGGACAGGTCCAGTTTGAACAGTCTAATGACGACCCGCTCGGAACTTTCGGGCGCTTTGCTGATGCCTTTGATGTGTCCACGGCAATGCCGCTGGTGATCTATCTTTCAATTACTTTACCGTCATCCGATCTCATAGACGCTCTAGATATATTGGAAAGCTACATCTTACGCCGAGATGTATGCGGGTTGACCACCAAGAACTACAACAAAGGCTTCGTGGGTATTATTGATCGCCTGCGTGAAAGTGAAGATGATATTCTGACCGCCCTTAAGATTCACCTTTCCTCTCGACAATCCGATATTGATCGCTGGCCCAATGACGACGAATTTCGACACCAGTGGCTCGAGCGCGATCAATATAAGCCCGCCCGTCAGCCGCGGTTGCGACACATTTTCGAAGCAATCGAGCGGCGGAATAGATCGAATCTGAACGAAGACATAGAGATTAAATCAACACTCACCATCGAGCACATCATGCCGCAAAAGTGGCAAGAAAGCTGGCCAGTTGAAGCAGAGCAAAGGCAACAGGATGAAGGCACCCACAACGGGCTATCGCCCAATGAAATCCTTCGTTCAAACAGTATTAACAAGATGGGTAATCTTACTCTGCTAACACACGAGTTAACCGCAAAAGTTGGTGACGGAGTTTGTCAGGCGGCGTTTTTGTTTTGGGTTTCGATTATCTCTATCCCGTCTTTGAATATGATGCCTTGGATGACTTTTGGCAATTGATTTTT
>JAESQH010000156.1 GCA_016765235.1 Paracoccaceae bacterium
TTGGTATTTTTCACCACAGGAAAATACCATGCCCGAGATCACCGCAAAACAACAATATTGGTCTGAACACCTTCTGCAAGCTTCGACCTTTGAGGGCACGGCCAGTCAATATGCACAAGAAAATAATATTCCCGTGCAAACACTCTATCGTTGGCGTCATTATTTCAAACGCACCGCCAGTGCTGACGTCAAAACAACGCCCGTGTTTACACAGCTTGTGCGGACGCCGGTCATCCAGGCCGGTGATTATTGCATGAGTCTGCAACAGGGCAATACAACGATCCGTTTTGTGCGGTGGCCCGATCCTCAGTGGCTGGTAGAATTTATCGCAGCGAGCCCTACACGATGATGCGCCCGGCGCCAGATACNCCCGCCGTNTATTTATGCCTTGAACCCGTCGATTTCCGCAAGGCCATACAAGGGCTTTCCTTGCTGGTCGAACAAGGGCTTGCATTGAATCCTTTTGAACCGGCTTTGTTTGTCTTTATTAATCGTCGTCGCGATAAAATAAAGATCTTATATTGGGAAAAAAATGGCTTCTGCCTCTGGTACAAACGTCTGGAAAAACAACGCTTCAAATGGCCGATTGATCACTCGGGTACAACCCTGACATTGACGGGCGAAGAACTCAACTGGCTGCTGGATGGTTTTGATTTATGGCGCAATAAACCCCACGATTCCCTGCATTTTAGCGCGGTCGGTTAGTGCTTATGCGGTATAATCTGGNNCATGTCTTTAGCCNCTCAAGNACTNCCTGACGANCCNGCNCAGCTTAAAACANTGCTGATAAAAGAGCGCTCTGTCAGCGAGAAACTCAAGCAACAAATCCATACGCTTCTCGAAGCGCTGCGTCTGGACAAACACCGGCTCTACGGTAAAAGCAGTGAGAAATCGCCTGATCAAGCCGAGTTATTTGACGAAGCTGATAGCCTTGTTGACGAGTTAGACATTATCAATGATGAACAAGCGCCGGTGGCATTGGTCAGCAAGCGCCAGCGCCCGGTACGCAAGCCCTTACCCGCAGAACTACCTCGCGTACGCCGCGTCATTGAACTGAGCGAAGAAGAGCGGCAATGCGCCTGCGGCTGCACCCTCATCGAAATCGGCGAAGACATCAGCGAGCAGGTGGATATCATTCCGGCCCGGGTGCAGGTCATCCAGCATGTCCGTAAGAAATATGCCTGCCAGCGTTGCGATGACAGCATTAAAGTCGCACCACGGGCAAAAATATTACTGCCTAAAGCCCTTGCCTCCGCCAACACCATGGCCTACATCATCACCTCAAAGTATGCCGATGGCCTGCCGCTGTATCGCTTGAGCGGTATTCTGAAGCGTTACGGTATTGAACTGTCCCGCCAAACACTGTCAGAGTCCGTACTCAAGGTGGCTGAAAAGATTAGCCCGCTGACCGACTACCTCAAACAACAACTGATGGATGGCCCACTGATCTTCATGGATGAAACGCGGGTTCAGGTGCTCAATGAGCCGGATAAAACACCGCAAAGCCCATCTTACATGTGGGTACAGCGCGGCGGACCCCCGAATAAAGCCATTATCCAGTTTCATTACGATCCCGGCCGATCAGCCGACACCGCCAAAGGCTTACTCAAAGGTTTTGAGGGCACCCTAATGAGCGATGGTTACCAACCCTATCGAATCGTCGCAAAAAACCAGGGCTTAACGCACCTTTGTTGCTGGGCCCACAGTCGCCGCAAGTTTATAGACGCGCAAAAATCCCAAGTCAAAGGCAAAACCGGCAAAGCCGATATAGCCATCAACTTTATCGCCAAACTGTACGCTGTGGAAAAACACACAAAAGACAGTAATGCCGCGCAGCGGCATCATGCCCGGCAACAAACCAGTGCGCCCGTACTCCAGCAGTTTCATGCCTGGCTGCTCAAAAGCCAACAGCAGGTACCGCCGAAAACGGCGCTGGGTAAAGCCGTGAATTACACCCTGGGCTATTGGTCAGAGTTGAGTCGATACATTGAGAATGGCAGCTGGCCGATTGACAACAACCCTGCCGAGAATGCGATTCGCCCCTTTGTCATAGGGCGAAAGAATTGGCTCTTCAGTCACAGTCAACGTGGCGCTAAAGCCAGTGCNAGTTTGTACAGTCTGATCGAAACNGCGAAAGCCAACGGCAAAGAGCCCTATCATTATTTAAGCGGGTTATTTGAGGCGCTGCCGGATACAAATAGGGAAAACATTGAGGGGCTTATGCCCTGGAATATGCCCGATGAAAAGGGGTAGTTCCCCGGACGCTTACGAATATTTAACCTTAGGAAGCCCTTTAAAACCACTGCCCTGAGTCCATAAAGTGGCATCATATGTATTATAATTTCCAGAGCATTTGCATACCGTGTATGCGTCATATGCAAATTCACCTTGCCCAGTATCCGGCACAGAATGTGGTACCTGCCCCGTCTAAACAAGCAATTGATAAGCCTGCTCACCCACCTGTTTTAGCCATTTCGGCTTTTTAGCATCCGCCTCAATTTTATTCACCAGTGTGGCGATATGAATTTCAACGGCGCGAGTTTCGGCATTCAAATAACGAGGATAACCCCATATTTGATTGAGCAGCTCCTGTGCTTCTACGGCTTTACCCCTGTGTTGGTAGAGGTATTCGAGTACTCGTATTTCGCGAGGGGTGAATGCCAATTTACNGCGAGCACATTGCCCCGATAAGTTGGCGGGATCAATTTCAATATTAGCACCGAGTGTAAAAGGCTCGGCATAGGCGGTTTTATTCTGCAATCTTGTACGCCGCAGCAGGGCTTTAGCCCGCTGTACGAGGTCGGTATAGGCGAAGGGTACGGAGCTGTAATCGTCTGCCGCCGAGGTACTACTCTGAATGATGCTCTGGTTGTCAGAGTTTTCAGTGAGCATGAAAATCACTTGCCCCGGTTTGGATGAACGCAGCTTTGCGCACAGGGCAAAGGCCTCACTCTCACTGGGGCGCGCATCAATTAGTAGCAGGTCAAACTCGCCACTACGCAGTT
>JAESQH010000157.1 GCA_016765235.1 Paracoccaceae bacterium
CCGCCCCAAAGCACCCGTAGCTCAGCTGGATAGAGCGCTGCCCTCCGAAGGCAGAGGTCGCGCGTTCGAATCGCGCCGGGTGCACCAATAAAATCAGTACTTTAAGCTCCTTTCTCAAGTTCGGTTTAGTCTGACTGTGCCAGATTTGTGCCATAGGAATTGAGTGCCTCGATAGCTCGCCCCTGAAAGTCAGGTGCAAGATGTGCGTAGCGCTGTACCATCTCCAAGGACTTGTGGCCTGTAAGGTGCATTACTTCGTAAAGTGATACGCCTTGCTGAACCAGCCTTGAGGCGAAGGTGTGGCGCAGATCATGGAACCTCAAATCGTCAATTTTCGCCCTTGTTCTTGCACCTTTAAAAGAGCTTGTGACTGCTTTCATCGCTTTACCCTGATAGGTGAACACTGGCCCCGTTTCTTGAGCACCTAAACTAACCAAAAGTTGATATGCACGGTTGGTTAGGCGCACAGAGCGATCCTCACCGTTTTTTGTATCAATAAACGTAATAAAACCGCGCTCCATATCGACGTGACGCCAATCAAGCCTCAATAACTCGGATCGACGCCCACCGGTGTCCACAGCAAAGCCTATGAGGGGCTTAAGGTGGTTCGCGGCGGCTGCTATCAGTCTTTGCTCCTCTTTGACGCTCAACCACCGCTTACGACCACGCTGCTTACGCATACGCGGAAATAGAGGAACTGAAACAAGCGTTCCTTCTCGATGTGCTCTGTTGAGTATTGCCTTAAGCACGGTTAGCTCCCTTTGCACGCTTCCTTCTTTGACCGTCGCCCGCCTTTCAGACGCAAAATCTTCAATTTTGCGGACATCAATCTCACTCAAATTAAGTTCACCAAATCTATCCAGCAGCAATTGCAGCCGATACTT
Source organism: Paracoccaceae bacterium (assembly GCA_016765235.1). Lineage (GTDB taxonomy): Bacteria > Pseudomonadota > Alphaproteobacteria > Rhodobacterales > Rhodobacteraceae > NORP23. Next base: position 885 of record JAESQH010000157.1, read on the forward strand.
TCCGGTGTTCTTATACGAAGACGGGTTTTCCCGCTCTTTGTATTGGGCATAACGCAGCAACGTGTCCCTAAACGGTATTTCGGGCATTGCACCGAAATGTTTTTCAAGAAAACTTTGATGTGTCCATTTTGCTGCCAAAGCATCAGCTAGGGCTTTATCCTTAGTCCCAGTGCTTTTGCGATGTCTTTTGCCGTTTTGGTCTCTCCAATCGGCCCACCAAGTTGTTGAGCCGTTACGTTGATAGAGTCGCATTTTTGCCGTCTCCTCTTGTTTTTTGAGGGTCGGGCACTGTCGCATGGCTTAGTCTGCTCGGCAAAAGCGACGATGTCNAGCACATCCCAACGGCGACAACGTGGTCCGANATCGCAGTACGGGATTTTGAGACCGGTAAAGGTATCTACACATAAGCCTAGCCAAGTCGCAGCTTCCTCGCGGCTTAGGTAACGCTTTTCCGGCATTTGTGCTTCTGTTGCCAAGCTCGCTGGCCCCTCATACATTTACGCTGCATCGGCTGATGCGTTACGTTTGAGAGGTCCATATGCGGTGGTGTGCATCCAGCCAGCAAACCTACGTTACGGTACGGTACTGTACGTAGGGAAATTCACTGTTTGAAAAGAATTTCGGGATCGACACCTATGTATACGTTACGTAGAGCTGAAACAAAGCTCTAGATGATGAAATTCGGTTCAATCATTTGTGAGTCGAACCAGAGTATTCAGAAGAGAATGTTAGTCTCGGCCCCTTCCTGCCTTCCGATCATGACTGACTATGCAGAACTGCGACCCGCCGTAGCAGTCATTCGTCGACGGCNCGGCATTTCCCGCTGTGAAGGTCTGCAGAGCGTACGCATTGGGTGTCACCCACCTATAGATCTGCTAGTCGGGAACAAGGCGCTTGCGCTGAAGAACTTGATGGCGGAGATCGCGGGGTCAGTATTAATGGGAGACTGCAACATGATGATGTACGGACGCGGCACCTGTGCGATTTGCAAGAAAGCCTGCAAGGCCTTGGAAGCGGCAGGCAAGGAGGCAGTTTCTGCGATGTTAGGGTTGGACCACTGAATGAGGCAGAATTGGCTATACTAATTGCGGAGTTTGGCGATCAGCTAGTGGGCCGAAAAACAAATGAATGGCGTACGCTGAGCGACTGGCTGAAGCATTCGGAGGCAGAAGAACAGCTCACGGCCAAGCCAAAGCTAATGACCCGCCCGGTGATCAGGGATGGGGATACGTATTATTTCTGCTGGTATGCGGCGACCCAGGAGGCTTTGCTTCTGGGGTGATGTATGCGCCTCTAGCAGCTTTGCCCCACAAGTCTGTCCTGGCTCATTCTACGAGCTACGAAGCGGATACAAAGTGGGCACAAATTCCTAATTCCGTCCCATAAGCGTTATTTGATAGGTGCTTACCTGTTCGGGCGGATAGCATCGATCCGCGCCGTTCCTTGGCCTACCAAAACTTCAACCTGACGAAGTGTCGATACGATCTCTGCGGGTCTGTGTTTCTTGAATCCCCTAATTTGATCCTCAGTTTTCTAACTATAAGTGTGGACCAATTCATTGGGGGAGGATCACCCGGCGGTTCGGGTCTCAGGATAGTTGCTAGGTGTTGGCCCTTTTGGAAAGGGGTAGAAAAGATCGTATTCCATCTAAAGCGATCGTTTTCGGGTCGGCTATACGAAATTTGTCATTGAAAATTTCATGGCTAACCCAGCCATCATAATTAATCTCTTCAAGCACTTCGTAAAAAGGTTCCATATCCCAATCACCTTGACCGGGAAAGCATCGATGGTGTCGAGACCATTCCAACAGTTCCAGTTGCATTTTTGGGGCATCCGCCAACTGCACAAATACAATCTTTTCGGCAGGGATACTTTTAATCTCCTCAAGCGGCAATTCTCGTGCCATAATATGCCAGTTGTCGAGAACAATACCCACAGAACTGTGATCGGCCAATTCAACCACTTCCCAAGCTTTGCGATAATCCCATATGTGGTGACCCCAGGCTAATGCCTCAAAACCGACCTCGATTTCAAATTGCTGGGCAAGATCCCCGAGTTCATTCAAATCGTTGGCAATCCTAAAGATATCACCACTACTTTCTAGTGAGGTATTGGAGCAAACAAGAAGGCGATTGATGCCTAAATCGTTCATAAGAGATAATTTTTTACGAGCTAGATCTAATACATTAGATCTTTGACTTGCAGGAACGCCTTCGAAATCGCGAAATGGTCCTAAAGCCATTATTTCCAACCCCAGATCCGCCGCCATATTTTTTATCGCAAGTGCTGTACCTTTATGTAATCTTAGGTCATGTTCGAATATTTCGACTCCGTCATAACCCGCCGCGGAAATTGCTGCAAATCTCTCTTCAAGAGTACCGCCGAGGCAAACCGTTGCCATAGAATATTTCATCGTTTATCCCGTATCCTTATATCTGAGCATGTGTCCTTTGAACGTGCTCTATCGCTGCTCTATGATCATATACATCACTCATTCAGTTTAACGCGAGGAAGAAGACCGTCGAGTGGGTTACCGTATGATCGGTGGCCATCATATGTGTGTTTTGTTCAATAGTTACCCACAAAATCCGCGTAAAATATTATTCGTCTAAGCATCCTATCTCAGAGTTGGATCAGCTACCCTGCATCGATGGCCTCCGAGATCATGGACACACATTTTGCCCGATCGAGTGCACCGTCTTCATATTTTGGCAATATATTTATTGGCCATATTTTTGCAGGAACAAACTCTTTGCCAAATTGATCCCTACAGGCATGCTTTGCCAATTCAACAATTTGTAGTCTGTTCACATCTTCCTCAAATACTGCGAAGGCAATAATTTCGTCAGTGTTTTTCTTAGGGTTAGTGAAGACCGCTGCTTCCACAATCCCGTTTAATGACTTAAGAACGAACTCGATCAGCTTTGCATTTATCTTGCTTGAGCCAGACACGATGACATCTTCGGAGGTCCGACGGATAACATCGAGCACTCCGTTCTTTCCCCATCTGGCTATGTCACCTGGATAGAACCAACCTTCTCTCAACACATGAGTTTCGCCATTTACAGAAAATAGGTATTTTTCGGCGGCACAGTCCGTTTTCACACGCACGGTTCCTGGCCGCCCCGCGGCAATCAGGTCATCATTTTCATCAACAACTTCAATAGAACTTTCGTAAGAATGACCACGTGTTTGCAGTAATCCGTCCAACCCAATCGAATATAGATTTGAATACGTCTTGTTCGTCTCGGTCGCCCCGTATGTATCGTCGACGAGTTCAAAGCTTCGCAAGAAGTTGACCACATCAACTTCCAGTAACTTCGCTCCGATTACCTCTAGTTTAGCAATTTTTTGGGCTTGTGCACCGATGTCGGTGAATGACTGAACCTGCGAGAGGGACCCTGCTACCATATTGACTCCGGACTCGAGCCAAAACGCCCACGGCCCACGGTCTACAATCGTGGCACCATTCAATATGGCGGCAATGGCTCGAGCAAAGAAGGGCCGGCTTGAATACGGAAACAGCGAGGCAAACTTCGTTACACCGGACTCGAAATCATTCCGAACAGCGTCAGAGCGTTTGCAAACAAGTCGTTGGCTGAGACCGACAACTTTTGGCAAACCTGTGGTTCCGGATGTCGAAACAATAATCCACGGAGTTTCCGGGTCAACGGCACTGTCCCGCCAAATTTTTTCTTTCTCCAACGCTTCGAATTTATTCGGAGAGAAACTTTGATCAACAATGATTTGATTTTGAATGCCGTCCTCCGGGGCGACCACAATTGAATGGGTGATTGGAAATCCCAAAGGCATTTTGTCTGTGATTGCACGCTCAATGAGGCGCGCTCCTAGGCAGGATGTCGCAAGCATAACACTAATTACGACCGCAAGATCGTCGGCCTGAATTTGGACAGTCGAATTGGGACCCACACCGGCATCGCGGAGCCTGATAGCGAAAGCCGCAGAAAGATCACGAAGCATCGAAAACGTGTAAGTTTCACTTTGAAATATCAGCGCAGGTCTATCCGGAGTCTGCTCTACTACTTCCATAAACCGTTCGGCGATTGTGGATATTCGTTTTTCACTCATCAAAATTCACCTTGAATATAAACAGCCTCTTATTTAACTCGACCTTTCCAGCCGTCCTAAGTTCGTTTGCAAAAATGTTAACCGCCAGTTTGCGCGGCACAACCCCATCTTGTGTCATTGGCAGATCAGGCACAACAAGGATTACCGACGGCGCCACAGCTGGGCCAAATTCTTTTACGCAAGCTTTCCATGCATCTTCCACGGTTTCGAACAGATCGTCCCATGTCGAAACCGTGATACAGGCAGCAAGCTGATTTTCATAGTCCTCGATCGGGTTCTCAAAACAGCTTGCAACTGCAACCTGGGCGGCTCCCACAAGGCAACTCTCCACATCTGTGAGAGAAGCTTTCTGCCCTCCGATGTTAACTAAATCACTTTTTCTACCAAGTATTTCGAGTATTTGGTTTTTGTGCCAAACCGCCAAATCACCTGGGTAGAACCAACCCTCTTTGAAGTGCTCGGCTGTCGCTTTTTCGTCGCCGATGTACCCTTCAACCATCCAGTTCGTTTTAATTCGAACCTGCCCATTCACTCCAACAGGGCAAGGGGTATTATTGTCGTCAACAACTTCTACAAAATTTGAGCCGGGTTTACCTGTATGTTTCACGCCACCCACGTCTTTTGAAAAGATACTGATGTACGCCTTGATAGTTTCGTTAGAGCCATAAACATCTTCTACGCGTTCAAAGCTGTTAAGCAGCCTGTTGATTTCTGCGGATTCAAGCCGTGCGCCGCTTACTTGTATTACGGGTATCTTGGGTGACATGCTGCTGCGCAAAAGCCAATGCTTGATCTGTTGCGGCGATGCGCAAACAAAATTGACCCCGGACAGACCGCAAAACTCGACGTTTTGTGTGTCCACGATGGTCTGACCTGTTATCAGCGCCGAGACGGCTCGGATAATGAAAGGCCGCGACACGCAACCGAAAAGCATAAGGAGTCTTGTACTTTGTTCGGTATAATCCTCTGCAATCGCCTGAGCACGGCTAAAAAGGGCTCGCGCGGTTAACGCCGAGTATTTTGGTTTTCCCGTTGTACCGGATGATGGGACAATCCAACAAAGCTCCTCAGGTGAGGTGAAGCCCTGAAACTTCAATTTGTCTCGGCTCGTATCTCGATACTTGGGGGACCAAGTGTGATCGATGACAATGTTTTCGTGCCCCGGCAACTCCGGCCTCTCCAGAGAACGGATAAAGTGGCTAATACGAGGAATGTCTTGATTTAGCAAATTACCTGAAAAAGGAACATATTGCGCCCCGATTAGAGACAAGGCAAAAACGGAGGCTATTGAAACGATCGCATCGCTCGTATCCACGGTCACCAAATCACCGGCGGAAATCCCTTTTTCAATCATGCAATGCGCATAGCTTTCGACAATTTGCCAGAGTTTCTTACGCGAAAGTAGCAGGTCATCAGCAACAATTGCATCATGATCCGGATCACTTTCAGCAACTTCTTTAAGAAGAAACCCTATATTCTGAGTCGCCGACGCAATCATTTAGTATCAATCGCTGTAATTCTTGCAGATTTGGATTGAACCATCTTTTGGCAAAGCGTCCGCATCGGTCGACCATTTTCATTATAAGGAACTTCATCTATTTCGTGCAACCGCCCAAGGAAGCACGGTAGCCCGGTGTGATTTTGATAATTTTCTCGGACTTGGCTGACACAAAAGGGTTTATTCGCACCATCTTCGAATACAATAAATGCGAGAATTTCGTTGCGATCTGATTTAGGGCTTTTGAAACAAATTGCGTCTTTCACTCCCGAAGTGTTTTTTATGATTAGATCAATCAGCTGGGCATCGATTTTCACCCCTCCGAATGAAATGATCTCATCATCGCGCCCGATGATATTAAGGTCACCATCAAATCCCCAAAGTGCGACATCACCCGGATAGAACCAACCATCTTTGAAGCTCTTAGCGGTCGTTTCAGGAGCCTCGATATATCCATCAACGATATAGCCATTACGAATTCGGACAGATCCGGTTATGCTGGGGGGGCATAGATTGTTGTTACCATCAACGATTTCAACTTCACTGTCTAATTTCTTGCCCCTGCGGCGAACCTGCCCATCCTCACTGACGGTTACTAAGTTGGCGAATGATTTGTTGGTTTCGCTGGCACCATAGACATCGACTATGTTGTCGAAGTATTTTGAAAGCAGGATGGCCATCGCATTGTCCAATTTCGCACCGCTTACTTCGACTTTCTTGAACCTTTCCGAAAAGCTTACACCTTCAATGAAAGTCTCGAACTGTCCCGGCGAACAGAAAACCGTGTTTACCCCGCAGCGCTTCCAGAAACTCGGGTCGGAACTCTCGACAATGGTGGCAGCATTCAACAAGGCGCCAATGACACGCGCATAAAACGGGCGAGAAGTACAGTTGAATAGCATCGCGCAAGTCACTTGCGCCAATGGAAAATCGATACCTACTGCAGCAGTGCGATCGGTTACAATTTTGTGTGTTAACTCAATAAATTTCGGGCGGCCCGTTGTGCCAGATGTATGAAGAATCAGCCATGGATCATCAGGGTTTTCGTAACCAGGTAATTCGTCGGCGGCCTTAATCGGATCCTTGTCAGGATTAGCAAACCAGCTTTCATCTATATCGATAAAACCCAGTTCCGGTTTTCCTTTAGCGTCAGCGGTTCTGATGAAATGGGTAGGCTTAAACAGATCTTGTTTTGCAAGAATTTTACTGGCAGTTACCATTCTACAGCCCAACAAGGATGTTGCTAACATCACGGCAACTGATATGGGTGTATCTCCGGTATTCAAAGCAACAATAGAGTGTCGATCAACACCAAGGACCTGAAACCTCTTAGCACAAGCTACTACCGTGGATAGCAACTGCGCATAACTAATCACAGCAGATTCGTTTACAATTGCCGGAAAGTTTGGATATTCCCTTACAACATCTCGAAAAAGAAAACCTATGTTGTATTCGTGACGACTGACTGGGATGAAGGGAATATGGTTCATTTTTCCTCGCTCAAACTAGATATAGTAACGCAACATTTTGGTTAATTTGTAAGCTATTTTTTCTTTTGGCGAATAAAACACTTGCGATCAATTGTCTACATGCTTGCATCCACTAAGCTGGAAAAGCTGTGAACTACAGCAATGTTGCGTTATAGTCACAATGGAAAATATACATTTTATTTCAAATTATGTAGTGCTAGACAAATTAAGCAACATAGTTTAGTTTTTTTCTGAATGGCCGCAATATTAACAGTCGTATCATTTGAGAAACAGGAGATTTAGGATGAAACACGCAATAAAGCCTAGCGCTAAAAATGTTATCGCTCTGACAACAATAGGCTCGACATCGGTATTAGCGCTACTAGCGAGCACCGTATCAGCGCAGGCTCTTGAACTTTATGCCGGTGCTTCGATGGGTGTGGCGTCAGGTGATGTCCCTTCGCCTGGTAGCACTTCCTATCCTGAAGACTATAGCCTTTCCGGTCTTGTTTTAGGCGGTTTTGTTGGCGCTAAAACGACTCTTGGAAATGGCATGATGGTTGGCGTTGAACATGCCCTGACCGGTCCCACTGAGGGCGATCCGGATGGTAATTCTAGCTATGACTATGCTTATGATGTTAATTGGACACTTGATTCTAAATTGCGCGTAGGCACTTCGATCGGAAATATAGCGGTATACGGTTTTGCTGGCCTGAGCCATGGATCCGCGAACATTTATTGGAAGGAATATAGCTTCAGTGGTACTAATATTGGCCTCGGCGCAGAGATGCCATTGGGTAACGATATGACAATTGGTATTGAGGCTATTCAGAGAAATCTAGCGGGCTACGGGAGTTCATCAAACGATGCGTCCAATCAGGTTAGCCGAGCAATTTCTGTTCGCGCCAGTTTTGACTTCTAATTTTCGCTGATACCACGATAGATTGATATTGATAGCGCCAGCTTTTTAGGTTGGCGCTTTTTTTGATGTTAGTCGTGATTTATGCGCTGCTATTGAGATAGCTACACAGGATAGACAAATACTTAGATTTAAATGCTTCGGAGGCAAATTTTGGTACTGAAAGTTTTAGGTGCCGGATTTGGACGAACGGGCACCCATTCACTTAAAATCGCGCTCGAGCAATTGGGGTATGGCCCATGCCATCATATGTACGAGGTCCGTCAGCGACCGGAGCAGGTTGAGTGGTGGCTTTCAGCTGCTCGGGGCGAAACATTGAACTGGGATAAGGTTTTTGAGGGTTTTGTTTCTCAAGTGGACTGGCCAGCGTCATATTTTTGGAAAGAGTTGAGCACTTACTATCCCGAGGCAAAGGTAATCCTAACTGATCGCGATCCTGAGTCCTGGTATAAAAGCATTAGCCGCACAATACTCCCAGCTTCCGAAATTGGGCGCTACGAAGACCCCGATCCAACCAACAGAAAAGCGTCGGAGATGATATACCAGATTGCGCTGAAAAACATCTTCGAGGGTCGTCTTGGAGAAAAAGACTTCGCGATCGCCACAATGCAGGCACATCGCGAAGAGGTAATTGACACAATTTCCCCCGAGCGCCTCCTCGTATTCGATATAGCCGAGGGCTGGGAACCGCTCTGTGCTTTCCTGAATGTCGAGTGTCCTACGGAGCCTTTCCCCCAGACTAATTCGGCCAAAGAATTTCGAGCGCGCAAACCTTATCTAGCAAACCGAAGTGGTGGCAGTTGAGGTCTTAGAACGTGGATGGAAATCTATCCGAAGAATAGGGGCTGGTTCCCTCCCGTTGAATGCTTTGTTTGAAATATCCGCACAAGTGAATCTATCCCACTTCAATAGCCTGCGTATCTAAAGTTCCTGTGGTTTCAAGCCGCGCACAGTATACGTCTACAAACGGAACTCACACTCTATACAACGCCAACGCGCGGGCTCTTCAATCCCTTGCGGCAACGGCAACCTTTAGCTTTGTGTTTTCGAATAAATTGATGGTGTGCCAAGTTTGTGCCTTTGTTATAAGGTAATAGCTCTATTTATTCGGTTTTATTCGGGGCAACTTGCGACAGCACCCATATAACCTTCTGATTATATTAACTTTAATTTCTTAGCACCGCCTCTCCGAAGGCAGAGGTCGCGCGTTCGAATCGCGCCGGGTGCACCAATGTAATCAGCAGTTTAGCCAATTATGTTCGTATATGAATAATTGCGAGTTCACCACCAGTTCGGCAAGCATTAGCAAGTTTATAATTTGCGAACGCTTTAAAAGTTCGAAACGGCACCCAGAATCGCAACCAGAATGTCGCAGTCCATTTTTTAACCCCGCGACGAAGATCAACCCAGCAGTATAAAACGTAACACCGAGTGTCTGACTGGTACTTTAGTGTTTCGTTTTGAGAATACTACGCTGATGCTACAATCGGCGCATGTAAGCCCGTAGTGCGCAGAGTGTTCGAATGCGCTGAGTGCGGGCCATCGCGGTAAATCGTAAATCCACCATACAAATTGGTCATTCACTCAAAAAAGTAGTGCTGAGGGGATCAATATTTTATAAAATTAGACAAGCGGTTAAACCGAGTAGATCCACCTACGCCATCAGCGAAAAAATGTCGCAACTTTAAGTTGGTAATTAGTGGACAGTCTCGATTATTGGAATGGAAGTTCCCATATCATGTGTCCGACGCAATGCCGATTGCCAGCTTCACAACCCAGTTAACGACGATGCTGGTGAGATTTAATTCGTACGATCACAGAGTCATTGCGGCGCTTCAAACACTATTAAATATTCAAAGAACCAAATTGTGATACAGCTATTTGTATTGTCGTAACATCTTCTATTGGAGCCTCACTGCATCAATCTTGTCGGCGGATGGAAGACTATCGTGGTTTGCAAAATTCGACTTGTTTTGTTTGATTTTCGACTTTTGTCCACTGTACATTGCTGTCTGTATTCGAGATGAGCTATTAAACTTGCATCCCGCAATAATTCCGCAGTTCTCAGAAATTTTTTGCCCTCGGCGGTAGAAACAAGTTTTTCTATCGCATCGATAATCGGGCAATTGATATTTGTCATAAATCCCTCATTGTTTACCGCCCCGAACGCAGCATAGGCGAGAAATCCTTGCTTTTAAGTTAATGCAATGCGCCCGACTGCCTATATAATTCATCCTTCAACTATTTTGCGTTTCCCTGGTAAGCAGATTTATATTGCAACTTCATACACCCCTAGGCCCGTAGTAACGCAAATTGCAGCTGACTGGTCAGGCAAATAGCTATCAATTTCCAGCTTTCGTTAACCATAGTATTAGTAATTGAGCGCTCTTTACCTGTCATTAATATCAATATCATCTTCTTTTGGGATCACTTTTAATTTGTACCGTAGCAATATGAACATTTTTTAAAAAGGGGATCCAAATTATGGGTGTTGTAGTAGTCGAAGCCAAACCATTGATCACGAACACAATCACGAACGCCCATTTCGGTGGAAACTTTCTTTTTAATCGAAATTTTTTCGGCGAGGGCGTAAGTGCTGACGGGGGGTACGATGAAGTTGCGCAACTTCTCGGCATTACACATTTACGCTACCCAGGTGGAGGAATGTCCGAAACGCAGTTCAGTTTGCAGAACCCAGAGAATAACTATCAAGACACTAATTTAATTGTTGGCGGAATTCCTTTTACCAATACCAAAAGTTTTGATCTTACCCCGATGAGTGAATTCTTAGCTTATGCACAAACTATAAATGGACAAGTATCGTTGGTGTTGCCGACGATGCAATACAAGGATGCACTCCTCAATGGTATTCCCGCTGATCTTCAAGCTGCCAAATCAGAAATTCAGTCTTTTGTTAGAGACGTTCTTTCGGGGAGCTATGGCGAAACTATTGAGGTTTTCGAATTGGGGAACGAATACTATGGTAAGAATCTGCAATTATCACACGGTGAATATGGCAAAATAGCAAATACAATGGCGATATGGGTTCAAGAGGCTATTGATACATCGGGAAGCGGATATGACCCGATGATTGCTATTCAGTCCGGCCAGAGGTTTAACAATGCAAATCAATCAATAATATCTGAATTTTCGAGTGATGGGCTATCTGCAATTGATGCTGTGATCGCTCATACTTATCAGATGTCACCTTGGAGTGATAGCAATACCGCTGGTAAGGCTTCGTTGATAGACGACTGGAATGCAGCAAAAGGTGAGGGAGCCAATTTGAAATGGATTGTTTCAGAATGGAACGTATCTCCAAATGCCGCAGACGGCTTACTTCAGGGGGCTGGTATTTTGGAAATGTTCAATGAACTTGTACGGAATGGTATGGATTTAGGACATATATGGCCAGTATTTCAAAATACTGAAACAGAACTCGCTGGAGACGTTGTGTTGGGAGAAGAAACTAATCTTCTAGTGTCAGGAGAAGTTTTTCGCCAATTGTCCGAATCTACAATTGGATTGCAAACAGTTGGCACAAATACGAAGTTTGACGTCGATTCAGACGGAATTATCGACGTAACTGTGCATTTTTATTTGAGCCCGAATAATGACGAACTTGTGGCATTTGTATCTTCATTGGATGCTGGCAATCTAGAGTTTGAGCTAGATTTGTCGTCGTTCGGCAACATTGCGACAAATTACGATCACTTGTGGGGGACAAAAATTGGTGTTTTAGACGGCCAGGATCCGTTGAGTCCAGAATCGCTTCCCAAAGTAATGACGTTGACTTCAGAAGTTATTGAGGGAGGAATAACTAATGATGGTATAGTTTCGATAAACTTGGAACCTTATCAAATTAGTAGATTAGTATTTTCAATAGGCAAAGGTGTTTCGATCAAGGGACATGATCAAACAGAGCAGGACGATATACTGTACGGAAGCAGTTATAATGATGTCCTAAATGGGTTTGGTGGTGCTGATATCCTAAAGGCGGGTCGGGGCGAGGACCAACTATTTGGAGGCGCAGGGAAGGACGTTTTGCACGGGCGTGGAGGGGATGACCTACTGTTAGGAGGTGAAGATAAGGACCGCTTATTAGGCGGTTCGGGCAATGATAGGCTCTTTGGGCAGGGGGGAAATGATATCCTTCGCGGAGGCGCCGGAAATGATTGGTTGGAAGGCGGTGGCGGTGCGGACGTTTTCATTTTCCGTGACAATTGGGGACAAGATGAAGTCACGGATTTCCAAGACGGAATTGACTCAATTATTTTTCAACAACTCAATTTGGTAGATGCTGACGACGCGATTAATCATGCGACCCAACTTGGACGCGATGTTGTTTTTGCTTTCGAAGGGGGCGAGAGCTTGACTATTAACGACATAACGGTCGCTGATATTTACGACGACATATTTATTTTTTAGTTTTGTATATCAAAGCGAAGTTTTGGAGGCACATTCGGCTCGCACTCCAATTATTTTGTAATAATGCCCACAGTATTTTTTGGGTAGTCTCGACATATTTAATTAATATTTAACCGAATGTAGCTAGAAATAGATGAAATTGAGTATCCAGAACTAGGAGTTATCAAGATGAGAACACTATCCCAACAAGCAGAGCTAATTCGGCACGCCGCAAATATTATTAAAAACCAAGCAAGCGAATTGCGCGACGCATTCGCATTGCCCGACGGATCGTATCATTCCAAAGACCAAGATATTGAAGCTGAAATAATGGATATGTATAATACGGCTACCAACCTCAAATTCCTATTGAACGATATTGTATTATCCCAGTAANTATCCGAGTTGCAAACTGTACTAAAATGGACAGCAGTTAGGTATTGTCTGACGTCAGCACCTATGGAACAGATTTGCGGTATTGAATAAGGGAGGGTTTCTGTCTCATCGTAACCTTCAAGGAGTGAAGATGAGACAGAAACCCGGAACACGGCGTACCGCGTCGGAGAAGATCGTCAAAGACATCCAGCGAGCGACCCGCAAGCAATACTCAGCCGAAGAGAAGATCAGGATTGTTCTTGATGGCCTTCGTGGAGAGGACAGCATTGCCGAGTTGTGCCGCCGAGAAGGCATATCGCAGGGTATTTACTACAAATGGTCGAAAGACTTCATGGAGGCTGGCAAACGGCGACTGGCGGGTGACACGGCCCGGGCTGCAACTACGGATGAAGTCAAAGACCTGCGTCGTGAATCTCGCGAACTGAAAGAAGTCGTTGCAGAACAAACACTCGAACTGCGGCTTCTCAAAAAAAGCATGATCGGGGATGGGGGAGAAGACGCATGAGGTATCCCGCATCTGAGAAGCTAGAGATTATACGGCTGGTGGAAAGTTCTTACCTTCCGGCAAAGCAAACACTGGACAAGTTGGGCATTCCCCGCACCACATTCTACCGCTGGTATGACCGGTATTTGACGCGTGGCGAAGCCGGTCTAAAGGACCGTTCTCCCAAGCCCAAACACGTTTGGAACCGCATTCCTGAAGATATAAGGGGGCGGATCGTAAAGCTTGCACTGGAGATTCCGGAACTATCACCTCGCGAGTTGGCGGTGCGCTTTAGCGATACAGAAAGGTATTTTGTGTCAGAGGCTTCGGTATATCGTATCCTGAAGGCTCACGATCTGATCACCAGCCCTGCATTCATCGTGATCAAGGCCGCCAGCGAGTTCAAAGACAAGACCACGGCCATTAACCAGCTTTGGCAGACGGACTTCACCTACCTGAAGGTTATTGGTTGGGGCTGGTTTTACCTCAGCACAATTCTGGACGACTACAGCCGCTACATTATCGCCTGGAAACTCTGCACCAATATGAAAGCGGAGGATGTCACAGACACGCTGGAACTGGCATTGCAGGCCTCCGGTTGTGATCAGGTCCATGTTGTCCACAAGCCACGCCTGTTGAGTGACAACGGCTCAAGCTATGTCTCCGGTGAATTGGCTGAGTGGCTGGGCGACAAGGGCATGGATCATGTTCGAGGTGCGCCCTATCACCCGCAAACCCAAGGCAAGATTGAGAGGTGGCACCAGACTTTGAAGAACCGCATTCTGTTGGAGAATTACTTCTACCCGGCAGACCTACAAAACCAGATCGAAGCCTTCGTCGAACACTATAATCACCAACGGTATCACGAGAGCATTCAGAACCTGACACCCGCCGATGTCTACTTCGGACGCGGTCAAGCCATTCTAAACCAACGAGAAAGGATCAAACGGAAAACTATGCAAACGCGACGCTTGCAACACCGCAAAGTCGCCGCCTAATATAACCCAACTGATGAGGCAGATACTCTCTTATTCTAAAGCCTAATCTGTTCCAAATACTCTGACTACGGACACATCTGAACCTTAACGTCTTTCTACGGTCAGTCTGAAGCCTCTGTACTCATCTTTGAAGACCTTGTTTATTCGATTCAACCTGTCTTGGTATTTCTTAATAACACTCCAGACATTGTTCGATCTGAACGTCTTCCCTCTCACTGTCATGTACCCATTTTCGTTGGAGTACCTACTGACCTGAGGGTCGTTCCAACCTTCTGATCTCAGGGTTTCTATCTTGGATATAAGGAACTTTTGATAGTCAGAAAGCTGGATGGTCGAAAGGGAAGATGATCGAATTACGACTTTGAATTCAAAAAACAAATCGTAGTTCGGATCATCAAAATACCATCCGAACCAAACTACTCCACCGTCACCGATTTCGCCAGATTTCGCGGTTGATCCACATCGGTGCCTTTTTCGACAGCCGTATGATATGCCAGCAATTGTGCGGGCACGGCATAGACGATTGGGGCGATGAACGGATCGACCTTGGGCAGAATTACGGTGCGCCAAACCCCGTTGGATGCTGCGGCGGCGCCTT
>JAESQH010000158.1 GCA_016765235.1 Paracoccaceae bacterium
CGTTTCGGTGACCAGTTTCGAGACGGAAAGCAAAGCCTATAACGTAATCCCCCAACGTGTTGAAATTCGCGGCACTGTGCGCACATTGACACCAGAAACCCGTGATATGGCCGAAGCCGCAGTTTCCCGTATCGTCGAAAATACCGCTGCTGCTTATGGAGCGTCTGCCAAAATCGAATACGAGCGTGGCTATCCAGTTACAAAAAACCACGCCGAACAAACCGCGTTTGCAGCATCAATCGCCCGCGAAATATCTGGCGATACTATGGTCAACGACGATGCCGATCCAGTCATGGGCGGCGAGGATTTCTCTTACATGCTCGAATCCCGTCCCGGTGCTTTTATCTTTGTCGGCAATGGCGACACCGCGACACTCCATCACCCTGACTACGACTTTAACGACGATTTAATCCCTGTGGGCTGTTCCTACTGGGCAAAACTCGTTGAAACGGCCATGCCAACCTAATGGCCCCGCGCCCCGCATTCACCGGCCCCTATCTCTGCGCGCTTAGCGCGCACGAGGTCGTTGGCTTGGCGGTAATTCTTGCGGGCGCTCGTGTTAATATTGCGGTAACATTTTGACCGGAAAAACAAAAAATATTCTGTTCATCATGTATGACCAGTTGCGTCACGATTATCTAAGTTGCGCGGGCCACAAGACGCTGCACACCCCGAACATGGACCGTTTGGCCGCAATGGGTGTGCGGTTCGCCAATACTTATGTGCAATCGGTTGTGTGCGGTGCCTCACGTATGTCGTTTTATACGGGGCGATATGTTTCCAGTCACGGAGCGGCGTGGAATAATTTTCCGCTAAAAGTGGGCGAGCAAACATTGGGTGACCACTTGCGCAAACTTAGCGTAGATAGTTGGCTGATTGGCAAAACCCACATGAAGGCAGACTTGGAAGGGATGGATCGCCTCGGGATAAGCCGTGACAGCGTGATTGGCGCGCGGGTTTCTGAATGCGGCTATGATATTTATGAGCGCGATGACGGATTGTGGTCCGATGGTCCTGCCGGATTTTATGACGAAAAAAGATCGCCTTACAATGAATACTTAAAGTCAAAAGGTTACGAGGGCGATAACCCTTGGCGCGATTATGCCAATGCTGCAGATGATGACGGTGAAATGGCATCAGGCTGGTTCATGCGCCATGCCTCCAAGCCCGCGAATATCGCTGAGGAAGACAGCGAAACACCGTACCTGACGTCGCGCATTATCGATTTTCTAGAGGAACACAA
The DNA here is from genome assembly GCA_016765235.1 of Paracoccaceae bacterium. Lineage (GTDB taxonomy): Bacteria > Pseudomonadota > Alphaproteobacteria > Rhodobacterales > Rhodobacteraceae > NORP23. The sequence continues at coordinate 1,244 of JAESQH010000158.1, forward strand.
AGACGGGCCGCCGTGGCTGTGCCATGCGTCGTTCATCAAGCCACACTGGCCCTATATCGTGCCTGCGCCATACCACAATATGTACGGGCACAACAAAATTCAGCCGGTTAATCGCCACGCGTCCGAGAGAACAAACCCGCACCCTGTCTATGCTCAATTCCAAAACAACGCCGTCGGTCGAGCTTTTTCGCGTGACGAGGTTCGCGAGACTGTAATCCCTGCCTATATGGGCCTAATCAAACAATGTGATGATCAGTTGGGGCGGTTACTGGACTATCTGGAAGCCTCTGGCCGAATGGACGACACGATGATCATTCTGACCTCGGATCACGGTGATTATATGGGAGATCACTGGTTGGGGGAAAAGGATTTGTTCCACGAACCCTCCGTTAAAGTTCCGTTAATTATTTACGACCCAGACGCGGATATCACACGCGGTACAGCCGTTGACGCATTAGTCGAGGCTATTGACCTTGCCCCGACGTTTATCGAGGCAATGGGTGGCGCTGTGCCCGAAAATATACTTGAGGGGCGCTCGTTGCTGCCATTTCTGCGGGGGGAAACCCCGGCCGAATGGCGTGAGTTTGCGATCAGTGAATACGACTATTCCGCCACTCAAATGTGCGCCAATCTGGACCTTGAACCCAAAGACGCGCGCCTGTTTATGGTGGCAACCGATCGCTACACGTTCATGCACGCTGAGGGGGGATTTAGCCCGATGCTGTTTGATCGACGCGTTGATCCGGGCGAATTGAACGATCTTGGCCAAAGCGAGGCGCATAGCGAAGTGATTGCTGAAATGTACGGCCGCCTCGCCCACTGGGGGCGGCGTATGTCGCAACGCACGACGATCTCGGATGTGGAAATCGAGGCTAAACGCAGTGGTCCCGAGAATGTTGGAATGTTTATCGGTGCGTTCGATGAATCCGAATTTGCGACAAAGTTTACGGAAAAGTTAACGGGAAAATCAAAACCGCGCCCTAAAAGCGGAAAGTAGACGTCAGGCCAAATTGCGAAAAGCCATCCAAAGCTTCAAACGGTGTGCCGGTTTCGGCTTCCAACCACATCGCAGATGCTCCGAATTCCAGCCGGTCGGAATACGCGTAACTGGCGGATAGAGCAGTTACACTAGAGTTATTATCAAGTGTTCCCAACCTATTGGCGGACACACTTAATTTACCATCCATCAGTTCATCGCTTACGCCCAAGATATAATTACCCGATGTTTGCGGGGATAAATATCCGCCAAACTCAAAGTAATCTTCAGTCTGCTTCAGCCAGCGTTGACCGACCACCGCCGCTGATATTTGCATCGTATTTGATGCCGCGTATTCAACGCCGAATGCGGCGTCAATGCGGTCATGGTCAGATAATGCAGTGTTCGTTGACCGTTGCAATCCGAACTTACCGGCGACGTCAATTTCAACCAACAGGTTTCCAAAACTACGATTTGCGCTTATGCCCGCCAGCGCATAGGGCGCGGCGGTGCTGGTGTCACTGCCAAGATCGACGACTCCGGACTGGGGAACCAACTGCGCTGCGTAAATGCTGACAGCGCCGCTTTCAATGGGAACGTTGACCTTAATTCCTGCTTCCATTTCCGTTGAACCAACGGCCATAGCTTGATGCGAAACTTCCGGCGAAATTCCGACGAAAGACGAGAGGGTAAAGGCGCTAGAGAAATAATCTAGCCCCGCAAACCATTGCCCGGGTAATTCATCACTGGGCAGGCCAGAGCCGCCAAACGACAACCCTCCGTTGACAACATCAAGCACGGGTGCGCCTTCGATTTCCCCCCAGCCAATACGGTATTTACCCAACTTCCAGCTAAAATCGCCGGCGGAGTTTTGTAAATGTATGCGTGACAGATCGAACGTTCGATCCTCGTCAACGATTGCTGCGTTCGCGGCCCATTCAAGGTATCCAAGGCTTCCCAGCGAATGCTCGTTCGCCAAATTGATCTGCGCGGCCCAACTTTCGTCCAACACACCAATACCGGAATAGGACAGCCCGACAGAGGCTGAAATCTCAACTGAGGTTTTTGGTAAATCGTCGACGATACCTCCGGAATCTTCGTCGAAACCAAAGCTATCAAAATCAAGGTCGAGTTCCTGCGCTAACACAGGCGTTGCGAAGACAAGGGCTGCAATGGCAAGGGGATAACGCATATCCTTTTCCTCAGTTAGCTTGCGCCCGCAGCGCGTCAAGATGACGTTCGCGGAAGGCCGTATCGGTCAACGCACGTTGCGTTAAAAGGGCTGCGTTTATGCTGACGCCGAAGTACAGCGACTGCAACTTCATGTTCGAAAGCCGGTTAGTAACAAGGTTCATGATCGTCACGCTTCGCGCCAGCCAAACACCGTTCACGCGCTCCACATTATCTGCAATCACACGGCGGATTTCCTTGCCACGACTATCATACATCTCGGCCTTAACGTTCACGTAACGGTCGGCATCGATCCACAGAACGGTTCGGGCATAGCGGCTTTGACGGGCGCGGGCAGGGGTTGGTATTTGTTCGATCACATAGGTTTTGCGCCCCTTGAATGTGATCGTTTTCAGCAATGCGTAGGTGTAGTCATCAAGCTTGCCTGTTTCTTGATCCTCGGTTGTGAACTCGGAGCCAAACAGGCTGACCGGTTCGCTATTTGATGAATTCGAGGAAACAATACGTTTCACTTTGCCCAGCGCCGACAGGTACAACCATGTCTCGTTGGGTTTGTTGTTATCATAAGTATAACTAAGCATCCCGATGCCACGTTCTGATGCAGGTTCCAGAATGAACGCAATGCTTTGTGAATCCTTTCCACCCGGTCCCGTGTTGATCGAGGCACTCTCGAGGCTTTTCACTGTCGCGCGCGCCGTACATCGAATTTTACCGCCGCTTATCCCGTATTTACAGGTGGCGATTTGCACAACCGAAAACACAGAATTATTCTGGTTAAGCGCATTCGCGTCCACTCGATCCATGATCGCGCGCGCCGATTGCGTAACCCCGACTGAAGGCATTAAAACACTGATCACGGCCAGCAGGCTTGCGAAAAGAAAACTACGTTTCGAGTGCGCCATCAAGTTGCCTCCAATTGTTCGTCTTTGAATTTCACTCCAAAAGACGGTTTGAATACGTGAATCAGGGCGGGCAGGAATAATAAATCACACAACAGCGCCACGAATATGGCTAGTGATCCAAAAATGCCGACCTTTGCCAAGCCTAGATAATCACTAAAACTAAGCATAAAGAAGGCCAGTCCCAAGACCATAGACGTAAATGTTACCGCTTGTCCGACCTCTTTTATAGTCTGCACCAGCGCGTCAGAGGGCTTCATTTTGTTTGCCAAGGCCATGCGATAGTGGGTTACGAAGTGTATTGTATCATCCACTGCTATCCCGATTATCAGAGGCGCGATCATTAACGTGTCCGTATCAAGTGGTATACCTAGCAGACCCATCAAGCCGAACGCTAGAATGGCTGGCAACATGTTGGGGATAATGGCCAACAGCCCGCCGGTTAGTGATCCCAGTGACAGCGTAAGGATGATCGAAATGATAACAATCGCGAGGCTGAGCGAGCGGAACTGGCTTTTTGAAATAACATCGCTCATCCGCATCATCATCGCGAAAGAACCTGTAACGCTGGTCTCCATGTCAGGATAGCTTCCGCGCACAACACCCAGTGTATCATCAATATCGGCCTGAATATCCTCGAAGAATATTGCGTATTCCCGGCTGCCCGCATTTCGCAATCGGATCGTTATGTGGCTTCGCGAATAGTCATCCGAAACCAACGAGCGCCGATCTTTAGGGTTAGAGCTGTTGAACAGATATAACAGCTGTGAAACCGCTAACGGATCGTCGGGAATTATATAAGCCGCAGCATCATTGCCGTTCATGACCTTGTTGGTGTCCTTCACCAGATCGGCCAGTGACTGCGTGCGGACCACGTATTTTCCGTAATCGCTTTCCAGAATGTCCTGAAGGTTGGAAATCGCGGTCAGCACAGCAGGGTCACTCATGGCGTCAGATGTCTTGAAATCCATCATGACCTCCATTGATCCAGTGCCTGCCATATATTCATCGACAATTTCATAAGCGACCCGTACCGGATTACCGTCCTTGAACAGCTCCACCAGATTGGAATCGATCTTCACCTTCGTTGCGCCGTAGCCGGTGACGACGAAGAGCGCTAAAAACACTACGATTATCGGATATCGCCAGCGGAATGAAAAATCCGGTACTTTATCAAGTAACGGCTGTAACCAAACGGCGCTTAACAACCAGCTTAGCCCGACCTTTTTCGAACCCCATCGGATGATAGAGAAAGGGAAGAAAATAATATATATTGCGCGACGCCACGAGGTCTTGGCGGGTTTTGCTTTGTTCGAATGCGGATGCCAGAACTCCAACAACGCGGGCAATACTGCAACGGTAAATANNAACGCNAACAGCACCCCGATNGCNGANGTAATCCCGAACGTCACAAACTGCCCAACGCCACCAAACGCNATTGCCAACATGCCNGCCATCGTNGTNATGGTTGTCAGCAGAATCGGCACACCGGTCTTTTCAAACGATTTTTCAATGGCGTCTTCGTGGTTCNTACCTTCGCGCTTGAACAACAAATATTCACTCATCACATGCACACAATCGGCGATGCCGACAGCCAGTACCAACATAACTGACAACGAAATTAAACTAGATGACGGAATGCCCAACCATGCCATTCCACCAAATAACCAAATGCAGGAGCTGACCACTGCGGTTACAGGCCACACTACGGCCGAACCAGTTTGGAACAACGTATAGAGTAGTAATATGATGATAAAAATTGCGATCAAGCCGAGAAATCCGGACTGGACCATCGCGGCCATGGCAGTGTCTATCATGCCAGCTGTGCCGATGGGATAGAAATCGAAAGCGGCGGCATATTCGGGCTGACCATAGATTGCCTTCAGCCCCTTCATGAAGCCAGTGTAGACGCTGGGGGACGTGTCTTCGAAGTCGACCTCCACAGTGATCGCACTATCGTCCACGTCGATCACAAATGAATCTAGTGCCAGATCCAGCGCATCCACGTTGAAATCCAGATTGTCGACGACTTCATCGCTCTGTTTAGGTATCGCCCCGAAATCCGTGGATATAACCAATGCGCCGTATTCATTGTTTTCCGAAAACATGAGCAACGACAAATTCGGCTGATCATGCGCGATCCTACGAATCTCTTCGGCAAGCTCGGCTGTTATCTCGGCACCTTCCGGGATCAACTCCAAACTTTCCAGTGAATCCTCGGTACTAAGTTGATAACGCGTGTTGGCAAGGCTTTGCACGCGCAGTACGTGATCCATATTTTCCATAATCTCGGCATCTATGCCAAGTGCTTCAGGGTCTANATCGTACCAATTCTCAAGATCACGGGTCAGCCCTTGGATAGCCCTCAACGATTGCTCGGAAAATACATTGCCATCCTTGGCGTGATAGACAAGGAACAACCCGTCATCACTGCCGAATTGACTGCGAAAATTATCTAGCGCCTGTACCGCAGGGTCATCGTCGGACAACCAAGAATCAATGCTGGTATCCAGTTCGAACCTGGTCGCCCCGACCCCCATAAAAATGGTGCCGATAAGCGAGGCGATAACAATAATATATCTATAAGGGCGAAGCAGACTGGGTATAGCGGCAAAATATCCAGACATTGAGTTGAAGAATGCATTCATTCCCGAGTCTCCTTCCCTGTTCATTCAACCTAACCATGTGAAAACTNGGTTCACAAGGACGGACTGCATCTTGCAAGGTGCAAACGGGCTGCCTATTTGAAAATACAACAAGTTTCGCGCCCATTCGCCTTGCAAACCCGACAGGGGCGTTTTAGGGTCCGCGCAGATTTTTAGTGGCAATTACTGCCTATTACCGAGGGGATACCAGATGTTCGCATCACCAGCATATGCTCAAGCCATAGGGGGCGGCCTTACGTCCAGCCTAGGCGGGTTCGTACCAATCATCCTGATTTTCGGCATCATGTATTTCCTGATGATCCGTCCGCAGCAGAAAAAGATGAAAAATCACCGCAGCATGGTCGAAGCGCTGCGCAAAGGTGACCAGATCATCACGCAAGGTGGCATCATCGGCAAAGTAACCAAAGTTAAAGAAGACGGCGAAGTTGAAGTCGAGATTGCGAAAGACGTTAAAGTTCGCATTCTCAAGAACACCATCACACAAGTGATGAACAAAACCGAACCTTCCTAAACCTTTTTAAGGCCACTCTCNGGGTGGCCTTTTTTACGGGATATTACCAACATGTTGCAATTTTCGATTTGGAAGAAGGGGCTTATCTGGTCTCTGTGTCTAATTGGCATAGTTTTCGCGGCCCCCAACTTCTTTTATANCAAGGTCGAAAAGGCCAACGATGCACGCGCATTGGTCGAGGCCGGTGTCGTCGCCACNCCTGAAATGGAAGCAGACATGGCCGCTTGGCCCGATTTNCTGCCCTCCATGCTGGTTAATNTGGGGCTGGANCTTCGCGGCGGGGCNCACTTGTTGGTCGAGGTGGCTGTTGAAGATGTCTATGCCGACCGTCTCGATTCCATGTGGCCCGAAGTGCGGGATGCTCTGCGCGAAATAAAAGACGATGTTGGGTCCGTGCGCCGCCAAGACAGCGACCCGAACGAGTTGCGTGTNAANATCGGCACACCGGANGGTATGCCAAAAGCGCTNGAAGNTNTCGGTGATCNNACNCGTCCGGTTGTCACNCTGACAGGTGCCGGTTCGCGCGACTTTGAAGTTGCGAACGACGGTGACGTTCTGATCTTCACGCTTTCCGAGGCAGAGATGAACGCCATGGACGACCGTACCATGCAACAATCCCTCGAAATTATCCGTCGTCGTGTAGACGAGGCCGGAACCCGCGAGCCAACCATCCAGCGCCAAGGTGCGGATCGCGTATTGGTACAGGTGCCCGGCATCGGTTCCGCCGAAGAATTGCTGGACCTGATCGGACAAACCGCGAAACTTTCGTTCCTGTCGGTCGTTCAACAAACATCTGACCCTGATATTCGCGCCGGAACCGGAAACCTCGTTTACCCCGATGCGAATCAGGAGGGTACATATTATGTATTAGAGCGCGTCGCCGTTGTGACAGGCGACCAATTGGTAGATGCCCAACCGACGTTCGATCAAAACGGTCGCCCGGCTGTGAACTTTCGTTTTAACCCCGCAGGGGGGCGCAAGTTTGGCGTTTATACCGCTGAAAACATTGGCAGCCCGTTTGCGATTGTACTGGACGAAAAAGTTATTTCTGCCCCGACTATTCAAAGCCATATTCCCGGCGGCTCCGGTATCATCACGGGTAATTTCACGGTCGAGGAAAGCACCCGTCTGGCGATCTTGCTTCGTGCTGGGGCGTTGCCCGCTGAAATCACTGTGCTTGAACAACGCACCGTTGGGCCGGAGTTGGGGCAAGACAGCATCGATGCTGGCAAAATAGCAACAATAATCGCATTCGCACTCGTGCTGGTCTTCATGGTCCTGTCCTACGGCTTGTTCGGCATTTTCGCCAACATCGCGCTGATCCTGAACGTCGCGATGATCTTCTCGCTGCTCTCGA
>JAESQH010000159.1 GCA_016765235.1 Paracoccaceae bacterium
GTTGATAGTAGATAGTCTGAATAATGTGGATTAACGTGTTTAGATAGTTTTGCACAGAGTTATCCATAGCGACATCTGCGCCTACCTAACGTATTTTGTGGGGTAATGCGTGAAAGCGGGTGGTTTTATCCACAAGGCAGCAAAAATCTTTTCCACAAGTATAAAAATGTGAATAGAAACTAAAAGGGTGTGTAAAACTTCCATGGTAAAATTCCGCTGTGGACTACATGGACTTCTCCCTAAGTTACCCCCTAAATAATCCACAGGCAGATTTCGGAGCGCAATATTGTCGAAGACTTACCAAATAGTACTACTCTCGGATGCGACGGGCGAAACCGTCACCGCCGCTGCCGACGCGGTTGCCAGTCAGTTTGTCGAGATGCCGGTCGAAATCACCATGTATCCCTTCGTTAGAAGCGCCGCGCGCGCGAATTCTCTAATCGAGGGCCTCGGAAACGTTGATCTTGTTATTTACACGATCGTCAGCACGGGAATCACTAATTTGATTGAGGCAGCAAGCACTAAGCACGGCTTCAAAGCACTCTCGTTACTGGGGCCGGTTATGCAAGCGTTCGAGGATCTCGATGGGCTGCAACCCACAGGCCAACCCGGGAAACAGTACAAGGTTGATAGGGATTATCTAGAACGGGTGTCTGCGATTGATTACGCGATTTCACATGACGATGGTTTAAGCGCGGAATATTTGCGCCAAGCCGACGTAATTCTCGTCGGGGTTAGCCGTACTTCCAAAACGCCGACCTGTATTTATCTGGCTTATCAAGGCATTAGGGCCGCGAATGTGCCTCTAGTGCCGGATCAAGACGTTCCCGAAAGCTTTACCGAGGCGCTGGCCGCAGGGGTTCCCGCAATCGGTTTGATCGCCAGTCCGACGCGCTTGTCGCAAGTACGTCAGCATCGCCTGAAGGCTTTGGGAAACCCAGAGCTGATCGCCTATGCTGAGACGAAAGATATCCAAAACGAGTTAACTGCAGCACGGTTGTTTTTCGAGAAACACGGGTTACCAGTCATAGATGTGACCCGCCGGTCAATTGAGGAAACAGCGGCAGCAATACGCGGAATTCTAGTGGAGAAAAAGACATGAAACGGCTCATTCTGGCCTCCGGCTCCAAAATCCGCGCGGAAATGTTGCGAAACGCTGGTGTCCCACTAGAAACCGCCGTTGCGCGGGTTGACGAGGATGCGATAAAATCGGCCTTGCTGTCCGAAGGCGCACCTGCGCGGGACATAGCGGACGCCCTTGCCGAAATGAAAGCGCGGCGGGTGGCGGCGAAAAACCCTGATGCGTTGGTGCTTGGTGCCGATCAGGTTCTGGTGTGTGAAGGCAAGATGTTTGATAAACCGGACTCGATTGACGCTGCGCGGACACAACTGAGTACGTTGCGCGGGAAAACGCACGAGCTTCTTTCGGCCGCAGTAATTTTCGAAGACGGTGCGTCTGTTTGGCGTCATATCGGCCGCGCACAGTTGATGATGCGGCCATTTAGCGACGAATTTCTGGAAAATTACCTGCAAACACACGCAGAAGATTTGTTTACGACTGTAGGAGCGTATAAGCTGGAAACAACAGGCGCGCAGTTGTTTACGCGGGTTCAAGGCGACTACTTTTCAGTATTAGGCTTACCACTGCTAGAAATACTGGGGTTTTTACGGACAAGAGGGATTTGTCAGGAATGAGTAACGAAGTACCGCCCTTGGCCGGCGTTGTAGGTTGGCCCATAGACCACAGCAAATCTCCGGCACTGCATGGGCATTGGCTTAAACGCTACGGATTGGCTGGCGAGTATCGGCGAATTGCGCTATCGCACGATGAATTCGAAGCTGGTCTGCGGAATCTTTCAAAAAAGGGTTTCAAAGGTGTGAACATTACCATTCCTCACAAAGAAACCGTTTTGAAACTGGTTGATAGCATCACTGATAGGGCGGCGTTGATCGGGGCGGCAAACACAATCCACTTTCACGCCGATGGAACAATCGGCGCGGACAACACTGACGGATACGGTTTTATCCAGAACCTTTACCAAAACGCACTGCTTTGGGATCCTAAATCCGGCCCCGCTCTGGTTCTTGGGGCGGGCGGTGCCGCGCGGGCAATTGTGTGGGCGTTATTGAACGAAGGCGCACCGATTGTGCGGTTGGTAAACCGGACTCGTATTCGCGCCGAAAACCTAGCCAACCATTTTGGTGCGAAAGTTGAAGTTGTCGAATGGAGCGAAATCAGCGAAGCGATGGATGGCGCCGCTACGATCGTTAACACAACGTCACTGGGGATGGAGGGGAAACCGGAGTTGCGCCTCCATTTTGATGCCGCCATGCCCGAAGCACTTGTAACCGACATTGTATACACACCGTTAATCACACCTTTTCTAGAAAAGGCACGGGCACGTGGACTGGATACGGTCGATGGGCTTGGAATGCTTTTGCACCAAGCGGTTCCCGGATTTGAAAGCTGGTTTGGCAAAAAACCCGAAGTTGACGATGAACTTCGACAAGCGGTTCTGAACGCGTGAGCGCAAAGGCTTATATTCTGGGGCTGACCGGTTCCATCGGGATGGGAAAATCCACAACGGCCGGGTTTTTTCGCGAGGCGGGTGTTCCTGTTTGGGATGCAGATGCCTCGGTTCACGAGCTTTATGACACCGGAGGGGCAGGGGTTCGAGCGATCGAGGCTCTCTCCCCTGCTGCCATAAAGGATGGCGCGGTTGACCGCACTGCGTTGCGTCAGGCGATTGTGGGCGACAGTGGATTGCTGAAACGTATCGAAGAAGTAATGCATCCGATGGTATTAGAAGACAGGCAGAATTTTCTAGATTTGAACGCTGATAAGCCACTGATAGTTTGCGATATTCCGCTATTGTTCGAAACCGGTGCGCAGGCGTGGCTGGACGGCGTTTTGGTCGTTACAGCAGATAATGCGGTGCAAAACCAAAGGGTCATGGATCGCGACGGAATGACTCGCGAGGTTTTTGAAACCATTCTGGCCAAGCAAACGCCTGACGCCGAAAAACGCAGGCGTGCGGATTATCTGATTGATACCGGATTAGGGCTGGACCACGCGCAGGCAGAGGTTTTATCACTGATTGAACGGCTGAAGGGAAAGTAGATGCGCGAAATTGTGTTAGATACAGAGACAACCGGCCTTGATCCGAATTCCGGTGACCGTATCGTCGAAATCGGCGCAGTGGAGCTGTACAACCACATGCCCACTGGCAAAACGTATCACCAGTACATTAACCCGCAGCGCGACATGCCCGACGGCGCGTTTGCCGTTCACGGGTTAAGTGCCGAGTTTCTGTCTGGCAAGCCGCTGTTCAAAGATATCGCACAAGCGTTCCTCGATTTTGTCGGCGATTCCAAGATGGTTATCCACAATGCCGCGTTTGATATGAAATTTATCAACGCTGAACTGAAATGGGTCGAAAGGCCCGAGCTTCCTTGGGTGCAGGCGTTAGACACTCTTGCAATCGCACGAAAAAAATTCCCCGGTGCGCAGAACTCGCTGGATGCGTTGTGCCGTCGGTTCAGTATTACGACTGAACGGGAACTCCACGGCGCGCTGCTCGATTCCGAGATCCTCGCCGAAGTTTATCTGGAGCTGATCGGGGGCCGCCAGCCGGATTTCGCGCTGTCGATCGTTTCGGATAATCACGCGACGGATGGCGGGTCCGGTGCAAGTTGGTCGCCACCACCAAGACCAAGCCCGTTACCTGCACGTATTACCGAAGCGGAATCCGAAGCGCATAAGGAATTCGTTGAAAAACTGGGCAAGGCTGCCGTTTGGACGCAGTACAAATAAAAAAGGCGACCGAATGGCCGCCCTTTTCGAAAACACTAATAAATCAGGAAATCGGCGCGTCTTTGGCCTCGACTTGTGCCTGCGCCATTTTCTCCATTTGGTTGCGGTAAAGCGCCAGGAAGTCGATGTTATCCAGGTTTAGCGGCGGATAGCCACCGTCACGCGTAATATCGCCAACAACACGACGCAGATACGGAAAAATCATCCGTGGGCACTCGATCATCAAAAATGCATGTATCTGTTCGTTGGCAACGTTCTCGATTTTGAAACGGCCAGCGTAATCCAACTCAAGAATGAAGATTTTGTCTTCACCGATTGTGGCGTTAACCTTTAGTTTGTTGATCACTTCATATTGGTTTTCGCCCAACTTCCGCGCATCCAGTGCAACCTGAACCTCGAATTTGGTTTGGCCTTCCGGCATCCGGTCCTTTTGAAGCGCTACGTTTTCGAACGAAAGATCACGGATATATTGGTTAAGGACTTGTAAGCGAGGCTGCTGTGGAGGTGTACCCTCAACCGCGCCATTATTTTCTTCTGCCATTTGGACGAATTCCTGTTGTGATTTTAATTACTGGAAGTCGGAGTATCACTTCTGTGCGGGAGGAACAATCGCTCGTTCACTCTTCAGGGCGGGTCCAGCCGGAATTTCCGGGTTCGCCGTTCACATTGTCTTCAACTACCTCGAAATCACCATCAAGAACGGTGTCAGATGCATACTTTGTCTGGGTTTTAAAACCAGTCGTGGCATACCCCGTTGCACGCGCCTTAAGTTGTGCGGCGACAGTTCGGATAAGCGATTTGCGCAATGGTGGTACCAACAACAACATTCCAAGCGTATCGGTGAAAAACCCGGGCGTTAGCAGCAATAATCCCGCGATTAGAATGAACGCGCCGTTTGCAATCGAATCCGCCGGATTGCCACCGCTCTCGATGCTGGTTTGCAGCTTTTTCAGCGCCGCCATGCCTTGTGCCCGCATCAAGGCTGTGCCGACTAAGGCGGTCAAAACGACGATCGACAGCGTTGCCCACAGCCCGAGGAATCCTCCGACTTGAATGAATAGTCCGATTTCGATGATCGGAACCGCTACGAATAGAAAAAATAGCCACATATGCCTTTTCCAAAGTTTACTTCGGCCAATGGACTTGACCTGTTACAATGCTTACATAGGTAGCGAATAGGCCGAACGCCAATGTTTTGCCAGAAATTTTTCGAGAGGTCGATCCGATGGGTTCGCAATTGGTCCAAATTATTGTTCTTGCCGGAGTGGCGCTATTTCTGGTGCTTCGTCTTCGCAGCGTCCTTGGGACGCGCGAAGGGTACGAGGATACAACGGCCCCCGTAAGCACGACAAAACGCAAGTTTGAAGTGATCGATGGTGGCGGCGAAGACTTTGATATTTCTAACTATATTGACCTGAACAGCGAATCCGGTAAAGCACTTGCGGCGATGAAACGAATAGAATCCGGTTTCTCGGTCGAGGTGTTTTCCGGCGGTGCGCGCCAAGCCTATGAAATGATCCTGATGGCATTTGAAAACGGCGATCTTCCGTTTCTTGAGCAATATCTCGCGCCGGACGTGTACGAATCCTTTTCCTCGGCAATTACAGCGCGGGTTGATAGCGGCCTGACCGTTGATGCAAATTTCATCGGTGTAAGCAGCGTGAAGCTGGCAGGTGCGAAGTTTGACGAGGAAAACAGCGAAGCCGAAATCACCATGAAGTTCACTGGCGAGCTGACATCCGTTGTTCGCAACGCCGAAGGTGAAGTTGTCGAGGGTGATCACAAACACATCAAGAAGCAGTCCGACACATGGACATTTGCGCGCCTTATGGGTGGCGACAATCCGAACTGGCTTCTGGTCGGGACCGGGGCATAAACCTTTGTCATGGTACGTCGAAAGCACCGGAAACTAAGCGAGGATGATCACGAGGTCTGGTCGAAGGTTACCCAGACCACCATTCCCCTGCATTCTATAAAACCGTCCACGATAACTTTTACCCCCGAACCTGTACGCGTGCCGATGGCGCAAAAACCGGCGCGGCAAATTATCCGTCCATTGATGCAAATCGGCGGAATACTGCCAGAGGCGCGCGTAACGATTAATCTTGCGCTCGATCCGATGCAGGCTAGCGAAAAGCCTAGCCACCAGATGGACAGCAAAAACTTTGATCGCCTGCGTAAGGGTAAGATCAAACCGGATGCACGCCTTGATTTACACGGGTTGACCGCCGCACAGGCGCACTCTGAACTTACCGCCTTTATCCATCGCAGCCACGCCGCCGGAAAACGACTGGCGTTGGTGATTACCGGCAAAGGCAATTCCACCCGCGACGAAATAGGCATCATGCCAACCCGCCAGGGTATTCTGCGCCACAGCCTACCGCATTGGCTGAACCGCCCCGATTTAAAACCGAAGATTTTGCAAATCACGCCTGCCCACGCCAAGCATGGCGGCGGCGGTGCGTATTACATATATTTGCGCCGTACCCGATAACGCATAAAAAAGGCCCACCGAGCTAACGATGGGCCTAAAAGCGCTAACCAATATTTCTTACCGAATTGGTCGGCCGTTCGCCAGTATTCCGTCTTCCGAGAAAGTAATTTCGGCGATGAATTGGTCCGCCTCCTCGCCCGCTTGGCCGAACGCCATCATCATGCCCATCGCCATACCGGCTTGCAGTTGGTCCAGCAGACCAAGGGCTACCAACTGGTTGGCCAAGGTCGAAATACCGCGCATATCGATGTTCACTGATCCCAGCGGCATCGGAATCGGACCAGAATTGTCAAACGTTGCAGCGCCATCCACTTGGATGGAGGCCCCGGCCAGTGAAAGCAGAATCTGATTGATATCCAGGCTGTAGATTGTTGCCGCCGATGTTGGGTCTTCACCCGCAACCGCTGCCATAGCATCAAGCTGCACCAGCGCTTCCACATCAATATCCAACTGCGCCGGATCCCGTGAAATCGTCTGGCCCGGATCAATCATCGACCACAGGCTTTCGCCGATAACCAGATCAGCGAGCAATATATCAATAACCATTTCGNCNGGNGCATCCACNGCGCCNGCNGGAATGACCAGCTTCACAGCCATTTCGCCCATTCCAANTTCAACCGGNGGAAACGGCATTCCAGCGCCGGGCGTCACAACCATATCNAANCCATCTGCGGTAACATCATACGTAATGTTGCCGTTAACGACCTCCAATAGNATGGAGCCACCACCAGAAGTCCCCACCATACCCATTGCCATATCGTCCGCGTCCACCGACATTACGAATTCGCTGGAGCCGCTGTCCATTTTGAATGCGCCAGACTTGCTGCCATCAAGATAGCCAAGCGCATCTTCTTCGTCCTCGGGAATGTCAAACTCGAACGACACAGTTGTCGCGCCGGTAGTTTGGTCCATTTTCTGCGATTGGCCATCAATCGTATAATCATACGCGATATCCATCTTGTCAGTCGCGAACCCACCTTCAACAAACATATCTTCGGTCGAAACCAGTAGATCGAAATCGACCGCACCGAAATCTAAAAATAGCTTCCGCAAAGTATCACTTTCAGGGTCGCTGCCATCGACAATAAACTTGTCGGCGGAGAACGTGACCGTAATATCTTCCGTGCTCATCGCTTCGCGCAGCAAACCGTTCGTCGTAAGTTGAAGCGCTGAAGACAGTATCTCGAACGAAAACTCGACCCCTTCTTCGCGGCCCGAAACGTCAATCGTATCGGATACCGTAAACGTAACATCGGACCCCGACGGCACACCCTTTATCCAATCCATAGCCAACGAAAATTCGCCATCCGGCGCTGCGATCACCAGATCAGTGTATTCAACGCTTCCATCATCGCCAATAATTCGTTCGCCGTAAGAAACCTCGGCATCATTATCCATCATACCGCGCATGACAAGATCGAGCGTTGTTTCCAACTGGTTTTGTGCCACTGCGTACGAAGCACTGCCTATAATCGCGACGGTTGTAAAAGCCGTTATTAGTTTTTTCATACCTATGTCTCCAACAATGGATAAAATTTGCGCGGAGTTTATCCGCGACACGAATGACGGGCAATAGCCTAACAGTTGATTAAATAAGCATGGATTAACAATCAGACAACTAGTCGCGAATTTCGGCCTGCCCTACGCCCCAAATCCCGGACTTCTCAACCCAGCCCTCATACCCGCCGGATTCAATCTCGCACCATTCTGGAAGGCACGTTCCAAGCGATGCAATCACACCCTTTTCCGCCAGCGCAACTGTTCGCGTTCCCTCGCTAGGATCAGCGCGCAGTGCAATGCGTTGCGCCTGAACAACGACCGTCCGGTGACCGCTAAGCAGTGAATAATGTATCCACCCACCCACATTGTCCTGATCTCGCACACGCCGCCAATGTTCAAACTCGGCGGTGATTTGCAGCGGAGTACCCTCTCTCAACAGCACCCAGTCGATACGGTGCGACTCGCTCGGCCCGCGCCGGATATTTGCTTCGGAGACTTTCAGGCTGACATAACGCGGCAACGGCAGGTTGGTGACTGCCCCCAATATAGGATCGGATGTTTGTTGTGCGCTCACAACAGGTACACCCATACCAAAGGCAACCGCCAGAATAGCGATACCTCGCAACAAATGCCGCACGTGTTTAAACATAATATACGCCTGTAATTAACCTGCTCCGCGCGGTTTGGCATTTTTGCCATTCCCCCGCCGTTCCTTTGCTGCCATGTTAGCACAAAGTTTTCAACCCGAGGACGCAAAAGCAATATGACAAACGCACCCCTTAAGGTCATCGTAACGCGCCGTTTGCCCGAGCCGGTCGAGACCCGAATGCGCGAGCTTTTTGATGTGGAACTGAACGAGACAGACGAAAAGATGGACGCGGTGGCTTTGGCCGCAGCCATCAGCAGTGCCGATATTCTGGTGCCAACGCTCGGCGATACCATAGACCAAAAAATGCTGGCACAAGCCGGTGATAATTTGCGCCTTATCGCGAACTACGGGGCAGGATTTGACCACATTGATGTGCAAACTGCGCTGCGACGCGGAATCATGGTCTCCAACACTCCGGGTGTGTTGACCGAAGACACTGCCGATATGACGATGGCCATGATTTTGGCCGTGCCTCGCCGCCTTCGCGAAGGTACAATGCTGATGCAGCAAGGCGATTGGCAGGGCTGGTCGCCTACCGCGTTGATGGGACACCGGATTGGTGGCAAACGCCTTGGCATTCTGGGCATGGGCCGAATTGGTCAAGCTGTTGCCACCCGCGCCAAAGCGTTCGGCTTGCAGGTTCACTACCACAATCGCCGCCGTTTGCATCTCGATACAGAGGCGGCGTTAGAAGCGACCTATTGGGAAAGCCTCGATCAAATGCTGGCACGGGTTGATATCTTGTCGATCCACTGCGCACATACCCCCGGCACGTTTCATTTGCTAAACGCCCGCCGCTTGAAACTAATGAAACCCAGCGCTTTTATCATCAACACCGCCCGCGGCGAGATCGTCGATGAAAATGCCCTAACCCGCATGCTTCGCACGGGCGAACTGGCGGGCGCGGGTCTGGATGTTTTCGAGCATGGCAACGATATTAACCCAAGGTTAAAAGGTTTGGACAACGTCCTGCTGCTGCCCCACATGGGTTCCGCAACAATCGAGGGCCGGATCGAGATGGGCGAAAAGGTCATCATCAACATCAAAACCTTCGCCGACGGGCACCGCCCACCGGATCAGGTCGTGCCGAGCATGCTTTAACCGCCTTAAACCTGCGTTAACTGTCGGGTAATCATTTGTTTGACAGGCGGCAAGATATTACCAATTCGTAAAGCCGCGCGTCTAAGCAACCGGCCCGGAACAGTCGTGTCGGTATATAGCCGAACCAGCGCGTTTGTTCCTAGATACAAGGGCCGCGCAATACGGCGATGCTTGGATTCATAATTCTTTAACACCCATTGTGCCCCGATATCCGACCCACTCTCCAAAGCATCCCGAATTTCCGTTGCCAGAATAGTTGCACCCGTTAACCCAAGGTTAAAACCATGCGCCGTAACCGGATGCATCCCGACGGCTGCATCCCCAACCAATGCAAAGCGTGTTTTGACGAACTGATTGGCGAAAACCCCGACCAATGGATACGGGAAACGTTCTGAAACCAACGTCATTTCACCCAACTGCTGATCGAACCGCCGCTGTATGTCGGCCGCGAAAACCTCCGGCGGCATATTCATAACTGCCTCGGCTTTGTCCGCCGTCAGCGTCACCACGACCGAGGATTTATTCCCGAACATCGGCAGAATCGCAAGCGTCTGGTCATAGTGGAAACACTCAAACGCGGTATCGTTGTGCGGGGCCGTGTGCTCCATCTCGCAAACGACAACCACGCGCCCGAAATCAGTCATTGAGGCCGAAATCCCCATCTTACGGCGCGTCTCGGAAAACCGGCTGTCTGCCGAAATCACGAGCGGCGCGCCAAGCTCTGTTCCGTCTTTCAGCTTAACTTTTCCGGCTGTTGTATTGGTTTCAACGCCAACCACTTCGGCTTCGGTCATGATGGTAATGTTTGGTAAATCTTTGACCACATTGTAAGCGGCCTGTCGGATTATGTGATTGGGAATGATGTGCCCCAGATAATCCCGATCGGTAATTCCGCTAGCGAAATGCAACGCATAGGGGGACTTACCGTTAACAACTTTGGCATCCCGAATGGTTCCAATTTCGGTTGACGGAATGTAATCCCACATCCCCAAATCCCGCATTATCTTTTCTGAAGAATGCGTTAACGCGATATCGCGACCGTCTTCGGGCGGGTTCGCCAAAATATGTTCGGGTTGGCGTTCCAGCAATACGATCTGAAGGCCTGTGTCCGAAAGGCTACGGGCGAAACTTAGGCCGGCAGGGCCAGCCCCGATGATGATGATATCGAATTGGGTTTGAGGGGTCACGAGGCACGCTCCTTAATCTTTTGGCAAGAAATCGGAGGGTAGCGATTATCGCTTAGAATGCATTGACGGATATCAAGAAAGGTGGCCACAAACCGGACAATCCGAACTCGCCGCCAGCTTGAACTTGCGGGTCTCGCCATAAAGGGCATCAAACAGTAACATTTGACCACGCAGGCTTTCGCCTGCGCCCGTGACATACTTGATCGCCTCGCCAGCCATCATCGATCCCATCACTCCGGCTAAAGCTCCCATTACACCAGCTTCAGCACAGGACGGCGCCAACCCGTCGGCTGGCCGCGAAGGAAATACGCAGGCATAGCACGGGCCTCCATTTGCAGGGTCGTACAGACTGATCTGTCCTTCCCACTGGCTCATCGCGGCAGAAATTAACGGTTTGTTAAGGCTTACACAGACTTCGTTAATCAAATACCGCGTGTCGAAATTGTCCGATCCATCCATAACCAGATCGTAACGCGCGATAATATCGGCGGCGTTTTCAGCCGTGATACGGGTTTGGTGTGGTTCAATAGTTACGTGAGGGTTAATGCGCGCAACCGCCTCGATTGCTGACGTAACCTTTGGCATCCCGATGCTTTCGGTCGAATGCAAAACCTGACGTTGAAGGTTGGATAGGCTGACCACGTCATCATCAACGACACCCAGAACACCAACTCCCGCCGCCGCAAGATACATCAAAACCGGCGAGCCAAGCCCACCTGCACCAATAACCAGCACTCGCGCACGGCGTAACTTTTGCTGCCCCGCACCACCGATTTCACGCAACACGATATGGCGGGCGTACCGTTCGAGTTCTTCAGCTTCCATC
>JAESQH010000160.1 GCA_016765235.1 Paracoccaceae bacterium
TCCCGAATAACAAACGCATGGGTCGAGCCACTGTCGAACCACACATCCAGAATGTCGCTAACCAGTTCCCACTGGTCGCCGTCCGGCACGCCTTCAAGGAAACGTTCTTGCGCCCCATCCGCAAACCATGCATCGGCACCCTCAGTGCGGAAAGCAGCGGCGATGCGGGCATTCACGGTTTCGTCGCGCAGGATTTCAACGGTTCCGTCGCCGTTATGTTTGATGAAACACGACAGCGGCACACCCCACGCGCGTTGGCGGGACATCACCCAATCGGGGCGGTTCTCGATCATCGCATACAGACGGTTGCGCCCGGATTTCGGGCTCCAGTTCACATTGTCGATCTCGGTCAAAGCGCGCTGGCGGATAGTCTTGCCGTGCGTGTCCATCCCGTCGTTCAGTTCTTTGTCAATCGCCACGAACCACTGCGGCGTATTGCGGAAGATGATCGGAGCCTTGGAGCGCCAGGAATGCGGATAGCTATGCTTAACCCGCCCCCGCGCGATTAGGGCGTTAGCCTCAACCAGCTTGGCGATCACGGCCGTGTTGGCTTTCCCCTCTTTACCCTTGCGGTCAAAAACCTGAAGGCCCGCGAAGAACGGCACAAATTCCTCAAACGCGGATTCCTCGTTGACGTTGTGGGTCATTCGGTCGGTCCAGCCGCGCTTGGTGAAGGCTTCATAGTCGTCAGCACCGTGCGAAGGCGCGGTATGCACGAAGCCTGTTCCGGCATCGTCCGTAACGTGGTCGCCGTCGATCATTGGCACGCCTTCGGTGTAATCCCAGAATGCATCCATGTCGGCGAACGGGTGTTTGCACGTTACGCCACCGAGAGTTTCCCCAGAAACATCCTGAACACGTTCCCATTTGGTTACGCGTGATTTATTCAATGCGTCTTCTGCAAGTGCGTCTGCAAAAATTAGAAGATCTCCAGAAGCGGTCCAACTTTCTTCTTCAGTCTCTTTTACACGGTATAGTCCATAAGAAATCTTCGGATTAAAGGCGACTGCTTTGTTAGACGGGATAGTCCATGGCGTCGTAGTCCAAATCACTACAGATGCGCCTTCCAGAGGTTCTGGAATTTTCATCGACGGTGTTGCGTCTGTGCCAATCGCTTCAACAATCTCAAACTTAACCCAGATCGTATGGCTCTGATGATCGTGATACTCGATCTCCGCCTCGGCCAGCGCAGTTTTCTCAACAGGCGACCACATCACCGGCTTGGACCCGCGATAAAGCGAGCCGTTCATCACGAACTTCATGAATTCTTCAGCAATCACCGCTTCGGATTCAAAATCCATCGTCAGGTATGGTTTATCCCACTTCCCCTGCACGCCGAGGCGTTTGAACTCTTCACGCTGCACATCGACCCAGCCTTGGGCGAACTTGCGGCACTCCCCGCGCAGCTCGTTGATCGGAACGTCGTCCTTGTTCTTGCCCTTGGCGCGATACTGTTCTTCAATCTTCCACTCGATCGGCAGCCCGTGGCAATCCCAACCCGGAACGTAGCGCGCGTCCTTGCCCATCATCTGTTGGGAACGAACAACCATGTCCTTCAAAATCTTGTTCAGCGCGTGGCCGATATGCAGATGCCCGTTCGCGTATGGAGGGCCATCGTGCAGAATAAACGGCTTACGCCCCTCTTTCGCGCGAAGGCGTTCATAAAGGTCCATATCGGCCCATTTAGCCAGCCATTCAGGCTCGCGTTTGGGCAATCCAGCCCGCATCGGAAAGTCGGTTTTCGGCAGGTTCAGGGTCGATTTATAGTCGGGTGTTTCGGCGCACATGTTGCAAATCCGTAATCAAGAAAAATTCTGGGGTGGGGCAGCGCGGAGTTTCCATACGCCTGTAACCGGCATCTTTCACAGAGCCGGGGTGCTAATTCGTATGATAATTGCGCTTAATTTCCACATTCCCGACGGTATACGCGCAAGCCAGCCTGCGGTCCAGCATCGAATTGCAGCGCACCAAACAACGTGCTAGCTACACGCAAACGAAAAGGATTACAGATGAAATTGCTAGACATACTGCGCCGCGCATTTTTTTGGCCGGGCACCAAACTGACAGAAAAGCTGGGCATCGACCCGGAAAGTGAATTCGGCCTTCTGCGCTCGTTGTTCAACTCGTTGATCTGGACAGCCGTGGGCCTTGCCATCGTCTTCATTGTGATATTTTGAGCGACCTGCCACCGCGGTTCCCCATCAGTGCCGTTGAAATTGACGGCGTTGTAACCGAGTTTTACGCCCGTGTGCGTGAAGACGACGTTCTGGCCCCCGTGTTCTTCCAAAGCCTGCCCCCACAGCCAAAGGTATGGAGGGTACACGAGGAAAAGATCGCCGCATTTTGGCGCAACGCGATCCTGTTTGAACGCTCCTATAATGGTAACCCTCAAAAAGTGCATGGCGAACGCGACGCGGTGGAGGTCAAACACTTCGCCGTCTGGCTTGCCCTGTTTGACGAAGTGCTGAAAGATAAACTACGCCCCGAACAGGCGGCGGCGTGGTCCAACCTTGCCCATCGCATCGGGCGTGGTTTGAAAATGGGCGTAGTGCAATCCCGCGCTGCCGAGGGTGCTGTGCCCGATTTGCGGTAAATCATGGACAGTTTGAATATAGGTGTTGCCGGATGCGGAATTGGCGGATTGGCTGTTGCAACCCTGTTGGCAAAACAAGGGCATAATGTGACACTGTTTGATCAGTTCTCAAGCCCCTCTCCGGTTGGGTCAGGCCTTGTGATACAACCCGTTGGGTTGGACGTTTTGCGCACCATCGGGGCCGCAGAATACGCGCTGAACCTGGGGGCGAAAATCGCAACAATGGAGGGGTATGAAACCCCGTCAAACCGCAAAGTGTTGAATGTGCGTTACGAAAAGGGTTTCGGTCTCGCGATCCATAGGGCCAGCCTGTTTGACGCGCTATATCAATGTGTGCAAGCCGCGGAATGTGAAATCCGAACAAATGCAACAGTGCAATCGACAGAATTGCAGGATAGTGGGCGGGTGATTACATTGACCTCCGGCGAAGTTTGCGGCCCGTTTGATCTGGTCATTGACGCAAGCGGTGCGAATTCACCGCTTAGTCCGTTGCAGGCCGAACCAATAACATATGGCGCACTTTGGGGGGTCGTTGACTGGCCTGCTAACACCGCGTTGGCGCAAAACCAGTTGCAGCAACGCTATTACAGTGCCAATAAAATGATAGGTATTCTACCCATTGGCACTATGCCAAAGGCAACGATATTTTGGTCTATACGGCAAAATGATTTTGCTGCGTGGCGGGATGCACCGCTTGCCGACTGGAAAGCCGAGGCCACGGCACTTTGGCCCGACATCGCACCGTTTTTGTCGCAAATAACCAGCCACGATGATTTAACCATGGCGCGCTATAAACACGGGGCCTTGTGGAAAAATATTGACACGCGGCTCGCGTTTATCGGGGATGCGGCACATGTCGCCAGCCCGCAACTCGGCCAAGGGGCAAACATGGCGTTGCTGGATGCTGCTGCCTTGGCGGAAACCTTGGAGAAATACCCCTTACAAACCGCCCTGCCTGCCTATCAAAAGGCGCGGCGCGCACATGTGCATCTTTACCAACTCATGAGCTGGACGCTAACACCAATGTATCAATCCGAAAGCAAAATCATGCCGTGGTTGCGTAACTGGATACTTGCCCCCCTAAGCAATATCGCACCCTTCCCATGGCTTTTGTCCAAGATCGGTAGCGGAAATATTATTCCTCCGATTCAGCGCCCAACGCCTTAACTTCGTTCTTTTGCAATATCCTGTTGACCCATGCCATCGCGATCAGCACTAGACCGAATACAAGGAACGAAACCACGCGCAGCAGCCCGTCCAGCCCCGACATATCAAGCAAATACACCTTCGCCACCGTCAATCCAACGGCCACCAATGCAAAGCGGCGTAGCGTCGCGGATTGGCGCATAAACGCCAGCACCAACAGTATGGCTGCGGCCAACATCATCGCGACGGTATAGCTGTAAAGCTCGCCATCCAGCACGCCGTTAACGGCCAGCGTATCCCCCTGCCACCATCGCCGGATTTCAGTCCCAACATAAAACGCACCAAGGGCTGCACTTGCCGCGCCAAGAATTTTACGCAGTGACAACGGCAGATGCGTAACCCGCAACGCAACGGCTGCCAGCAACAAGGCCGGCAATAAATACGCCGCCGCCAGACTGTCGAGCACATATGGCCCGCTTACCGTCGCTGACCAGTCAAACAGTGGATTCACAACCAACAGCGCCACCGCAAGGGAACCCAAACCGGCGACCCCATAGCTGGACGCAAGGATTATACGCGTGCGTCGCAATTCCGCTCCGCCGCGCAAACGGTACAACTGGTTGGCCGACCAAATCAGCCAGATTGACCCAACTAGCGAGACCTCGACGAATTCAGACCGCACGTCAAACACTCTGAAATAGCGGATTAACAGGATGGTAAGGAATGCCCCGCCCAGCGACCATATCGCCGATTCCAGCATCACCGTCAGCCCCGCAATTGCCCCTTTTCGTTTCAGGAAGTAGGCAGTAATCAACAGCCCGATCACGCCAAGAAACGCCACTGCGAATTCCCATATGGCGGCATCAAACGCCCAGAAAACGCCCGGATCAAGGATAAGTCGCCACGTCGCAATCACAACTCCGACCTGCATATAGCGATCGAATAGCGGCAGATCGAACTTCGCCCCCATCCACGCCGCTGCCACGACCATCACGGCCAAAGCCAACGTCAACGCGAAGGAGCCGAGCATCACGACCAACACGAAACTGAGCATCGAAATAGCCGACAGCGCAAACATCGCTGTGCGCAACCGATCCGCCCCGTCCTTGCGCGAGAAACGCTCCGCCAGAACGGTCATCGCAATCGCAATCACCGACAGGTACAGCGCCCAGTTTCCGGAACCCAGTACATAGCTTGGGGACCACGACACTTCAGCAATGACCGCAGCAATCGGTGCAAAAAGGGCCGCAACCCCTGCATCAACCAATCGCAACTGCCGATTTCGCGCACTTCGCCACGCAAACGCCAGACTTATACCAAGCGCCGCGATCAGCAGAACCGCCATCACGGGCGATGCGAAATCCAGTTCAGGGCGGAGCGCATCATTAAGCCACGCTTGCTGAATGCTGCCCTGAGTTCCGGCCTCAAGCCCCATAATGCCCAGCCCAACCGCGGCAGGAAGATACGCCATCTCGCGCAAAGCGGGGGCCTCTTCCATCCAAATGATTGTGCTGACCGACAGGATCATAATGCCTGCAAGGGCTAGCCAGAAGATCGACGGTTCAAACATATAGGCGACGGAAACGGACCCCGAGGAACCAATGATTGCACCGACTGCTAGACGCGTCGGGAACTCGGAATGTTTCCGTTCCTTGCGCGAAACGTCTTTCGGTTTCCTACGCAAATCTAAGTTGAAAACGCGCGGGCCCGCATGTTGTGGTATCAAGCCGCGCATTGGAATAGCAGCGGAAAGCGCCATAACGATCAATGCGAAGGCGATAAAATACAACTCGAAACTGTTGGCGAGATATAGCAACCATGACGCCACATATGCCCCGATCAACCCTAGTGCGGACAACCAAGCCCAGCGTTTGATCGTGTCAATTGTTAAAGCCACCGCCGCGATTCCGGCAAAATAGAATTGAAGGAACTGGCTGCCGTCGCTTTCGCCGCCGACCAGAAACGGTGCAGCCAAGGCACCGAAAACACCGACGATTGCCAGCAATGGGCCATAAAACCAGCCAAGAATCACGGCCAATACGCCCGTTAATCCCAACCCGATAAATGCCATTTCCGGCCCGATCAGACCGTACATCATCCGCGCCGAAAGCACGCCTGCAAACAATGCCACTAGCCCCGCGCCAGAAAATACAGACGGTAGCAACGCGAACGAACCTTCCTCGTCATCGCCAAGTTTTCGACGCACAAATTCACCAGCGCCAATCAGGACCATCCCGAATAGTATCGCCGCCATTACGCGCCGCGCAGGGCTAAGCAGGCCGTTCTCGACACCGTATTGCACAAGGAAAACCCCTGCCAGCGCGAGGGACGCCGCCGCCACTGCGAAGAACCAGTTCTTTTGCAACCATGCGACGATTTTTTCGCTAAATTCGGGATTAAATACGAAGGCCTTGCGCGGGGTTGTTGACTGTTGTGCAGGCGCAACCCGCGCTGGTTCATCCGGAACTTTGGCGGCCACATTGGCTAAGGGTTTTTCTTCGGGCGGGGTCCACGGTTGATGCGTCTCCGGTGTCGCCTGCGCTTCAGGTGAGATCGTCTCGCTGCTTAGGCCTCGGATACGTTGCTCCAAGGCTGTGATTTGTGCTTTCATCTTATGTGTTCGGAAAAGTAAAAATATTGGTAAGACAAATGCGACCGCAGCGGCCGTTAGTCCGAGAATGACAAATTCCATTGTAAAATTCCTCGATATAATAGCGTAACGCTATCTTTTAACGGGAATTTAATCAATCGGACTTATTTGAACATACCAGCCAATGCGCGCTTCAAAACAACGGATACGCCGGGGCGTTTCTGGGCGTTGAACGGCATCGGGCGGCAAACTTCCATCGCGGCAAGGCCAACTCTTGC
The DNA here is from genome assembly GCA_016765235.1 of Paracoccaceae bacterium. Classification (GTDB taxonomy): domain Bacteria; phylum Pseudomonadota; class Alphaproteobacteria; order Rhodobacterales; family Rhodobacteraceae; genus NORP23. The sequence goes on from JAESQH010000160.1 coordinate 6,608, forward strand.
GGTTAACGCGCCGTTAATAACCCCTTCGCCAAACTTGCGGGAGATTTTGGACAACGCGCCGCCACCGGCAACCGAACTGATCATATCATCGCCAATCGCCACCGCGCCCGTCGCCAAAAGATGCGCAGCGACAGCGCGCAGTANTCGCCATGACCCCAACGTTCCGGCNCGGCCCCCGTAAACCTCTGCAATGCGGCGCACCATCCGCACGTTTGTGGTTAACGCAACCAATACATCAACCATTGCCAGCGGGATCAAAGCGGTCGCCGCCGCAACATTGCGCGCGGCGGTCTGGACCTCAAACACGGCCAGCTGATCCAGCGGCGCCATCAGCTGGCGTTCGGTTAAGTCAATAAGGTCGGGCCCGTCAAAAACGTTAGCTTGATGCTCGGCCACAGTCTGCCGCGGCCAGCGCAATTCCTCACGCGAAGTGTAAAAACCGTCGATCTTCTTGGTGACTTTCTGGGCCGCTGGCAAACTGCCGTCTGACAAAGCATCTGTCACGTCGCGCCGCAGCGTATCAATTTTGGACAATCGCGTGAACGCTACGACTTCGCGCAGAAGAACGATCAGCAACACAAATGCGATCAGTCCGGCAATCCCAAGTGCTAGCTGCCCAAGATACACATTCCGCACTAATAGACCGTTAACGAAATCCCAAGCGGCAACCGAGATCATCATACCGATCAGCGCCATAACACCGCCCCAGAACAAGCGCCCTAACCAACCGGATTTGCGCGCAGCAATCCTCGTCACCTGCTGCATAGCATGGCCTTCAAGTTCCGGCACAGGCGACGCGTCTTGCGGGGTTTCGGCGTCTGGCAGACCGGTATCAAACATCACCGGGCCACGACGAATTTTGGTTTCTTCATTCATAAGCGGTCTCCAATCAAGAATTGTGCGGCTTTGTCCAGCCGGATATGGGGTAGGCCATCCCCCGGTTTTCTGGTCAAAACAGGGGGTGAGAAGCGCATAACATCGAAATCACCGTCCAGCCACTCCGCCGCGCCTTGCCTTGCAGGGGTTAACAAATGCGCCGGATCTGTTGGTAATTCGCCCGCATGCATCGCGGCGACTTTGCCGGTTTCCAATAATGTGCCCCGCACCAGATCGAGGGGCTGGCCTTCATGCGTCACCGTCTGCTCCACAGTTGCGCGCAGGCTGGCAATCGACATCGCTGCCGTTTTAGCCCCTTTGAAATCTGCACGATCCCTGGCGTCGCGCAGCATGGCTTGCATGATCGCGGTCAGTTGCGGGTGTTGCGTGTGGTGCAAATGATCGGCCTTGGTTGCCACAAACAGAATTTTTTCGACCCGCTTACGCAGAANTTTTGATAGCCATGTGTTTTTGCCGGGCCTAAAACTGGTCAGGATATCGCTCATCGCACCACGCAAATCCTCCACCGCTTGGGGGCCGGCGTGAATTGCGCCCAAAGTGTCGACCAGCACGATCTGACGGTCTATTTTGGCGAAATGATCCCGAAAGAATGGCTTCACAACCTTGCGTTTATACGCCTCGAAGCGACGTTCAAATTCGGAATATAGCATTTTGGAGCGTGGTTTATCTGGCCGCTCAAGTGGACAAAAGGTTAATACGGGCGACCCCTCAAGGTCACCCGGCAACAGGAACCGACCAGGCGCACAGGCGGAAAATCCGGCTTCGCGGCTGGTGGACAGGTATTGCGTAAACCCTTGCGCCAGTTCTTGCGCCTCGGGTTCGTCGAGGTCCGCAGTTGGATCGCTCCCCTCAAGCTGGGCAAGCCAGCCTTCAGCGAGCGATGCTCGGCCTTGCGAGCGGGCCAGATCAAGCGCTTGACTTGACCATTCGGCGTAGGACTGGCTTAGCAGCGGTAAGTCCAACAGCCATTCGCCGGGGTAATCGACGATATCAATGTGCACGGTCTTTAGCCCCCGCATTCCGGCCATCAGGCCGTTTTGTTGAACCTTCAGTGACAGGCGCAACTGGCTGATTGCCCGCGTAGAATGCGGCCAATGCGGTGTGGCCCCGGTCAGGGCCGCGAGATGCGTTTCATATGCGAATCGCGGCACAGTGTCATCTGGCTGCGGTTGCAAAAACGCCGAGACGATCCGCCCCTCTGATGCCGCCACCAATTGTGGCATCCGCCCGCGGTCCAGCAAGTTCGCCACCATCGATGTGATAAACACCGTCTTTCCGGCGCGCGACAGGCCGGTAACGCCGACGCGGATANCGGGTTGGAAGACCTCGGACATGCCGTCTGATGCATCCNCCATCGCGCGCGCGATTGTGTCTGTGATACTGCCAATTCCCATCGAGCGCCTTTTCGAAATTTTCGTTGTCTTTCATATAGTCAGCAGTTTGCATAATTACAGGGTCCCTTGGCAAACCCTGATTTTCAGGGTACGCGGGGGGATGCCCAGATATGCGTTGAAAATCGAATATGATGGCCTGCCATTTTGCGGCTGGCAGAAACAGCCCAATGTGCCGTCAGTGCAGGGCTGTATCGAGGCCGCGTTGCGCGTTCTTGAACCCGCGAACGAGGGGATTCAAGGGGCGGGTCGCACTGATACGGGCGTGCACGCAACGGGGCAAGTTGCGCATGTGGATATGGCGGTGGATTGGGATCCGTTCCGCCTTTCCCAAGCGTTAAATTTTCATATGAAGCCGCAACCCGTGGCGATTGTCGCGGCGGCGCGGGTTGCNGATGATTTCCACGCCCGCTTCTCGGCGATTGAGCGCCGGTATCTGTTCCGCATGGTTCAACGNCGCGCCCCGATGACGTTTGATAAAGGCTCCGTTTGGCGGGTTAACCATCCGATTGATCCNNTNNNGATGCAGGAAGGGGCGAATTATCTGCTGGGNAANCANGATTTCACCACGTTCCGCTCGTCAATTTGCCAAGGGTTAACCCCCGTTAAGACGTTGGACGAATTGCGGATCGAGACATTGGAATATCCGGGTGGAGTCGAGTACCGCTTCCACGTTCGCGCCCGCAGTTTCTTGCACAACCAGGTTCGCAGTTTCGTGGGCACTCTGGAGCGCGTCGGTGCAGGCGCATGGACGCCCGAACGAGTAAAACGCGCTCTGGAATCCTTGGATCGTGCAGAATGTGGCCCCGTTTGCCCACCCCATGGCCTATATCTGACCGAGGTCACCTACCCCGAAAACCCCTTCGCTTAACCGAAAATAAAGTCATCTTGCGTGAACATGTCCATCGTCAAAGATGTGGCATCTCGCGTCGTGATGATCACCTGTTCGTCGCCATAATCCAGCCTTGCACCATCGGCTGTCGGCGTGAAGGTAATGTCTTGGTAATAATATAACATCGGGGCGTCGCGCAGATCGATCTTGTCCACCCCAATCTCGTAATCCATGATGTAGTCCTTGCGCCCGTCTGCGATAAATTCAAACACATCCGCCCCCTCACCACCCCAAAGTTGGTCGTTTCCGCGCCCGTCAATCAGCCGATCATCGCCGCCCATCCCGCGCAGCTCGTCATTGCGGCCATGCCCGAATATCGTGTCGTTTTCTTCCGTGCCTGTCAGTATATCCACAACAGCGCCGCCACGAATAACGTTGGAGCCGTTCGGGATATCCATCGAAAACTGCGTGAACCCTTGATCGGTCGCACTACTGGCGAAAATGTTTACGGTGTTGCCAATCACCGTCGCCTCGATGTCCGTAACATTCTGCAAGGTCATTTCCGCGGTATCCGCCACCGTTGCCAGCACATCCAGTTGGCCTTTGTAGGTAATTTCGAACAGGGTGATCCCGTCGTCAGAACCGCCCGCCAGCAGAAAAAATCGACCATCAGCCTCGAAAACTTCCAGCGCGGTAACACCGGCGAAACGGGTGGCGTTTGTATCCACCAACCGCTCCACCAAGTTCATCACGCCCCATTCCGAAACGCGCATCACCAGCAAGNNGTCNGTGCCAGCCGAAGCAACAATCACAAACGCCCGATCCCCCACATCAACCGTTGCCATGGCCGTGATGCCGCTGAACCCGACATCGCCCGCCGCGACAGTGTCCAGCAGGTTTAACGAACCGCCAGCCCCGATTTCATAACTCTGAAACCCCGCGTCCAGTGCCGACGCGATGAAGACGAAAGTCTTGCCATGCAGCACACCGGATTCGATCGCGCTGACATCGCCCAGATATGTGTCGGCGGTATCGTTTTGCAGGAACGGGTTTTCCAACGCGCCGCCCGCTTGCAAATCAAACCGGAAAAACCCGCCGAGTCCCCAGATGGAACCATAAAGATAGCTGTTCGCGCCATCCTCAACCACCGTCGCCACTTCCCACTTCGCATACGTCGAAGAAGCATCCATATAGGTGTTTGCCGCCGAAAAACTGCCATCCGCACCGATTTCATAAACGGTTTGATTGTCGTCCGCCTCGCCTGTGGGCATTAAAAAAGTCGAAGCACCGATGGTATAAACGCTCAAATCCGAGACAGCCTCGGTTCCCGACGAAACTGACCACAGCACATCGTCGCTGGCCACTAATGACCCATCGCCAAGAATTTCAAAACTACTCAACCCTGCATCGGCCGCCCCTGCGACCAGCAGATAGTTTCGCCCCGAAATCGAGACCGTTTCCATATCCGACAACCCGAGCAGTTGCCGTTCAGGCGAATCGAATTCCGCCCTCAAAAATTGAAGTTCTACCCACATAAGACCCCTCCTACCGGTAACAGCAGAATGGGGGTGGTTCGTTAACAGAAACTAAATCACCAAGGGAAATCTACGTCGCATTTTAGATAGATACGACGATCTTTCCAAAATGCTTGGCGGATTCCATATGGTGAAAGGCGGCGCGGGCATCGACAAACTCGAACGTCGCGTCAATAACCGGATGCAGTTCATCAACCGTAATCGCCGCATTCATACGTTCAAACATTTGACGCGACCCGACATAAAGCCCCTGAAGGCGCACCGATTTGCGCATCACATCCGTCGGGTTTAACGACCCATCGCTCAACACACCGATCATGGCGACCGTACCACCAACACGCACCGCCGCGATGGAACGCGCAACCGTTCCGGCCCCACCAACCTCGACAATATGATCAACGCCGCGCCCGTCCGTCATCTCCATCACGACGTTTTCCCAATCGGGATGCTGCGCGTAATTAATGGTTTGCCAAGCACCCAACTCCCGCGCCCGCGCCAGCTTTTCGTCACTGGACGAGGTGATAATCACGCGCGCGCCGTGCATGCGCGCAAATTGCAACGCAAAGATCGAAACACCGCCAGTGCCAAGCAACAGCACCGTTTCACCCGCCTGCAACTGACCGATCTCGGCCAAGGCGTTCCATGCTGTCAACGCAGCACACGGCAAAGTCGCGGCTTCCTCGAACGACATATGCGCCGGAATCGGCAGCAGCCCGCGTTCCTCCAACACCGCATATTCGGTTAAAATTCCGTCAATCGCGCCGCCCATCGCGCTGGCCATAACATCTGGCGAAATACCGCCACCCTCCCAATTCTGGAAAAACGTCGCGACCACGCGATCACCGGATTTGAACTTGGTAACACCCTCACCAACCTCAATAACCTCACCAGCCCCATCAGAATTCGGAATTCGCGGATAAACAATCCCACGCTGATCGGGGTGTTTCACGATCATCAAATCGCGGTAATTCACGGCCGAGGCCTTCATCCGTACCAAAACCTGCCCACGCGCAGGCATAAGCACATCCCGCTCAACCAACGACAAAGCGTCGATTCCGGGCGCGGTAATTTCATAAGTCTTCATGTCATTCTCCTTTGCACAAATACTCAACTGCGCAACGGGTGAATGCAAGTCAGGTGTTGAAAAGGAAGTGCATTACGTCGCCGTCTTTAACAACATAGGTCTTGCCTTCCGAACGCATCTTGCCAACTTCTTTGGCCCCTGCTTCACCATTGAATTCAATGAAATCATGGTAGGCGATGGTTTCCGCACGAATAAATCCACGCTCGAAATCGCCGTGAATCACGCCAGCCGCTTGCGGGGCCGATGTGCTTTGATGGATGGTCCATGCGCGTGCCTCTTTGGGGCCAACGGTGAAGTATGTTTGCAAATGCAACAAGCCGTAGCCCGCCTTGATAAGGCGGTCCAAACCAGCCTCGTGCAAGCCCATTTCCTCAAGGAACATTTCTGCCTCTTCAGGTTCCAACTGGCTGATTTCTTCTTCAATCGCCGCTGAAATAATCACCGCAACGGCACCTTGTTCCGCAGCCATCTTCGCGACAGCCGCCGAATGGGCGTTGCCCTCAGCGGCATTTTCTTCCTCGACATTACACACAAACAGAACGGCCTTGGCGGTCAGCAGTTGCAACCCTTCCCAAGTCTTCCGGTCATCCTCGTCGATTGCAATCGTCCGCGCAGGCCTGCCATCTTCCAGCGCCGCTTTAGCTGCATTCAACAGGCGTTCTTGATCAATGGCTTCCTTGTCGCCACCACGCACCTTGCGCACAATGTTAACCATGCGTTTTTCAATGCTTTCCAGATCGGCCAGCATCAACTCGGTTTCAATGGTTTCCGCGTCTTCAACAGGATTCACGCGGCCATCGACGTGGGTTACGTCGTCGTCTTCAAAACAGCGCAGCACGTGGGCAATGGCGTCACATTCGCGGATGGTCGCAAGGAACTTGTTCCCCAACCCTTCGCCTTTGGACGCGCCCTTCACGAGGCCAGCAATATCTACAAACGTCATCTGGGCAGGCAATATCTGCTTGGAGCCAGCAATCGCCGCAAGCTTATCCAGCCGTGCGTCTGGCACTGCAACCACGCCGGTGTTCGGCTCGATCGTGCAGAACGGGAAATTCGCCGCCTGCGCCGCAGCCGTTTTTGTCAGCGCGTTAAAGAGTGTCGATTTACCCACATTGGGCATGCCCACGATACCGGTCTTAAAGCCCATAATAGCCCTCGCTAAAGAAAATACACGTTTGCGGGGCTTCTAGGGCGACAGGGCGAAAGGATCAAGGTGATTTGCGTTGCACGAAAATTACAATATGTTGGAATCATACCGGAGGATTGCTGCATGAACTTTGCCCCTTACCTGACTTTTAACAATAATTGCGCCGAAGCGATGGCCTTTTACGCCAACCTATTTAACGGTGAAGTGACCGCCATACAGACGTTCGGCGAATCCGCGCTGGCGGCCAATCTACCCCCTGAAATGCACAAGCTGGTGATGCACGCATCGTTGCGGATCAGTGACCAGATTATCATGGCATCGGATGATCCATCGGGTAATTACGTACCTCCGCGCGGCATTCAGGTGCAGATCGGGTTTCCCGATTTCACAGAAGCCCAGCGCGTTTTTGAAGCCTTGGCGTTGGGTGGCGAAATAAAAATGCCGTTCGAGAAGACCTTTTGGACATCGGATTTTGGCATGGTACGTGATCGTTTTGGCATCCCGTGGATGGTTAATTGTAACGATTCCGACTAGATTTTTCGGGTCGCCCCGCTGACCCGTACCGCAGAACCCTTGCCTTTCAACGGCACTACTTGCAACAATGACGGCACACCCATGTCAGCCCCTTGATAGATATCGAAGGGTTGGTCAGCATGCCCCGCATCGCGAAGATACCCGGCCAAAGCCGCGGCTGCGGCACCTGTTGCGGGGTCCTCATAAACTCCGTGTCCGGCAAAGGGATTGCGGCTGTGAACTGTGCCGTTTGCATCGCGCCATATAAGATTAATTGTCACCAACCCGAATTCCTGCATCATTTTTGCACCCGTATCAAAATCATAGGACATTTCTTGCAGCAAACAATGATCTTTGAGGGGGATTAGCAGATGCTCTGCCCCGCCATTCGCTAGCACGATATCCAAATTCGCGTCGATGTCCTGCATATCCCAACCGAACATATCCAGCGCCTGTGAGACGAGCGCCTTATCCGCCGCGCGGTAGCTTGTTGGCGGAGATTGCAGCGTTGCGGCCCACCCATCGGCCACTTGAACAGCTTCGACGCTAACCTCTGTATCGTTCAATATCAAAGGATAGACACCAGCCCCGTTGGCCGCGCCCAGCGCCGCACCAAGGGCAATCGTCGCGTGGCCGCAAAACGCGACTTCGGCTTGCGGTGCGAAATATCGGGTACGAAATCCGTCGCCCTGCGGCGCAGCAAACACCGTTTCAGAATAGCCGACATCGGCGGCAATTGCCTGCATGACGGACGCGTCCGGAAGTTCGTTTAACAAGACGACGCCAGCCGGATTGCCACCCTGCCCGTTCAGTGCGAAAGCTGATATACGTTGAATATCCATTGTTTTCCCCATTGTGCTGTTTCTAAATCAATACTTATGTACATCATGCGTCGATTCAAAATGATGATTTGTGATGAAACCCATCACGCACCGGCCAGCAACTGCCATAATCCGATTGATTTTCCGGCCTTCATCGCGCAAACCGTATCGAAACCCGAAGGGATACGACATGACACGCATAGACACCAAATTCGCGGCCCTTAAAGCAGACGGAAAATCCGCCTTCGTTTCGTTCATCATGGCGGGCGATCCAGACTATGACGCCTGCCTCGAAATCGTGCGCGGTCTGCCTGCGGCGGGTGTCGATGTGATCGAAC
>JAESQH010000161.1 GCA_016765235.1 Paracoccaceae bacterium
AAAAGGTAATGCACGAGGCCAACTAGTTTTCCGTCCAGTTCTGCGACCATGCCGTTAAATTCCTGGTCATCCCCCGAAAGCATCCGGGCGAAGGAGGATTGGTAAATTTCCTCCTCAACCGAGGTTTCATAATACTTCAGATACCCCGTCCAAAGAACCCGCCATTCGGCTTCGTCGGCGGCGATTAGGGGGCGAACTTTCAAAGTCATCGGTGCTTCCTTGCCACAAATGCCAGTCGTTCAAACAGATGCACGTCCTGCTCGTTTTTCAACAAAGCCCCGTGCATTTTTGGCAAGTTCAGAGCTGCATCCTTGCGCAAAACTTCGGCGCTCAGGTCTTCGCTTAACAACAGTTTCAACCAGTCCAGAACCTCGCTGGTGGAGGGTTTTTTCTTCAGGTTCGGCGTTTCGCGGATTTTGTAGAATTGCGTTAACGCTTCGGTAAGCAAATCCTGTTTAATGTTGGGGAAATGCACATCCACGATTTTCTGCATTGTCTCGGTGTCAGGGAACCGGATGTAGTGAAAGAAACAGCGGCGTAGGAAGGCGTCCGGCAACTCTTTTTCGTTGTTGGAAGTGATGATGATAATCGGGCGATGCTTGGCCACGACGGTTTCACCGGTTTCGTAGACGTGGAATTCCATCTTGTCCAACTCCTGTAACAGGTCGTTGGGAAATTCGATGTCCGCCTTGTCGATTTCGTCGATCAAAAGAACAACCCGTTCGTCTGCGGTAAAAGCCTGCCAAAGTTTGCCTTGCCGAATATAATTACGCACATCGTTCACGCGCTCGTCGCCCAGTTGCGAATCACGCAGGCGCGAAACGGCGTCGTATTCATAAAGACCTTGCTGGGCTTTGGTGGNGGATTTGATGTTCCATTCCAGCATTTCTAGACCCAAAGCGTCAGAAATCTGGCGGGCCAGCTCGGTTTTGCCCGTTCCGGGTTCGCCTTTGACCAAAAGCGGGCGTTCCAGCGCAATTGCAGCGTTTACAGCCACTTTCAAGTCGTCGGTCGCAACATAGTCGTCAGTGCCAGTAAAGCGCATTTTATCACCATTAATCGATTCATTTCGGGCCGAACACTAACATCCGGTAACTTTCGTGCAAAGCGGCATATGTTGTGCGTGACATTCCTTCCAATAAGCGGTAATGGCTGCCCATAAACGCGAAATACGGCGGTTCATTGACACTACGGGGGTCGCTGGCACGCCCATTGTCCAGTTGAGGGAAACTTGATGAAAGCGGAAACTATTTTGGATACGGATTATCATCCAGCCGAAGACGAACCATTTATGAACGATCGCCAGACGGAATACTTCCGCCAGAAACTGGCGGCGTGGAAAGCTTCCATTCTGGAAGAAACGCGCGGCACGATCGAACATATGCAAGAAGGCACGCGCAACATTCCTGATGTCGCCGACCGCGCATCCGAGGAAACCGATCGCGCGCTGGAATTGCGGACGCGGGATCGCGAGCGCAAAGTTGTGTCAAAGATCGACGCCGCGTTGCGCCGGATCGAAGATGGATCCTACGGGTATTGCGACGATACTGGCGAGCCGATTTCGCTAAAACGCCTCGATGCGCGTCCAATCGCGACGTACAGCCTTGAAGCACAGGAGCGTCACGAGCGTAAAGAAAAAGTACACCGCGACGACTGATCGCGGCGTTTCTTACATGACTTTGGACGAGGGGCTTTACGGCCCCTCTTTTTTTGCCCAAACTCCATTTGAAATGGAGATTTTGATATGGTTAACGGCCCCTTAACAGGCGTAAAAATTCTTGAATTCGCCGGGATCGGGCCGGGGCCATATTGTGGCCAGTTGCTGGCCGATATGGGCGCAGATGTAACGGTTGTTGATCGTCCCAAACGCAGTGCTGTGTCGCTGGAACGTGCACCGGACCGGCGCGGCAAGAAATCCATCGTGATTGATTTGAAATCTGGCGAGGGTGCCGAGGTCGCGCTGGACTTGATCGCTGCATCAGATGCCCTGATCGAGGGCAACCGCCCCGGCGTGATGGAACGCCTTGGTCTTGGCCCTGACGTTTGTCATGCGCGAAATCCCGCGCTGGTTTACGGGCGTATGACGGGGTGGGGGCAGTCCGGTCCCTATGCGCTGATGTCGGGGCACGACATTAACTATCTTTCGCTAACGGGTGCATTGCAGGCGATGGGGCCGGCGGATCAACCACCTTTCCCGCCACTTAATCTTGTCGGGGATTTTGGCGGCGGTTCGCTGTTTCTGGCGATGGGCATTTTGGCGGCTTTGCTGGAGGCGAAAACNACNGGCCAAGGGCGGGTAGTCGATGCNGCGATTACGGACGGGGTNAATTCCATGATGGGGTTTTTCCATGGGCTGGATGCGGCGGACCGATGGACAACGGGGCGCGGAGCCAATTGGCTGGACGGCGCAGCCCCCTATTATCGGTGTTATGAAACCTCAGACGGGAAATACATGGCTGTTGGCTGTATCGAGCCGCAGTTCTTGGTGGCGATGTTGGCTGTTCTTAATTTGACGCCTGCGGAATATGGTGCGCAGCACGACGGGACGCAGCATACGCGGCAGGTGGAATTACTAGTGAGTATTTATGCAAAGAAGAAGCAGGCGGCATGGGTGGAGGTGTTTGACGGAACCGATGCCTGTGTAACCCCTGTGTTGAGTTATAAAGAGGCCTCCGTGCATCCTCATATGCAGGCACGCGGGGCGTTGCGGGAAGTGGGTGGGGTGATGCATCCGGCGAAGGCTCCGGTTTTTTCGGGAAGTTCTGGGGAAATTAGTACACGTTTACCTGCTGACGGGGCGGATACTCGTTTAGTGCTTGAGAGGGCAGGGTATACAACTGATCAAATCTCCATTCTGAAAGAAAAGGGCGTGGTTCGAACCGCATGAGCATCAAGGGCGTAGACATAACGGTTTTGGGGGGCGGTATCGCCGGTTTGGCCTCGGCTATTGCTTTGGCGCAGCGCGGGGCGGTTGTGACCGTATTAGAGCAATCGAGTGCGCTGGGCGAGGTTGGGGCAGGTTTGCAGATCGGCCCGAACGGGGTCGCCGTGTTGGAGGCATTAGGCCTGCGCGAAGCCGCGGCTGCCGTTGCTAATGTACCTGAAGCGGTGGAATTGCGCGACATGGCCACGAGCCGCGAGGTTGCACGATTGCCGATGGGGCAGACGGCAGTGCAGCGTTGGGGGCGGCCTTATTGGCAGTTTCACCGTGCCGATTTGCTGGCCGTGTTGGCCTCTGGCGCACGGGCCGCGGGTGTTGATATCCGGCTGGGGCATAAGATTGAAACGATCAGTGATATTAAGGCATCCGTAGTGATTGCGGCTGACGGGGTGCGATCGGCCATTCGCGCGGAGGTGTTTAACGGTCAGCCAGCCAGTTTCACGGGGCAAGTGGCGTGGCGCGGAATTATTCCTGCGGAAAAGCTGCCCGCAGGGACTGTGAAAAATGCCGCGACGGTATACATGGGGCCGGGGAGGCATCTGGTGACGTACCCAATGCGTGGCAGCTCGGTTGTGAATTTCGTGGCGGTGGAGGAGCGGGATACTTGGTCTGAGGAGGGTTGGAACATTCCTGACGACCCAGAAAACTTGCGCCGTGCGTTTGCAGAGGCTGGGCGGGATGTTCAGACAATTTTGAATGCTGTTGACGAGACGTTTTTGTGGGGCCTGTTCAACCATCCATACTTGCCGCGTTGGACCAAAGACAATGTCGCGCTGGTGGGGGATGCCTGCCATCCGATGTTGCCGTATTTGGCGCAAGGGGCGGTTATGGCGTTGGAAGATGCGTGGGTTTTGGCGCGTGAACTGGATCGCGCCGGTGTGCCTGAGGGATTGCTGGCGTATGAGCGCACCTGCAAGCCACGGGCGACACGGGTGCAAAAGGCGGCGGCCTCGAACGCCACGGCATATCATTTGCGGAGCGGCCCTTCGCGTTTGGTGGCGCATGCAGGGTTGAAAGCGATATCGCGGCTTGCGCCTTCCGTGTTATTGGCGCGGTTTGACTGGCTTTATGGCGAGGACGTTACGAAGGGTAATCAATAACGTTGACAATTTGTCGATAAAGTGTTGACGTAAGCGCAAAGCCGTTCCCTAGAGCGGCCCCCTCAAAGATGTGGAGAGCGTTATGGGCCAAAAACAGTGGGATTTCTGGATTGATCGCGGTGGCACGTTCACCGATATCGTGGCGCGCACCCCCGAGGGCGAGATCGTGGCGCATAAACTGCTGTCCGAAAACCCCGAGGCCTATCCCGATGCTGCCATTCAAGGCATCCGTGATTTGATTGGGTTGANGCAAGGCGAGCCGATCCCTGCGGGCGCCATAGATACCGTAAAGATGGGCACAACCGTGGCCACGAACGCGTTGTTGGAACGCAAGGGTGACCCAACGTTGCTGGTGATCACCAAAGGGTTTCGCGATGCGCTGGCGATTGGCTATCAGGATCGGCCCGACATTTTCGCGCGCGAGATCGTCAAGCCGGAATTGCTGTATTCCGACGTGATTGAAGTTAACGAGCGCGTACGCGTTGATGGCTCGATTGAGCAAGCACCGGAGGCGGCTGCGGTTCGCGCCGATCTTCAAGCGGCGTTTGATACCGGTATCCGCGCGGTAGCTATCGTGTTCATGCACGCCTACGCTTTCCCAAAGCACGAGCAGTTGGTTGCCAAGGTCGCACGTGAAATTGGGTTCAGCCAAGTTTCGGTTAGTCACGAGGTTTCCCCTTTGATGAAGCTGGTCGGGCGCGGGGATACGACGGTGGTCGATGCGTATCTGTCACCGATCCTGTCGCGCTATGTGCAACAGGTGGCCAGTGAATTGGGCGATGGCGTGCGCCTGATGTTCATGATGTCGTCTGGCGGCTTGACCGCGGCGGAACTGTTTCAAGGTAAGGACGCGATTCTGTCTGGTCCGGCGGGTGGTGTTGTCGGGGCGGTGCAGACGTCTGCGATTGCTGGGTTCGAGCAAATAATCGGGTTTGATATGGGCGGCACGTCCACTGATGTTTGCCACTATGACGGTGAATTTGAACGCGCCTTTGAAACCGAAGTTGCGGGCGTTCGTATGCGCGCGCCGATGATGCGAATTCATACGGTTGCAGCGGGTGGTGGGTCCATCCTGCATTACGACGGGGCGCGGTATAGCGTTGGGCCGGACTCAGCTGGCGCGAACCCCGGGCCGAAATGTTACCGCCGTGGAGGGCCGCTGGCGGTTACGGATGCGAACGTGATGGTCGGGAAATTGCGGGCCGAAAACTTTCCGAAGATTTTCGGGGAAAATCAGGATCAGCCGCTGGATGTTGACGCGGTTAAAGTGGCATTTGCCGAACTGGCGATCGAGATTGGCGATGGGCGCACGCCTGAACAAGTGGCCGAAGGGTTCCTTGCGATTGCCATTGAAAATATGGCTAATGCGATCAAGAAAATTTCCGTGCAGCGCGGGTACGATGTGTCTGGCTATGCATTGACGTGCTTTGGCGGGGCTGGCGGGCAACATGCTTGTGCAGTGGCGGATTCGCTGGGAATGACGACCGTTGTGGTGCATCCGCATTCAGGTATTTTGTCGGCGTATGGGATGGGGCTGGCTGACATTCGGGCTAACCGCACGCAATCCGTTGTGCAGCCGTTGCGCGCCGAAAACCTGTCGGATGTAGCGAATTCAATTGAGGCGCTGCGCGCCACGACCTTTAAAGAGCTGCGCGATCAAGGGGTGCCGTCGGATGAAATCCAGACCCATCCGCGCTTGCATTTACGCTATGAGGGTACGGATTCGCCGATCTCGGTGGATTTCGCAGATATTGGCACGATGCTAACTGCATTTGAAGACGCACACCGCAAACAGTTTGGCTTCGTATTCGAGCGCAAAACCGTGGTGATCGAAGCCGCCGAGGTCGAAGCCGTTGGTGGTGGGGCCACGATTGAAGAACCTGCATCGGCGGTGGAAAAGTATACTGCTGAAGCGCGCGAGGAGGCCTCGTTTTACTCCGACGGGGCATGGCATGACGCCGGCATATTCCGTGATCGTGCGACCTTCAAGGCTGGTATGACCATCAACGGCCCTGCCTTGATAATCGAGCCGCACCAGACCATCGTTGTTGAACCCGGTTGGCGCGCGGAAGTTAATGAATTCAATCACATCATCCTGCGCCGCATGGTTGCCCTTGATCGCAATAAGGCGCTGGGCACAGAGGCCGATCCGGTGATGTTGGAGGTGTTCAACAACCTGTTCATGGCGATTGCCGAACAGATGGGNGTGACNCTGCAAAANACNGCNTATTCGGTGAANATCAAGGAACGCGTNGANTTTTCCTGNGCCGTTTTTGCCGCTGANAGNTCGCTNGTGGCGAACGCNCCGCATATGCCNGTGCACCTTGGCTCGATGGACCGCTCGGTNGAGGCNATTATCGCNCAGAACGTNGGNAAAATGCGNCCCGGNGANGTGTTNGCGCTGAANGCGCCCTATAATGGCGGCACACATTTGCCCGATATCACGGTGGTGACGCCGGTGTTTGATGACGCGGGCAAGGACATTTTGTTCTATGTAGCCTCGCGCGGGCATCATGCGGATGTGGGTGGATCGGCCCCTGGTTCGATGACACCACTGGCGACAAACGTTAACGAAGAAGGCGTGTTGTTTGACAACTTCTTGCTGGTTGATCAGGGGGAATTCCGCGATGAAGCCTTGCAGGTATTGCTGACCGATCACGCCTATCCATGCCGGAATCCCTATCAGAATACCGCCGATTTGAAGGCGCAGATCGCCGCCAATGAAAAGGGTATCCAAGAGCTGCGCAAGATGGTTAACCAGTTTGGATTGGACGTCGTAAACGCCTATATGGGCCACGTGCAGGACAACGCCGAGGAAAATGTTCGCCGTGTTATTGACGTGTTGAAGGACAGCGAGTGGGAGACGCATACAGACCAAGGTGCGGTGATCAAACTGAAGATTTCGGTGGACAAAATCAACCGTGAAGCGACGGTGGATTTCACCGGAACCTCGCCACAGCAAAACAGCAATTTTAACGCGCCGGAACCCGTCGCGCGGGCCGCTGTGCTTTACGCTTTCCGTCTGATGGTCGAGGGAAATATCCCGATGAATGCTGGTTGCCTGAAGCCGATCAACATCATCATTCCCNANGATTGCATGCTGCGCCCTAAATATCCAGCCGCTGTTGTGGCCGGAAATGTAGAGACTTCCCAACATGTTACAAACACATTGCTGGCGGCATTGGGGGCAATGGCCAACACGCAAGGGACGATGAATAACCTGACGTTTGGCAATGATGAATACCAGTATTACGAGACGATTTGTTCGGGCTCCCCCGCTGGTCCCGGCTTTAACGGCACAGATGCGGTGCAGGTTCACATGACCAATTCACGCCTGACGGACCCCGAAATATTGGAGTTCCGCTATCCGGTTCTGCTGGAAGATTTCCACATTCGCCATGGGTCCGGTGGCAAGGGCAAATGGCANGCCGGNTCCGGTACGCGCCGCACNTTGCGGTTCCTNGANCGNATGGATTGCGCGATACTTTCATCCAGCCGCACNCTGCCACCCAAGGGTCTTGAAGGGGGCGAGGATGGTCAGTTGGGTTTGACCCAAGTGCGCCGTGTTGATGGCACAGTGGAAACGTTAATGGGTTGCGATCAAACCATTCTGGAAGCGGGCGATGCGGTGATTGTGCAACCGCCAACAGCGGGCGGATATGGCAAGGCTTAATATCTGAATTTTGCGTAGTAAAAAATTTGTGCTAAACTGTTGCTTTAACCATTCTGGGAGAGGCAAATGGAAGGCACACCCTATTTTTCCAAGAATTCATGCAAAGCCTCGCCAGAGGCGGATGTCGAGACTGTAGACGTGGAGTTAGGGCGCTCTGGTGTTCTTGGGGACGGACCGCAGGTCTATATTCGCATTGGCGACGCCAAAGTTTTTATACCGTGCGCATCCACCAGCGAATTTTTCAACAAAGTACGCNCGTTGGGCGATTATCTAGGGCGATAAGNCANACNAAAACNNCTGGTCGTGGGNNTTCGCGCCAAATTTTCGGAGATTCTCGGAAGGTTCTGCTGTGGAACCTGATCTGACCCATTGGGGTAACACGGTCGAATTAGCAAAAGCTATCGCGCTGTGGCTGCCCGACCTAAGCGATCAGCAGCGTCTGCTGTACCAGNCACCCCGATTATCGAGCGGGTTGCCAAGTGTTAAGAACTTCAGATGCCCAGCTCGATAACCCCTAGTGGTTTTGTTAGAACCTTGCTCAGCGAGGTTGGTTATACGCGGGAAAGGTTAAGGAATGGTGTACTGATGTGGCGTTTCCACACGCCGCTCCATCATCAACCGTCGGAAGGGTGCGCGGAAACCGCCCACCCTACGGCTTCACCCACATTTCGAATGTCCACAATCCCCGCAAGTCATGCAACCTTCGATCATCCGCATCGCGTATTGGCCGCAATTGGGGCAGGCGGGGCCGCNGGGGCGTTCGCCGACCGCTATTGCCTCGGATTGTGGGTCGGATTTGAGGCCCATGCCCTCGCCTGCGATGAAGCCTGTCTCGATCATATGGCGTTCGATCACGCCGCCGATTGCTGCAAGAATTGACGGGATATATTTGCCGCCAACCCATGCGCCACCGCGCGGGTCGAACACGGCTTTCAGTTCCTCCACTACGAACGAGACATCCCCGCCACGCCGGAACACAGCCGAGATCATGCGGGTTAACGCGACTGTCCACGCGAAATGTTCCATGTTTTTGGAATTGATGAACACTTCGAAAGGGCGGCGACGCCCGCCAATAACCACATCGTTTAGCGTGATATAAATCGCGTGTTCGGATTCTGGCCATTTGATCTTGTAGGTCTGGCCTTGCAGGTTTTCGGGGCGGTCCAGTGGTTCNGACAANTACACGACCTCGCCTGCGTGNNCGGGNGCNGCNCNTTCGGGCTTAGCGTCGACCTTTTNGCTGACCGTTAGAACCGATCCGGTTACGTCATTGGGCCGATAGGTCGTGCAGCCTTTACAGCCGGTATTCCAAGCCTCAAGGTAAATCTCCTTGAAGGCTTCAAAGTCGATGTCCTCGGGGCAGTTGATGGTTTTCGAGATGCTCGAATCCACCCATTTTTGCGCNGCNGCCTGCATGCGCACATGGTCAATCGGGGCCAGCGTTTGGGCGTTAACGAAATATTCAGGCAACTCCGCATCGCCGAATTTTTCGCGCCAGAGTTTCACCGCGTAATCCTCGACCTCTTCCTCGGTGCGGGAGCCATCCTTTTGCAAAACCTTGCGGGTGTAGGCGTAGGCAAACACAGGCTCGATTCCGCTGGACACGTTGCCAGCATAAAGGCTGATCGTGCCGGTCGGGGCGATAGACGTTAACAAAGCGTTACGAATACCGTGCTTGGTCACAGCGGCGCGCACTTCGTCGTCCATCGCCATCATGGTGTCGCCTGCCAAATAGGGTTCCGCGTCATACAACGGGAACGCCCCTTTTTCGCCTGCCAAATGCGCCGAGGCCAGATACGCCGCGCGTGCGATTGCTTTCAGCCAATCCTCCGTCTGCCGCGCGGCTTGGTCGGAGCCATAGCGCAACCCGACCATCAGAAGCGCATCCGC